>CAKTIN010000028.1 GCA_934565775.1 uncultured Oscillospiraceae bacterium
GGGTATAGGCCTTGCGCTCGTAGCTCTCCCGGCGGCCGTTGCCCGTGGGCTCCGTGCCCAGGTGCATGGCGGACTGCGCGTCGCTGATGCCGGCCTTGAGGATCCCGTGGTCAATGATGACGGTATCGTGGGCCAGCACGCCCTCGTCGTCAAAGAAGTAGGTGGCGACCTCGTTCTGGGCGCAGCCGTCGTGCATGGTGATCAGCTCGGAGGCCACGGGCTTGCCCACATACTGCCGGGCCAGGGCCCGGTCCTTTACGAACATATCCATCTCCACGCCGTGGCCGAAGGCCTCGTGGACGATCATGCCGGTCACATCCGGGTCGCAGATGCACTCATAGGTGCCCGGCTCAATGGGCTGGGCGTCCAGAAGCGCCTCGGCGGTCCGGACCACCGTGGGGATTTGGGCCTCCATGCCCTCCAGAACCTCGGCGCCGCCCAGGTTGGAGAAGCCCTTATAGCCCACCTCCATCCGCTGGCCCCGGCCCGCTACGGCGCCAAGAGCGCCGGTGGTCCACAGCACATCCTGCTCCATCTCCCGGTGCGCGGAGAGGAAGAGCTTGTGATATTCCTGATATTCCATGGCAACCATGGCGTCCAGCAGCTGCTCGCTCTGCCCCAGGGCCTTTTCCCGCAGGGCGGTCAGGCGGCTGACGATGGCCTCGTCCCCCAGGTCCCTGGGATGGACGGCGTAGGACGTGGCCTTAGAAAAAACGCAGGGCTCGTCTGCCAGCTTGCCATAGGCGCTCTGGTCCAGCCCCTCCGGCAGGGCCGCCGCCAGAGGCACCAGCCGGGTCTCAATCTCGGCGGCGATGGCCTCCACGGTGCTGTCCGTCAGGTCGTTGCCGCTGTATTCGGCGTAGCCCCGGCCGTCATAGACCTTGACGACCATGCCCTTACCGCCGAACATGGTGGTTTGGTTCAGCTGGGTCCCGTTCCTGGAGACCCGGTAGCCTTTTCCATCGCAATCCGTCAGAAGGACAGAGGCGTAAGAAAACTTCTCCAGCAGCTTCTCCAAAAGCCGCTTTGCGGCAGGCTTTTTCTGCGCAATATAAGCGCTGTGCTTGACTTGCTGCAATGTAATTCCTCCTTTACCTGCGGGAGAACACCCGCTTTTCTTCACTATACTCGCTTTTTCCAAAAATGTCAATCCACCGGCGGTTGCGCCGGGGAAGGGCTCGGTTGCGCCGGGGAAGGGAACGGTTGCGCCGGGGAGAACAGGCGGTTGAAAAAGCGGGAGGCGCCCCCGGTGGGGCCCTCCCGCTTTTGACTTCCCGCTATAGATCGTCTGCGTCCTGGACGGGGACCTCATAGGGCTCCGCCGGGACGCCGGTCCAGCTGCCCTGGGGGTCCGTGACCGGCTCCTGGAAGCATACGCCCCGCAGGCCCCCGGCCAGATTGGTCTGCCTGGGCTCCGGCCCCGGCAGCGCCGCAGCGCCGGGCAGGATCCCGGGGCCGACGCGCCGGGCCAGAGAGTCTCTGTGCCGCCTTGCCATGTCCACTCCTCCTTTGCTGCAAGCTTCTGCTCCAGCTTACCGCAAAGGAGGCAAAATTATTCGTCTTTGATGACCGTGGCGTGGGTCTGCTCCGGCAGCTCCGGCATGAGCTCCTTAGAGATGATCTGCAGCATCTGCTCCAGCTTCTCCACGTCCTCCTTGGGGAAGCGGCGGCGGATCCGGTCCGACACCGTGCCCAGATAGGCGTAATTGATATTATAGTAGTCCACATACTTTTGGGTGGGCACTAAATAGTATTCCCGCCGGTCGTCCGTGGAGCGGACCTTTTTCAGATACCCCTTGGAGACCAGATTGTTGACCTTGTAGGCTGCGTTGGGGGGCGAGATCTGGGCAAAGGTGGCAAATTCGTTGACGGTGGGGGTCCCTAAGTCGTGGATGATCTCCATGCAGAAGGTCTCCACTGTGGTGAGGCTGGCCTCCCGCTCCTGGAAGCGGCTGAACACCGATTTGTAAAAGTGCAGCTTAAATTTTGAGTAGACCTCCGCAAAATCCTGATCCAGCATGGTCCCGGCTCCCTTCGATCCGATTGTTTCATTTATTGTAGCATAGTTTGCAAAGGATGGAAAGGTGCAACTTGGTAACTTTTTGTGAACCTTTCTCCGCCCGGGCCGGGGCCTTACCGGGAAAGCACGGTGCAGGCCTGGGAAAAGCGGCCATCCAGCCCGGCGGTGATGTAAATTTCCCCGTCCTGCGTAATGAAAACCGCCTCAAAATCTCGGCTCTCCCGCCAGAGAGCCGCGCCCTTTTCCAGCCCCAGGACGAACAGAGCCGTAGACAGGGCGTCCGCCGTGGCACCGCAGGAGGAGACGATGGTGACGCTGGCCAGGCCGGACGCCGCCGGAGCGCCGGTGGCCGGGTCCAGAATGTGGTGGTAGCGGACCCCGTCCTGTTCAAAGTACCGCTGGTAGCCCCCGGAGGTGACGACGCACGCTGTCCCGGTGATGCGCAGGGTCCCGGCATAGCCGGAGCCGAAGGGGTCCTGAACGGCTACCTGCCAGTCTGAGCCGTCCGTCTTGACGCCGTAGGTCAGAATATTGCCCCCCAGGCTGAGGATGGCCCGGTCCGCCTGGGCCTCCTCCAGAATTGCAAGCAGGCAGTCCGCGGCGAAGCCCTTGACGATCCCGCCCAGGTCCATCCGCCCGGAATCCAGCCAGGCCTCCCCGCCGGACAGATGAAGCTTCTCCGCCCCTCCGGCGGCCAGGGCCACCCGGCGCTCCGCCTCGCTGGGGACCCGGTAGCTGCCGGTGGTGAAGCCCCAGAGCTGCACCGCCTGGCCCAGCACCGGGTCAAAGGCTCCGCCGGTCCGGGCGGAGAGGTCCAACGCCTGCTCCAGAAGGCTCTGCTCTTGGGCGGTGAGGGCGACCCGCTGGCCCCGGTTCAGCCGCCAGACCAGGCTCTCGGTCTCGTTGACGCCGTAGCTGGCCTGGAGGGCATAGAGTGCCGCCTCCAGCCGGTCCAGGCAGTCCGCCTGCCCGCCCCAGACCTTCAGATCCATGACCGTATCCATGGCGAACAGCTCCCGCTGCTCCGGCCCCCGGCTTCCGCAGCCGCTCAGGAGCAGTCCCAGGCACAATAGACAGCAGAACAAGCGCTTTTTCATGGCAGCACATCCTCCCACAGGAAATTCTGGAGACAATATAGCAGACTTTCCGGCGAATCGCAAGACATTCCGAAAAAAATCCGGATTTTCCGGCAAAAAACCGTTGACAAGCCAACCTGCGTCTGCTAAAATAGAAAGGCCGCATTGAAAAGGCTGGAAGTCCGCCCATTGGGGGGCGCCTTAAGAGCGAGACTACAATAAAGGTAGGTGCAAACTGAAATGAAAGCTGTTATCGTTACCGGTGGGAAGCAGTACACCGTGGCTGAGGGCGACGTGATCTACATTGAGAAGCTGAACGCCGAGGCTGAGAGTGCTGTGACCTTCGATCAGGTTCTGGCTGTGCTGGATGGCGATAGCTCCAAGATCGGCGCTCCCATGGTGGACGGCGCGAAGGTCGAGGGCAAGGTCATCAAGAACGGCAAGGGCAAGAAGATCACCGTGTTCAAGTACCGGCCCAAGAAGGACTCCAAGTCCCTGCGCGGCCATCGGCAGCCTTACACCAAGGTCGAGATCACGAAGATCGCTCTGTAAGCTATGACAAAGGTAGAATTTTTCATGGACGGAGACAGGATCATCGGATTCTGCTGCTCCGGCCACAGCGGCTATGGCGAAGCCGGGCAGGACATTGTCTGCGCCGCCGTCAGCGCCGCGATCAACCTGACCGAGTGCACCGTGAATGACATTTGCGGGGCCCGGGCCAAGGTCCGGGTGGAGGAGGCGCAGGCGCGCATCACTCTCACCCTCCCCGCTTCCTGCGATGAGGAGGAAGCCGTTCAGGCCGCGTTGGCGGGCCTGATGGTCTACCTCACCGGGCTGCGGGACGAGTATCCCGATTATCTCGATGTTTTGGAGGTGTAAATCATGCTGAAAATTGGTATTCAGTTCTTCGCCCATAAGAAAGGCGGCGGTTCCACCAAGAACGGCCGTGACTCTGAGTCCAAGCGCCTGGGCGCCAAGCGGGCCGACGGGCAGTTCGTCCTGGCCGGCAACATCCTGGTCCGCCAGAGAGGCACGCACATTCACCCCGGTGTGAACGTGGGCATCGGCTCCGACGACACTCTGTTCGCTCTGATCGACGGCACCGTCAAGTTCGAGCGGCTGGGCAAGGACCGCAAGCAGTGCTCTGTGTACGCACGGCAGTAATTTCCCGAGGGCGTTGCAAAGGTATTTTGCAACGCCCTTTGTTTATAATAGGCTTGCAGGCTGCCTGTGGCAGCAGATGGGAGGCAGACCGTGTTTATCGATAAAGTAAAAATTTCCGTTGCCGCCGGGAAGGGCGGAGACGGTGCGGTGGCGTTCCACCGGGAGAAATATGTGGCGGCCGGCGGCCCGGACGGGGGAGACGGCGGCCACGGGGGCAATATCGTCCTGCGGATCAATGACAACCTGTCCACCCTGATGGACTTTCGCTACAAGCGGAAATATACCGCCCAGCCCGGTGCAGACGGCGCGGGCGCCCGGTGCAAGGGCAAGCGGGGGGCGGACCTGGTGATCCAGGTGCCCCGGGGCACCGTGGTGCGGGACGCGGCCACGGAGCAGATCATCGTGGATATGTCCCAGGGGGGCGATTTTATCCTGGCCAAGGGCGGCCGGGGCGGCTGGGGCAACAAGCACTTCGCCACCCCCACCCGGCAGCTGCCCCGCTTTGCCAAGGGCGGCCTGCCCGGGGAGGCCCGGGAGGTCATCCTGGAGCTGAAGCTTCTGGCGGACGTGGGCCTGGTGGGCTTTCCCAATGTGGGCAAATCCACATTGCTCTCCGTGACCTCCAACGCCCGGCCGAAGATCGCCAATTACCACTTCACCACCCTGTTCCCCAACCTGGGGGTCATCTATGTGGACGAGGGCGTGTCCTTCGTCATGGCGGATATTCCCGGCATCATTGAGGGCGCCGCAGAGGGCGCGGGCCTGGGGCATGACTTCCTCCGACATATTGACCGGTGCCGCCTGCTGCTGCACATTGTGGACGTCTCCGGCTCCGAGGGCCGGGACCCGGTGGAGGATTTTGACAAGATCTGCGCCGAGCTCCACGACTACTCCGTGGACCTGAGCAACCGGCCTATGATCGTCGTGGCCAACAAGTGCGACCTGCTGGCCCCGGACAGCGACAATTTGCAGCGGCTGAAGGACCACGCCGAGCGCCTGGGCTGCGAATTTTACGCCATTTCCGCCGCCACCACCGAGGGTACCCGGCAGCTTATGCGGGTGGTCGCGGACCGGCTGCGGCAGCTGCCTCCGGTGACGGTGTACGAGCCGGAGTATGTGAAGCCTCTGGAAGAGGCGGGGGACCCCAGCGAGCTGGAGATCGAGCACTACGGGGATACCTGGGTGATCTCCGGGGCCTGGATGGAGCGGCTGCTGAACGATGTGAACTTTGACGACTTTGAATCCCGGATGTATTTTGACCGCCAGCTGCACAAATGCGGCCTGTTCCAGCGGCTGGAGGAGATGGGCATCCAGGACGGAGAGACCGTCAGCATCTACGATTGGGAGTTCGAGTATCAGCGCTAGGAAAAACCTGCCAAGCAAAGACACAAAACAGCAAGATTATTGTTGTTTTTTGCACAAAAAATGTTGTATAATATACCTGCCCCTGAAATGGGGGCAGGTATCTTTTTAATCTGATTGCGAAGGATGGGTCCTGTTATGGTCAAAAACTTGAACTCCTTGACTTTCGCTGACTTCGGCACCATTCGCCCGGAGCGCCCGGCTGAGGACCGCTTGCCCGGAGGCGCGGAATGGGCGTCCGAGACCTTGCGCACCGGCGAGGTCCAAAATCAACTGTTTTATCCTGCCGCCCCGGTTTATCTGGACTATGAGAGCGGCATGACCGTCCTGGCGGCCAGCAAGGACGGCGGGCCCTTCCAGTTTTTCTATCTGGACAAGCCTGTGTGTATCCACCCGGGGATTCGCTTTGCCCTGGTGCCCTATGCGGGCAGCTCCGTGGTGCGGATGGTGGCGGCTCAGGGGAGCTGGCCCAAGATCCTCCCCCTGCCGGACAGCTTCACCGGCCTTCAGCTCTCCCGGAAGCTGGAGGTGGGCCGGATCTTTACCTTTTTCTATCAGGAGAAGGAGCTGGGCTTCTTCTTCCCCGGGGAGAGCCACCCCACCTGGGAGCTTACTTATGTGGATAAGGGCTATATTCACTCCGTGGCCGGGGGGCAGGACCTGCTCCTGGAGCAGGGGGACCTGACCCTGTACGGGCCGGACCAGTGGCATATGCAGTATACGGATACGGACTGCGCCGCCAATTACATTACCATTTCCTTTGAGCTGGCGGCGGGAGATTTGAAGTCTCTGCTGAACCGGAAATTTGCCGCGCCGCACCAGGCGGTGGAGCTCCTGCGGCAGATGCTCCGGGAGCGGGACCGGCAGGACGAGTATGCGGACGACTGCATCATCTGCCTGCTGGGCAATCTGCTGCTGACTCTTCTGCGGGAGGGGCGGGCCATGCAGGGGACGACCTCCCTGCGCACCGCCGCCGCCATTCAGAACGAGAACGATGTAATCAACCGGGCCCAGCGGTTCATCAGCGAGAACGTGCGGGAAAAGCTCAGCGTGCCCATGGTGGCCAAGGAGGCGGGGGTGAGCCCCTCCTATCTGACGGCGCTGTTCCACAAGAATCTGCAAATTTCCCCCGGAGAGTACATCCGCCGGATCAAGCTTCAGGAGAGCCGCCAGATGATCCGGGAGGGCAAGCTGAATTTTACGGAAATTTCTCAGCTCTTGCAGTATTCCACCGTGCATCACTTCTCCCGGCAGTTTAAGGAGAAATTTGGCATTACCCCCACCCAATACGCGAAATCCATCCGATAAGCAAGCGGGAGGCCAGAAGCCTCCCGCTTTCGCTGCTTTATAAAGAACAGGGAGACCCTCCGGCCTCCCGTTTTTTGTACAGACAAGGGAATGCGCGCCGGGCTATTCCTCCCCGGGCAGGGAGAAGGACCTGCGGAGCTTTTCCAGCACGGCCTCAAAGTAGGCGGGCCGGGGGGCGGCCACAATCACGGGCAGCCCGGTGCGGGGGTGCCGGAATTGCAGCAGCCCTGCATGGAGGCACTGGGTATCCTGCCCCAGCTCCGGCTTTTTCCGGCCGTAGACGGTGTCGCCCAGGATGGGATGGCCAATATAGGCCATATGGACCCGGATCTGATGGGTCCGGCCGGTCTCCAGGCGGCAGCGGATATGGGTGTAGCCCCGGAAGCGCTGGAGGACCTCATAATGGGTCACGGCGGGCCGCCCCAGGCGCTGGGTTACGGTCATTTTCTTCCGGTCCGTGGGATGGCGGCCGATGGGTGCGTCCACGGTGCCCCCCTCCTTCAGCTCGCCGACCACAATGGCCTCGTAGACCCGGCAGAGGGTGTGGTCCTTCAGCTGGCTGGCCAGGACCGTGTGCGCCAGATCGTTCTTTGCGACGATCAGCAGCCCGGAGGTGTCCTTGTCGATGCGGTGGACGATCCCCGGGCGCAGCTCGCCGTTGATGCCGGACAGGCTGTCTCCCCGGCAGTACATCAGCGCGTTGACCAGGGTGTCGTCCCAGTGCCCGGCGGCGGGATGGACCACCAGTCCCTTGGGCTTGTTGATCACCAGCACGTCCTCGTCCTCATAGACGATTTCCAGCGGAATGTCCCGGGGGGCGATGTCCACGCTCTGGGGCTCCGGGAGCTCCAGCTCGATCACGTCCCCCTGGGCGGTTTTTTCGTTCTTCTTGGCGGCCTTTCCGTTGCGCCGGACGGCGCCCGCCTCCAAAAGCCGCTGGGCGGCGCTGCGGGTGAGCCCCTCCACCGCCTGGGAGAGGAACACGTCCAGGCGCTGGCCCTCCTCCTGGCAGATCAGCTTCATGCCTTGGGCCCGTCCTTTTTCCAGAATTCCTTGTTGAAGAACAGCAGGTGGACGCACAGCAGCACCGCGCCGCAGGTGATGAAGCAGTCCGCCACGTTGAACACCGGGAAGCGGATGAACTCCGTCTCGATCATGTCCACCACATAGCCCCGGGCGGCCCGGTCAATGACGTTGCCCAGCCCGCCGCCATAGATGGCCGCCAGGCTCAGGACCTCCAGCTTGGTGAAGGGCACCCACTTTTTCCACAGAAAAAGCACAATTACCAGGGTAAACAGGGCGAATACCAGGAAAAACAGCCATTTCTGCCCCTGCAGGGCGGAAAACGCCGCTCCGTAATTGTGTACATGGGTCAGCCGCACGACCCCGGGCAGCAGGGGCACCTCGCCGCCATAGGGGATCTGCGTGAGGACCAGATATTTTGTCGCCTGATCCGCCGCGACGATCAGTCCGGCAAACAGGGCGCAAAGCGCATAAAACATAGGCAGAGCCTCCTCCTTGAGATGCCAATAGTGTATCACGCCCGGGCGGGAATGTCAAAGCAAATAGTGTATCACGCCCGGGCGGGAATGTCAAAGCAAAATGGAAAAAGCCCCGCTTCCGCAGAGAAAACGGAAGCGGGGGACAGATCTGGATTTTTACAGCTCCACCGGGGGATGCTTGCAGGGGGCCTGGCCGTTGTGGACCGGGCTCTGCTCCTCGGCCAGCGCCTTCTGGGCCCGCTCCAGCTGCCGGGCGGCGGCAACAATCTGGGCAATGCAGAACAGCACATAGGCGTGGAACAGCAGGGCAATCAGATTGTTGACGTTGCTGAGGACCTGGGTGAACATATACACGGTGTCCGCCAGGTACACAAGGAAGGCGATCCAGACGACCTTCGGGGACTTTTTGCTCAGAGCCCAGCACAGGAACATGGCGGCGACCATGAGCACCGCCAGCACGATCAGCAGGGGGACGGGCACGTCCCAATAGGCGTTGAGGTGACAGGAGAGATCATAGGGGAAAAACAGGGAAAACATGAGATAGGTATTGGAGACCTGGGCCAGCAGACAGTTCGCCAGGCTCAGGATGGCGACCAGAAGCAGGGTGACCCGGTAATTGTTGAGCGACCGCTCCGCCTTGGCAAGCAGGGCCTGCGCCGGGGTGGGCTGGGGATAAGGCTGCTGATAGCCGGGCTGCTGGGGCGCACCGGCGGGCTGCCCATAATTCTGCTGGGGATAGACCGGCTGCTGGGGCGCGGGATTCGGATTGGCAGCGGGCTGCTGCGGGGCGCTGGGGCGCACCGGGGGGACGTTGTCGTATGTCGGTTCCTTGTTGAATAGGCCCATGATGGCACATCCTTTCTCTCTTTCTCCCCACCATCATACCATGCTTCGGGAGAAAAGGCAAGATTTTCTCTATTCCTCCGGGGGCGTATTGTCCTTTTTCATAAATTTTCGCATGGAAAGAGCACGAAGCGCCCCGATGATCCAGACCAGCAGCCAGATGTGGATCGCCGTATCCGCCAAAGTCAGCACCAGGGCCTTGGGACCCCCGGCCAGAATGAAGAAGATCAAAAACAGGCTGTCCAGGCTCAGCAGCACCAGCCCCGTGACCATGCCCCAGGGGTGGTCCTTGGAGGCGTACCAGCACAGGGCGTACAGCCCCAGCAGCGCCGCGCCTCCCAGAAGGGCGAAGGGCCCGGCCTGCTGCACCAGATTGCCGCTGAGCCCCAGAGTTTCCAGAATGGCGCTCATGTCAAAGCCGATGAGCAGATAGGGAAACAGCGCCCCGACGGGCATTCCGATAAAGCTTCCCTGGGTCCACCGGTCCATCAGGGCGTTCAGCGCGGTCCCCAGGGCCAGAAGGAGCAGCGCCGTGCGGCCCCGGTTGTATTTTGCCAGGAGCGCCGCCCGGCTGAACTTGTCCGGCTTGGGCCGGTAGGGGTTGGAAAAAATGCCCATGCAATTGCCTCCAGAAGTTTTTATTTATTGTACCGCATTTGGCCGGTAATTGCAACCGGAATTGTTTCTTACCGAAAAGGGGAAAATAATTATTGACAAACGATAAAATTAGTGCTATCCTTAGGGCAACCTCAAGAAAAGGAACGATGTCCCATGAAGCAAAATCTCCGTGCGGCCCGCATTACCCTGGGGGCGGTGTGGGCAAGCCTCGCCGTGCTGGCCGCCCTGGCCTTCACCATGCCAGCCCTTCTGCGGTGGTACGGCGCCCTGCGGCAAATGCCTCCGGCTCCCTGCCGGGCTATCCGCATAGCCTTTTACCTGTGCCTGCTCCCTGCCGGGCTGGCTCTCTGGTCTCTCCGGGGAATTCTGAAGCAGATTCTGGCCGGGGCGGTGTTTACCGCCGGGAACGTGCGGCGAATCTACCGGGTCTCCTGGTGCTGCCTGCCGGTGGCGGTCATTTGCGCCTGTGCCGCAGTGTATTATGCGCCGCTGGGCTTTGTGGCCATTTTGATGGGCTTTTTGCTTCTGACCGCCCGGGTGGTGGCGGAGGCCTTCCGGGCGGCCTGTGCCCTCCGGGAGGAGAACGAGCTGACGATCTAGGAGGCGGCCATGGGAATTACCGTGAATCTGGATGTGATGCTGGCCAAGCGGAAAATGTCCAGCCAGGAGCTGGCGGAGCAGGTGGGGATCACCCAGGCAAACCTGTCTATCCTCAAAACGGGGAAGGCCAAGGCCGTCCGCTTTTCCACCCTGGCGGCAATCTGCCGGGCGCTGGACTGCCAGCCGGGAGACCTGCTGGCCTATGAAAAGGAGGAATCCTAAATGAACGAGACGACAAACGGGGCATATGGCCCCAATGGGCAGCCGAGCTGCCCGCCCAATTTTCAGGGGCAGCCCAATTGCCCGCCCCCCTATCCCCCCTATCCGCCGGGAAAGCCCCGGGCGGTGCTTCCGGGCCGGGGCGGGGAGCGGGCGCTGGCCGCCGCTCTGCTTCTGCTGAGCGTTTGGACGGTCAACGCCCTGCTCTTTGGCCAGGCCCGGCTGGGCTTTGCCCTGGGGGGCTTGGGGATCGAGATTTTGTCTCTGTGCTATCTGGCCCGCCGGGGGCTGCGCCCGGGGCTCTATGGCGGCGTGCTTCTGGCTGGGTCGGCAGCGCTTCTGGGCAGCTTTGCCTGGGCGGATCACAGCCGGGGCTCCGCTCTGATCCTGCTGGCCGTTCTGGGCTGCTGGTTCCTGGGCCTGGCCCAGGCCATGGGCTGCAACCGCTATGCGCCCGGCCGGTTTACCGGGATTCTGGACGGCTTCCGGGTGGGCTTCGGGGAGACCTACGGGAAGATCGGCGCCGCCCTGCGGGGGCTGTTCCACCGGAAGGGGGAGTGCCCCAGCCGCGTGGCCGGTCCCCTGGTGGGTCTGCTGCTGGCGATCCCCATTCTGTTTTTCCTGGTGCCTCTGCTGATCAGCTCGGACGCGGCCTTTGCCGGTCTGATGGAGAACCTGTTTTGGAACCTGCTGGATCTGGACGAGATCGTCCCCAGCATTGCCGTGGGCCTGCTGCTGTTTCTGCCGGTCTATACCCGGCCCGTGGCCCTGGGAGCCCGGGGGGAGCGGGAGACGCCCAGGCCGGAGCAGCCCGGGAGCTTTCCCCCATCGGCCCTGGCGGGCTTCCTGGGGGCCATCGCCTTTTTCTATGTGCTGTACCTGATTTCTCAGTTTGCTTACTTTTTCAGCGCCTTTTCCTGGCTCCTGCCCCGGGATTTCACCCCGGCGGAGTATGCCCGGCGGGGCTTCTTTGAAATGGCGGTCCTGTGCGCGGCGGACCTGATCCTGGTCGGCACCGCCCTGGGGGGCGTGCGAAAGAAGGACGGGATTCCCGGGTATATCCGGGGGCTGTGCGCCTTTTTCTGCCTGTTTTCTCTGGTGCTCATTGCCAGCGCCTTCTCCAAAATGGCCTACTATATGGGGGCCTTTGGCCTGACGCGGCTGCGGGTGCTGACCTCGGCGTTTATGCTGTGCCTGGCAATCTGCTTCCTGGGGCTGCTGGTGCGGCTGTTTGTTCCCCGGTTCCCCTATATGAAGCTGGCCGCCGGGGCGGCGGTGGTGGTGGCCTGCGCCCTGGCCTGGGCGGATGTGGACGCCCAAGTGGCCCGGTACAATGTGACCGCCTATGAGACCGGGCGGCTGGAGAGCGTGGATGTGGACCTGCTGTCCACCCTCAAGTCCAGCGCCGCGCCCTATGTGGCCCGGCTGACCCGGGATCCGGACCCGGAGGTGTGCCAGGCTGCGTCGGACGCCATGGCCGCCTGGCAGGCGGAGCTGTTCACTCGGGACCTGACGGAGTCCGAGAACGCCCCGGCCGAGGTGGGATGGGTGCCCAACGGGGTGTTCTTCCGGGACTGGAACTGGCATCAGAGCCAGGCCCGGGCGACCATTGCGGCCTGGACCGCAGAGGAGGGCCGGGCCGGGTAAGCCCCGGACGCCATAGTCGGAATAAGAATAAAAGATGCGCCCTGCCACCGGCAGGGCGCATCTTTTGGATCGATATCGTTCCATGGTATTTCTAATCAAACATTGTAAAGGTGCACTCCCTCGCGGCCAAAGGTCAGAGTGAACATTATACCGCCCTCCGGGCGGAACTTCGCCTTGTTGTTTCCATCGATTTCAAAGGTACCCGAGCCGCTGTAATAATTTGTGCCAAAATAGGAGTCTAAAATCTCATAAGAAAGCGTCACCGTCATGTTTTCAAGATCAATGCTCTCGATGTCGATGGTATATTCAAGTGTCTTTGAGCTCTCTGACCAAGTGCCGAGCATACGATCCCAATGCAGTTCCTCATATAGTGTGTTCCAGTGAGGGGAATTGTCAGAATTTAGATTCATAGCTTTCCAAATGTCATCGGAGCTGTAATACTGATATACAAGCTTGGCTTCTCGCTTCATATAAAAATACTCGGCGTCAATGTTGACATCAATGGTTACTGTTTCCTGGTGCGTGCTTTCATCCGGACTTCTTTCGACCGTGTAGCTGCTGTTTACGGAGCCGTATTTTTCATAACGTTGGAGCATGGCATCGATATAACCCAAGAATAACGATTCGGGGACGCTCGAAGCTTGTGTCTCGGTTGCCGACGCAGAGGTGCCAGGCTTTTGTGATTCAGGTTTGGTTTCCGTTCTCTGTGTACTCCCCTCTGTGGGCTTGCTTTGATGGGGGACAGTACGGCTGCCGCAAGCGCAGAGGGACAGCGCGGCGGCCACCGCCAGGAGCAGGGTAAGGACTTTTTTCATAAGGGTTCCTCTTTTCTATCAGAATAATAACCGATATTGGTTAATATTATTATAGATCATATTCGGTTATCATGTCAAGTACAAAGGGAGGATTTGGCATGATTTCTTATGAAAAGTTATGGGAGGTGCTGAAGCAGCGCCATATTTCGCAGTATGCCCTGATCAAAACCTATCACATCAGTCCCGGTCAACTTACCCGGCTCAAGCGCAACGAAAGCGTCAGCACCCATACGATCGAGATGTTTTGCAGAATTCTGCAATGCGACGTGGGCGATATTATGCAATATATCCCGGATGTTCCCGAATGTGAAAGATGACCTGCCGGCGGCAGGCCATCTTTTTGTATTGGTTAACTAAATCAAAAGCGCCCTGCCGGTGGCAGGGCGCCTCTTTACCCATGGGAGGGAAAAGCTCTCGATTTGCTTACTTCAGCGCCTCTTCGACTGCAACAGCGACGGAGACAGTAGCGCCGACCATGGAGAGCAGCGCCCGCGCTGCGGATCAAATCAAAAGCGCCCTGCCGGTGGCAGGGCGCCTCTTTACCCATGGGAGGGAAAAGCTCTCGATTTGCTTACTTCAGCGCCTCTTCGACTGCAACAGCGACGGAGACAGTAGCGCCGACCATGGAGAGCAGCGCTTGCGCTGCGGATCAAATCAAAAGCGCCCTGCCGGTGGCAGGGCGCCTCTTTACCCATGGGAGGGAAAAACTTTCGATTTGCTTACTTCAGCGCCTCTTCGACTGCAACAGCGACGGAGACAGTAGCACCGACCATGGGATTGTTGCCCATGCCCAGGAAGCCCATCATTTCCACGTCAAATCCGCCTGTCGGCGGCTTTGTGCCTGCGGCGCAAGGCTTTTTCGTGCAGCAAACCCAACTTTTCACGAATCAGGAAACACGTCCCTCATTCCAATAGAATGTGCTTTCTTAACTGGCTGCATTTTATCACATCATCTGTCCACGAAACAAGCCCTTTTGACTTAATTAGACACCTTTTTCCATCTTCTTTTCTTCTCTATCATCTTTTATCATCTCTGTATCATCCTGCCGCCAAGAGAAGGGAAAGCCAATCAAAAATAAGTGATTTCTTTTCTGAACCTATCCTATTATAGCGGATAGGTTCTTTTGTATAATCTGAGTGTAAAGATTGAGAGAGATAAGAAACAAAACCTCTCCAAACGAAATAAGGGTTGCGACCTACCGCCACGGCCAAGAGCCAAGAAAGGACATCACCATGAACACCACTACTTCTACTACCAACTCCACCGTCCGTTTCACCATCGACTTCTTCAAGCAGACCATCACCGGCACCAAGGCCAGCTTTGCCAAGGCCGGAAAGGGCTTCGGCCCTGAGTACGACGAACTGACTGCCAAAATGACAGCACATCCCACCTTCACGCTGACGGTCAAGGAGCAGAAGCACAAGGCAGCCAGCGCCAAGAAAACCTATGAGGGCATGGACTTCAAGTTCATGGAGGATTACATTGCGACCTTCGAGAACGCCGCTTTGACACATGAATATGAATCCGTTAAGGAGATGGCGAAGAAATGCGGAACCAAGGCTTACCCTCTGACCAAGAAGTGGTTCCTGGGCAAGTTCAGCGATAAGGAAAGCGGTTTCGATATGGATGCCGCAAAAAAGGCTATTGCCGACTTCCGTATTGAGAAGGCAATCAAGAAGTCCTCGACCAATGCTCCTTCTGACAACGCAGAACAGACCAACGAAGCAGCTTAATCCACCCCCACATAGAAAGGAAAGGTATTTACCATGGAAAAGTTCAAGTTTGATGTTGTTACCCAGACCCTGACCATTACTGCCAAGTTTGCAGAGGCCATGAATACCCCCGACAGCGATGAATACACGCTGGTGCAGAAATTCAGAGCTGATTTTCCTGCGCTGGTGATTGTCAGAAAAACCCACAAATCCGACACCCATTACACGACCAAGAGCGGAGAGAAGTTCCACTGCAACCAGTTCAAAAATCTGACCTATGAGCGTATGGAGAAGTTCCTTTCTGCCCTCCCCAAGCGTGAAAGCTATCTGCGGGAATACACCTTCGTGAAGGACTTCGCTTCTGCCGTCCAGCACAACGGTTATTCTCTGGTGCGGAAATGGTTCACGGCGCAGTTCCCCGAGTTTCGGACGAACCCTCTGTTTTATCTCACCCATTCTCCCGAGGTGGTCAATGGAATGACCTTTCTGGACGAGGAAACCAAAGCCGAAAAGAAAGCGTCCTGATTTTGAATCACACTATTAACATTGGAAAATACCATATTTTCCAATGTTAACAGCCCACTTGAATGTTCCAGAAGGAGGAGCCATGTTAGAAGAAAAGACCTACACGCTCCCTCAGCTTGCCCAAGAGCTGGGAGGGGCAGCAGACCGTCAGAGCGTTCTGAAAAAGCTGCAACGGCGAGGGATTGCCTACACCGCAGATGGCCGAGGCACAAAGCTGAAAATCACGATTCAATCCATTCCAGATCGTTTCCCAACCTATTGCATCCGAGAATTGCAATTCGCCCCCAATTCCGACTTTGAAAAAGTCCGCAACCTGTTCTATTACTGCTTCAATGACGAGGAATTCTTCACCTATCCCGATGAACGAAAAGCTGCGGCCTTGGAGGAATGCGGCCACCATGTCTCACGGCAGAGTATCGCCGTCTACCTGCAAAAACTCTATGATTTGGGTCTCTGGTCCAAGAGCAGTCAGGAATTTGTCTACTACTTTGCTCACGGCGGACTTTACCGAGAAGCCGACAAGCAGGAATACTTGGAGGCATGGCACGACTACTGGGGCTGGAAAGAGAGATTCGGCGGAGAGCTGAAAATTGTCTGCCCGATGATTCTTGAAAAATACGACGGTTTTCCGAGAAAGCAGGCCGTCCCCGAAGCTAACGCCATGGAACAGGAGGCAATTCAGACGCTGATTGCCCTCACCAATGAAAGCTATGAACGGGCATATGGGTAAATTTGAACCACACTGTTAACATTGGAAATAGAAAAGAATTATATCCAGTGTTAATAGTGTGACTTAAAAAAGCAAAACAGGACAGTCCATCTATTCCATTTTCCATAAAGAGTAGAAGAAAAATGAAGGAGGCAAAATAATGAGCCTAATTGATGATTATTTTAAGGACGTGCCTGAATACTACGATTCCATGTGCATGGACGGTTATACCCCTGAGCAGATCAGATACGCCCTCCACAAGAAAATGAACAGGCAGCAGGAAGAACAGGAAGCGCTTGCGGATTCTGTTGATTCCATCAAGGTAAAGAGCGAGGTGAAAATCAAACGATGAGCGAGAAGAAAGAGGACAAGAAGAAAAAGAAGCAGTCCGTCCTTGAGAAGGAGATTTTCAGCATTATGGAAAAGTCTATGAAAACTGCGCTGGATGCAGCAGTGGACGATTTGCTGAAGGACTGGGACAAGGAAATCAAAATCAAGCTATAAGAGAAACGGCAAGCCGACACAAGGAAAACCCTTGGTTGGCTTGCCGTTTTTTTCGTTTTCTGCCGTCTGCGCCGTGTGGCGTGAAAAAGGGCTGTCCGCAAACAGACCTGAAAACCGTTCTTTGAAATCAAACCCTCTCTTGGTAGGAGCGCAGTCCACGCCTTTTTTCGTTCGGTGGGAAGTTGCCTGTCTTTCCTGTAATACAGCCCCCTGTTCAATCAACCATTTGGTTTCGCAGACACTTTTGGCTCCTGAAAAGCACCCCTGAAAGCGCCCCAAAACGCAGACTTTCTGTTCAGGAAATACGTCAGCCCCTTTCGCTGACATCGTCCTCTTTTACATACTCGATCAGATCGGCAGGCTGGCAGTCCAGCAGAGCGCAGATTGTGTCCAACGTTTTCCACGACACCAGTTCCCTATGCCTCAGCTGTTGGAGGTAGGACTGACCAATCAGTTTTTCTTCACGGATTTTGGTAGAGGTGTAGCCTTTCTTTTTCAGCTCTGCCAACACGTCTACCTTGTACCGGATTGCCATAAAATGCGCCTCCTTTTCCATTGTCCTTATTCTATCACAGATATGCACTAAAATCAAGTGCTAATTTTGAACAAATAAAGCACCAGATATTAGTGCAATATATCAATAGACAGCACCAGTAATTAGTGCTATAATATTCTTGTAATTGAGGGGCAGCCAATTTCAACACTGCCTGTTGTAAGCCCCCTGAACAACCCACAAAGGAGCGGCGACAGCACGGAGAGACGGCAAAACAAACACAAAGGAGAAACCGACAATGTCTAAAATCGAACTGCTTGCCAAGATTGAACTGCTGAACAAATACGAAGCCATGATGGAGGAACTCAAAGCCGAGGCCGACACCATCCGCAACACCATCAAGGCAGAGATGGAAGCCAGAGAGGTAGAGGAACTGATTGCTGGACAGTACATCGTCCGATACACTGCCGTCCTCTCCAACCGATTTGACAGCACTGCATTCAAAAAGGTGATGCCTGAGGTCTACAAGGCCTACACCAAGCAGGTTTCCAGCCGTCGCTTCACCATCAGCGCCTAAAAAAGAAACCCTCTCCATGGGCTTGCAGGCTCATGGAGAGGGAAGGAGGGATTGCAGGATGAAAAGAGGATATTCCAGATGCTCCACCAATGAAACCAAGCAGGACATTGGCAGACAGGTACGGGAACTGAAAGCCGCTGGCGCAGAGATTGTCTACATGGAGTACGAACACGGAGACGCCAAGGTGAAAAGCCAGCAGGCGCAGATGTTCGCAGACGCCGAGGCAGGCGACACCATTCTTGTGTTGGAGGTTCCCAGATTGGCCAGAAGCACCCAGCAGCTTTGTGAGATCATCGAGATTATCCGAGAAAAGCGTCTGCGGCTGGTGATTCTGGGCAGTATCACGCTGGACTGTCGGGAGGGCAAGGCAGACCCCATGAGCGAGGCGTTTCTGCAAATGGCAGGCGTGTTCAGCCAATTGGAGCTTGCCATGATACGAAGCCGTGTGCGCTCTGGTATGGCGAACGCCAAAGCCAAGGGAAAGCGAATCGGCAGGCCGCAGGTGGGCAAGGAGGACATTCCCGCAAATTTCCTGAGGCACTATCCTGCATTCAAAAACGGAACGCTGAATGTTTCGGAATTGGCAAGGGTTTGCGATTTGAGCAGGACGACGGTTTATAAATACCTTTCGCTTTTGGAGGGGTAACGGAAAAGGGTGCCGATTGCGGCACCCTTTTCCTGCTATTTTCGGTCAATCACTTTTTTGCCCTCTGGCAAAATACGATAGAGCCGTTTTCCATTGTTCCAAGTAACTTCAATCATCCTATTTTCTAGGCAGAAGTCAATAACGCCAGCAGCCGCTTTCCTGTCAATTGCGTCTGCGGAATATGTATCACTGCCAAAGAAGAAAGAATGCAGAAATTCCGTGCTGCGCTGAATCATATTTTACAATCCCAGCAACTGCTTTTTCTTCGCATCAAATTCTTCTTGAGAGATAACGCCGCTGTCGAGCAAATCTTTATACTTTTTCAGTTCATCGGCATTGCTCTGGGGAATTTCCGGCTTAATTGTTGCTTGTGCGATTGGCTGCTTTGAATCCTGCCGTTCAATAAGAAGTTTACTGATTGCCTTGTACAGTTCGTCACGATTGCTAAGCATCCCAAATTTAATTGCGCCGGAGGCGGATGTTATCGTTATGCTATGAAACACACCACTTCCAACCGCAGATACAGAATCCAGCGGCAAATCAACCCGCTTTCCGAACGCTGCCGTTCCAAATACTCTTTTGTTAGTGATTGTCAATTCAACTCTGGAATATACCATTGGGAAAATCGCTGCAACAGCAATAAAAGCAATACCTATCGGCCACAAAAATGTGTGAAGGTCACTGCAATGTATTACATTGTACATGAGCGATTTGTTGCGATAACCGGGATCAATCATTTGGTCAATGAATGGTATTAAAACGCACACCATACCGACGAGTCCAATTACATAATAGAATAGGGTAAATCGTTGTTTTTCGCCTTTGATAATGATTTTTTCTTCCATAGCCATTCCTCCATAAAATAAAAAGTGCGCCTACCGAAGTAGACGCACAAAAAACGCAAACTCCGATAGTCGCCAAACTAACTGATATAGCAAGAGCCTTGCCTATACACAGCAGAATTTGCATTTTTATCAAATTCAATGCGTATAGGCAAAAAGAGTAGACTATCCCCATAGGCTCCATCTTATCTATTCAGTTAGTTTGGCACGGTTATCATACCACATCCGCCTGCAAATATCAACGGCTAAGATTTGAAACTTACACTTTTTTCTTCGCTTTTGGTGTGATACAATAGAGAAAAACTTCTGCGGGGTGCGGGTATGGCAAATTACGGGAAATACTACATTGCCGAACGGCTTCTGATTCTGAAGCAGTATCTGGAAGCCAATGCTGGCAAGAACAGAATTGTCACCCGTGGAGAGCTGGAAGGACTTCTGAGGGAACACGGTATCAATGTTGAGAAGAAAACTCTCTATGCGGATTTCGCCGCTTTGGGGGACATCTGCGGCTTACAGCTGGAATACGACGTTCACAAGAAGGGCTATCGGCTCCTGAACCCACCCTTTGAGCCTTACGAGTTGCGACTTCTGGTGGACAGCGTGCAGTCCTCCAAGTTCATCACCCAAGAGAAAGCAAAGGAGATCACCGCCAAGGTCAAGCGATTTGCGGGCAAGGACACCGTGGAGAGCCTGAGCCGTGAAAACCACGTTGCCAACCGTATCAGGAGCATGAACGAAAGCGTGGTGAAGGATGCCGACCGCATCCACGAGGCCATCCGCAAGGACCTGAAAATTGGATTCCGTTACTTTCACTACACCCCCGCCACGGGAAAGGAAAAGACCTATTCCAAGGACGGTCAGCAGCTGATCGTCAGCCCCTATGCCCTTCTTTGGAACAACGGCAACTATTATCTCTACGCCTACGACGGGAAGAAATTCCGCTATTACCGTGTGGACCGCATGGAGCGCATCAGCCAGCCGCTGGCGATTTCAAGAGACGGGAAAGCCCTTTACCGTGAAAAGGACGTTACCGTCCAAAAGGCAAAGGTTTTCGATATGTACGGCGGGCAGGCATACAACGTACGAATGCGCTTCCGCAACGAGTTGGCGGACGCCGTGGTGGACCAGTTCGGCAAGGACATGATGATGATTCCCGACGATGCCGACCATTTCATCATCACTGCCCCCGTAGAGATCAGCCCCACCTTCTTTGCGTGGGTTGCGACGTTTGGCAGACGGGTGAAGATACTATCCCCAGAGCCTGTCGTTGCAAAAATGCGGGAATTTCTGCAAAAATCCTTGGATATGTATCAAAATGATGGAGAGGCGTGAAAACACCTCTCCATTTGCTTATAGATGTTAAAAGATGATAGAAAACGCTAGGCTTTCATGCGAACCCGCTCCTGCTTCAGACTTCGGATAATGTTCACCTTGTCCACGTCCTCTTTCAAGTCGCTGGTCAGAATATTCAGATAGTTTTCCGTGATTGCCAAGCTGCTATGACCTAGTATCTTTTGGAGTGTCACCACGGAGCCGCCCATGGTTGCCCATTTCTTTGCGAAGGTATGCCGAAAACGGTGAACGCCAGTCTGTTCCAGCCCTCTTTCGTGGCAATAGTCCCAGATGGCATGGTAGCAGCTGCTTCTTGTGAGCTGTTTTCCGTACACCGAGCAGAAAAGCCAATCGTCAGCCACGCCGCCACGATACTGCAAATATTCCTGTAAAATCTTCACAATATCCTCATTCAGAGGGATAATCAGAGGCTTTCGGTTCTTTGTCGTATTGACATAGACCACACCGTTGTCAAAATCCACGTCTCTGATTTTGATGTTGACCAAGCTGTTCTGCCGAACGCCAGTAGAAAGCAGGAAATTCACAATCACCCAGCTTCGGTAGGTGGAAAAGATGCACTTGCGGACGTCGGGCTTTTTCAGGAGCTTCCGCAGTTCTTCGTCCGTGTAGGTCTGAATGGGCACTTTGTCTGCTTTTGGAAGGGGAATCTCAAAGTGTGGGACATACCCACATTTCATAAAAAAGCGCATCAGGGTTTTCAGGTCTCTGGCATACGTCCCCATGGAAACTTCATTCAAATTCGGGTCATCACGCAAAGCAATGTAGAACTTCTGCATGGTCTGCTGATTCAAAGAGGAAATCGGCGTATTGGGTGGAATCCTCTTGTAAATCTGTTTGACGGATTCCTGATAATGGTGGATGGTTCCGTCCCGTAAATTCCTTGCCTTGCAGTCCAGAATATATTCTTGGAATCCGTCGCTGAACGTCTTTTCTCTTGGGAAGCACATCCTCATTTTCTTCATCAAAAACACCCCTAAAACAGCAAAAACAGGAAGCACATCTTGCCGGATTTCTTCGGCAGGACGTGCTTCCTTGCTTCATTTTTGCGAAAAGTGGGGTTTGAACTTTTTGGTTCAAAAGAAGGGGTTTAACCTTACTTCTTCAGCGCTTCCTCAACTGCAACAGCCACGGAAACGGTGGCGCCGACCATGGGGTTGTTGCCCATGCCCAGGAAGCCCATCATTTCCACGTGTGCGGGCACGGAGGAGGAACCGGCGAACTGGGCGTCGGAGTGCATCCGGCCCATGGTATCGGTCATGCCATAGGAGGCGGGACCGGCAGCCATGTTATCGGGGTGCAGGGTACGGCCCGTGCCGCCGCCGGAGGCCACGGAGAAGTACTTCTTGCCCTGCTCCACGCACTCCTTCTTGTA
>CAKTIN010000029.1 GCA_934565775.1 uncultured Oscillospiraceae bacterium
CTTCTTCAACAACTATCGTCCCCAGTTCTACTTCCGTACCACCGACGTGACCGGCATCATCACCCTGCCCGAGGGCGTTGAGATGTGCATGCCTGGCGATAACGTCGATATGGACGTTGAGCTGATCACCCCCATCGCAATCGAGAAGGGCCTGCGTTTCGCTATCCGTGAGGGTGGCCGTACCGTCGGTTCCGGCGTCGTTATTGAGATTGAGGGCTAATTCACTTCGTGATCTGAACAAGCACCAGGGCCCCCTGCCAAACGGCAGGGGGCCCTTTCAGCGCGTTTAGGGGAGAATGGGAGATTGGTGTGTAGTACGGCAGGAATCCCACACGGATGCTATGCGGCTCCTTCCTGTTTGCTGTCAAGCGTCCTGGCGCATTTGTCTGCGCCCAGGAGGGCGGCCATGGCCCCGAGGCTGAGCAGGGCATACAGGATCCAGGCGGGGCGGTAGCTGCCGGTTCGGTCGAATACGAAGGCGGTGGCCGGAGTTCCCACGGAGACGCCCAGGTAAAGCACCGTGGTAATCAGCCCCACGTTGGACAGGAAGGCCCGGGCTCCGAAGAACTTTCGGGTCAGATAGGAGGGCAGAATAACCTGAATGGCGGTGGAGAGCCCGAAGAGCACGGCGGGAAGGAGGATCCACTGCCCCCTGGTACACAGCAGCAGGGCCCCATAGCCGCACGCCGACAGGGTGCAGCACAGGACGGTGGCCGCAGGGGAAGGAAGACGGTCATACAGGTGCCCCACCAGGAGCTTTCCGACTACGCCGGATAGAAGCACCGCCGAATACATCCCCACGGCCAGGGACTGCTCCGCGCCGCTGGCCAGCCAGTAAGACACCAGCTGCTGCTGGGTGCCCATGGTCATCAGCCCGAAGAGGAAGATCCCAAGGGCAAGAAGCCAGTAGGCCGGGTGCCGCAGGGCCTCCTTCTGGGTGGGCCCCTGGGCCACAGCAGGGTCCCGGCCGGACTGTGCCTTCCCCCCGTGGGGCAGAAGCCCCATAGATTCCGGGGTGGGGCGGATCAGGGCCAGGGCAGCCAGCGCGGTCAGGAGCAGGGCGGCAGAGATGCAGCGATACCCCATCCGCCAACCCTGGGCGGCGATCAGGTCGGAAAAAACAGGGGAGAGCAGGGAGGTGACCAGGCTGGAGCCGGTAAAGGCCAGCCCGGTGGCAAGACCCCGCTTTTCCACAAACCAGTTGGAAAGCAGCTGGGTAATGGGCGCGGCTCCGGCCAGACAGGCGCACAGGCCCGCCAGGGTCCCACCCAGGTAAAACAGCGCGGCATTCTGCGCAAAGGAATAGCACAGATGGGCGCAGGCCCCCAGGACGGCTCCCAGAAGTACCAGAGGGCGCATGGGGAACCGGTCATAGAGCCGACCCACAAAGGGCAGCAGGAGCATAGTGGTGACGGTGCTGAAGGTGCTGCCTAGAGACAGCGCACTCCGGCTGATCCCCAGGCCCTCGCTCACGGGCGTGACGAAGAGGGCGTTCAGATAAGACAGCATCCCCACGCTGGAGGCGGAGAGCAGAAAGCAGGCAAAGGCGATGACCCAGCAGTAAAAGCTGGCAAAACGGTTTTTTCTCTGCATCGCTTACTTCCCAAAAAGCGCAACGGCCTGAGCCATGCGCTCCCGTACATGGACGCCGAAGGGGCAGGCGCGCTCACACTGCCCGCAGCCCAGGCACTCCGAGGCGGTGTGGGGCAGGCTCTCGTAATGGGCCCGGACCGTGGGGGGAACGCTGTCGCCCTGGGTGGCCAGGTCCACATATTTGTGGATCTGCGCAATATTCAGCTCGGCCGGGCAGGGCAGGCAGTGGTTGCAATAGACGCAGGCCCCGGTCTGGTTATAGCTGGGGGACAGGCCGAGAATCCGGGTGTAATCCGTATCCTCCGGGGAGGCGTCTGCATAGGCGGCGGCCCGGGCTACCTCCTGGACGGTTTTCATGCCGATCATGGCGCTGACGACTCCGGGACGATCCAGGGCGTAGCGGATGCACTGGTGGTCGGTCATAGCTTGGCCGAAGGGGGATAGCTGCGGGCTCAGAAGAAGCCCGGCGGCAAAGGTTTTCATGGTGGTAATGGGGATGCCCCGGCTCTGGCACTCCCGGTACAGGGCGGCCCGGTCCGGGTCCATGCCCCGGGCGCCGCTGGTCAGATCCGCCTGGCTGGGCTGGATCTTCATCCGGGCGGGGGGCAGCAGGTCATAGGCGGGATTCACGCTGAGCATCATGCACTCCACCACGCCGGTTTTGGCCATCTCCAGAGCCACAGTGGAGTTGTGGGTGCTGACGCCGATGTAATCCAACACCCCCTGGCGCTTGAGGTCCTGGGCGTAGGCCAGGATGGGACCGTCAAAGATTGCGTGGAAGTCCCGATCGTTGTCGATCATATGGAGCATACCAAATTCAATGTGGTCCGTGTCCAGACGGGTCAGCAGATCCTCAAAGGAGCGCTTGGTCTCGTCCAGGTCCAGGGTCCGAGTGTATTGCCCGTTTTTCCAGACGGTGCGCAGATGCCCCTGAATCTTCATCTGGGCCCGGCGGCCCTTCAGCGCCTGTCCCAGGTCGGAGCGGACCTTGGGCTCCGGCATGAAGCAATCCAGAATGTTGATGCCGGCGTCCATGGCGGCGGAGACAACCTGCACCACGGTTTCGGTGTCCTTCCCCTCTAAATGCTCGCAGCCCAGGCCGATTTCGGAGACCTGGAGGGGATGCTTTCCAAATGCGCGATTCTGCATAAGGGAACCTCCTTAAGAAAGTATGGAATTCTAAGGAAAGCATACCCTGTTTTATGTTGTCATGTCAACTGTAAAAAATGCACAAAAAATTTGACCAATAAATGTGAATAGTAAACGAAGTTACAACAGTGGGGCGAAAAATGGGAAAAAGCCCTTGCAAAATCTCGAAATTGTGGTAGACTTGTCATGACAACATTACAGAATGTTGATCCCCATGAGACCAATGAGGAGGCTAAAATGAAAAACGCAAAACGGATCCTGGCAATGCTCCTGGTCCTGTGCATGATGGCTGCCATGTGCGCCTGCACGACCACTACCAAACCCACTGAGCAAAACACGGAAAAACCCACTGATGCGCCCAAGCCTACCGACGGCGACGCGACCGAAGCGCCGACGGAGGACAACGGTGAGATTCCCCTGGAGAAAACGGTTGCGCTGATCCTTCAGCCCGGCGGACTGGGCGACGAGGGCTGGAACGACGCCTCCTGGGCAGGCCTTCAGAGAATGATGAAGGAGCGGGGCATCGGCGGCGTGACCGTCGAGACCGCGGCTACGGCCGATACCGAGTTCTTTATCCGCGAGCTGGCGGAAAAAGGCTACGGCATGATCTACTGCCTGGATACCTCCGTCATCCCCACCTGTATGCAGGTTTCCGCAGACTATCCCGATTCCATGTTCGTTTACCCTGCGAAGCTGAACCTCAACGCCAACAAGGGCAATACCTACTGGATGTGGTATCAGCTCAATGAGATCGGCTTTATGGCCGGTGTGGTCGCTGCTTTTGTGGCTACCGATGGCAATGAGATCGTGGATTACGCCGGACAGAATCCCGGCTGCAAGATCGGCTGCATTTTCGGCGCGGACAGCGCGGGCTTCTACCGCTATGCCGATGGCTTTGAGCACGGCGCCAAGTGGGTCAACCCCGACGCCGAGGTGGTGTATGACTTCACCGCCGGTTACACCGATACCGCCAACTGCCAGACCATCGCCGAGAACATGATCAAGAACAACGGCTGCGACGTCATCTGGACCTGCTGCGGCACGGCCGGTTACGGCGGCCTGCAGGCCTGCCGCCTGAACGGTGCTCTGGGCATCGGCGTGGACTCCGACCAGGATATGGTGGAGGAGGGTTATGTCATTACCTCCGGTATGCGTATGATGGACCACGATATTGAGTTCGTCATTGACAAGTGGCTGGCCGGGACCCTGGAGGGCTCCAACGATATGTTCGACCTGGCCAACGGCTCCGTGGGCATCACCGATATGTCCGTCATTGAGAAGCACGTCACCAACAAGGAGAACTTCCAGCGGCTGAAGGACAAGGTCGCCGAGGTGGAGCAGCTCATCAAGGAGCGGAAGCTGCGGCCCTATGACACCGCCGAGACCGCCTACACCGGCGACGGCACCATCGTTCGCTTCGCGGATTGGTGGAAGGAAAACAAGGATACCAACCCCAACAATATTCACGACTGGTACTATCCCGACCAGATCATTTATAATTGATACCCCAGCCCCTGCCCGGCCAAGTCCGGCCGGGCAGGGAAAGACAGGAGGGTCCTACATGGAGAATATTATAGAGGTAAGGGATCTAACGAAGAAATACGGGGACTTTACCGCAAACAACCGAATCAACTTCGCCATTCGGAAGGGCGAGATCCACGCGATCATCGGAGAAAACGGCGCAGGCAAGACCACGCTGATGAATATGCTTTACGGCATTTTGCAGCCGACCTCCGGCGAGATCCTGTTCAATGGGGAGCCGGTGAAGCTGAACTCCCCCAAGGACGCCATTGCCCACGGCGTGGGCATGGTCCACCAGCACTTTAAGCTGGCGCCCAGCCTGACCATTTACGAGAACGTGCTGCTGGGCAACGAGATTCACAAGAAGATCAAAGTGGGGAACAAGGAAGTTGACAGCCCCATTATCGATAAAAAAGCGGAAATTGAAGCGGTGCAGAAGGTTGTGGACCATTTCGGCTTCAACCTGAACGTCACCGATAAGGTCCAGGACATCTCCGTGGGCTGCCGCCAGCGGGTGGAGATCGTAAAGATGCTCTATCGGAATGCGGATGTGCTCATTCTGGACGAGCCTACTGCGGTACTGGTCCCCCAGGAAATCCAGGAGCTGGTGGGGCGGCTGAACGAGCTGCGGGATATGGGCAAGACCATCGTCATTATCACCCACAAGCTGGACGAGGTGAAGCTCTGCGCGGACCGGATCACGGTGATCCGCCGGGGCAAGGTGGTCGGCACTCTGGACAACGACGAAAAGGCGACCCCCCAGGTTCTGGCCAACATGATGGTGGGCAGACCGGTACTTCTGACGGCCAAGCGCAGTGAGAAGCCGGTGGGGGAGAAGGTCCTGCTGTCCGTGCGGCACCTGTCCGCCAAGAACAGCGCGGGCAAGCCAGTGCTGAAGGACGTCAGCTTCGACATTCACGAGGGAGAGATCCTGGGCGTGGCCGGTGTGGACGGCAACGGACAGAGCGAGCTCATGTTCCAGCTCACCGGCCTGATGGACGCGGAGCGGGGCGAGGTGCTGCTGGACGGGGAGAATGTATTCGGCTTCTGGCCGGACGCCCTCCGGGCCCGGGGCGTGGGGATCATCCCCGAGGACCGCTACCGCCAGGGCGTGTGTCTGCCCGTGGGCGTGAGCCAGAACCTGGTGGCCGGGTATCACGGCCGGGAACCCTTCTCCAAGGGCTTCCGCATGGATTACAAGGCGATTCAAGAGAATTACAAGCAGCTGGTGGAGGAGTATGACATCCGTCTGTCGGACTACGACCCGCCTGTGGGGGCGCTCTCCGGCGGCAATGCCCAGAAGGTCATCATCGCCCGGGAATTCTCCCAGAATCCCAAGCTGCTGTATGCCAGCCAGCCCACCCGGGGCGTGGACGTGGGCGCCACGGAGTTTATCCATGAGCGGCTGCTCAAGGGCCGGGACGAGGGCAAGGCTATTTTGCTGATTTCCTCGGAGTTGTCTGAGGTCGTCGGCCTGTCCGACCGGGTCGTGGTCATGTATGAAGGGGAGATCACCGGAGAATTCCGCTCCGAGGATGTGACCTATGAGGAGCTGGGCCTGTATATGTCCGGTGCGAAACGCCAGAACAGAAAGGAGGCGCAGGACCATGCCTAGACGTCTGAAAGAGCCCATGACCAATAAGCTGCTGTACAAGCGGCTGTCCTTCCTGAACTTTGTGCTGCCGGTGCTTTTGGCGTTCCTGGTCAGCAGCCTGTTCTGCATTATTGACGGGTCGAATCCCTTTGAGGTGTACCGTAGGATCTTTGCTACGGCTTTCCTAACCAAGACCGGCTGGATGAACACCCTGGGCTATGCCACGCCTCTGATTATGACGGGCATCGCCACCTCCTTCTCCATTAAGGCGGGCGTGTTCAACATGGGCATTGAGGGGCAGGTCTATGTGGGCTCCTTCTTTGCGGCAATCGCGGGCTATGCCCTGCCTCTGCCCAAGCCCATCCACATTCCCGTGTGCCTGCTCTGCGGCGCCATCGGCGGAATGCTCTGGTCCGCGATCCCCGCGATTCTGAAGTCCAAGTTCCAGATCAACGAGATCGTGACCACCATCATGCTGAACAATGTGGCCCTGACGGTGACCAATGTGCTGACCATGGGCCCGTTCAATGCAAACTACATCTACTCCTCCACGCCGGCTCTGCGGGAGACGGCTCTGATGTCCCGCTTCGTCTCCAAGTATAAGGTGACCACCGCCCTGATCGTGGCGCTGGTACTGCTGGCCGTGGTGGCCTATATTCTGAAGCGGACGAAATTCGGCTATGAGATTCAGTTCCTGGGACGGCAGCAGGAGTTCTCCGACGCAGTGGGTATGCGCGTGTCCAAGAAGATCCTGCTGGTATTCGTCCTGGGCGGCGCCATTGCCGGTATCGCCGGCGCTACGGAGATCATGAGCGTGTACAAGGCCTTCGTCCCCAGCTGGGGCGGCTCCATGGGCATCGGCTGGGACGGCTTCTCCGTCTGCGTCCTGGCAAACGGAAACCCACTGGGCGTTTTGATCGTGTCGCTGCTCTATGGCGGCTTCCGATACGGCTGTATTTCCCTACAGGCCAATATCGGTACGCCCATTGAGCTGAACGATATTGTAAAGTGCGCCATCATTCTGTTCTTCTCCGTGAAATACATTCGCCCGGATATGGACCTGATGCGGCTGTTCCGCCGGAAAAAGGCCCAGGCGGAAGGATAAGGAGGACCGGAAATGAATGTGATCTTAACTCTGCTGTATTACACGGTAAAGATGTCCACCCCTCTGCTCTTTGTCATTATGGGCGGTGTCTTTGTCCAGCGGGCGGGCGTGTTTAACTTCGCGCTAGAGTCCGCCATCAACACCGGCGCCTTCGCGGCCATCGCGGTCATTATGGCCACGGACAGCCTGCTGGCCGGAATCGTGGGGGCCATTGTGGCCTGCGTGCTGGTCAATCTCTTCTTCGCCCTGTTTACGGTAAAATTCAACGCCCACCCCACGGTGGTCGGCATGGCCATTAACCTGCTGACCGCGGCGATCATTCCGTATCTGATGATGGCTCTGTTTGAGACCAGCGCGGTAATCAACGTGACCCGGATCGTAGACCCGGGCAATGTGCCGGTGGATGTGCCCGTTCTGCGGAGCATCCCCATCCTGGGAGACATTTTCAACAAGCAGACCCCGCTGACCTATCTGTCCTTCCTGGCGGTGGCCCTGCTGACGCTGATCTATTACAAGACGGATTTCGGCACCCATGTGCGCTTGGTGGGCGACAGCCGGGAAGCCGCCGAGGCCATCGGCATCAACGTCAACAAGATCAAGGTTCTGGCTTTGGTGATCTCCGGCGTGTGCTGCGCCCTGGCAGGACTGAATATTTCCGTGGAGTCTCTGGGGATGTACACCCTGAACCTTTCCGCCTCCCGGGGCTATATCTGCCTGTCCGCGATTAACTGCGGCCGGAAGGAGCCTCTGAAGTCGGCCCTGTTCGGCGTGCTCTTCGGCTTTACCCGGGCGCTGCAGATCGTCCTGGCCAACTACCTGGGCACGACCCTGGCGTCCCTGCTGGAAGCGCTGCCGTATGTGACCATCATTGTGGTCCTGGTTATGACGGAGCTGCCCAACATCCGGAAGAACCCCATGCGGATCTTCGCCAAGTAAGGAGGCGGCTATGGCAAAATACGCTTACACGGTCTTTGGCACGGCCACGACCGTGAAGGTCATGAAATTTGACACCTTCCCCAAGCCGGGGGAGACCACCCCCATTCTGAATACGGACTTTGACCGCCTGTATTATGGCGGCAAGGCCTGGAATATCCTTTACGATATGATGATGCTGGGGCTGCCGGTCTATCCGGTGCTGGCCTATTCCGACGCCCGGTTCCAGCCGGAGTTTCGCCGGGCGGCGGAGCGCTTCGGAATGCCCACGGACGGCATTTTCCGCTCCCCCCAGGGAGATTACGAATTTCTGACCTGCTATGTGCTGGAGGATAAGAACAAGGACCATATCACCCTGGGCGGCTACCACTCCAATACCCCCGGCGTGGACCTGAGCACCCTGCGGCGGGATCATGTGCCGGTGCGGCCGGAGTTCCTGGCGGACAGCGCCATGGCCCTGCTGACCTGCCCCAAGCCCGGGGATCTGAACCCCATGTTCTCCGCCATTGTGGCCTCCGGCCTGCCCATGGTATTTTCCATGAGCCATGACTTGACGGTATTCAACCGGGAGAATCTGGAGCCGATCCTGAAGCATGCGAAGATTATCTTTGCCAACCAAGCAGAGACCGCCTACATTGAGCAGATGTATGGTTACCGCTCCATTACGGACCTGTTCTCCCTGGGCAACACGGAGCTGATTATCCAGACCATGGGAGGCCAGGGGAGCATCGTTTACGAAAAGACCGGCAAGGGGGTCCGGGAATACCGGGTGCCCATTACCAAGCCCGCTACGGCAGACGTGAAGGCCATCGGCGCAGGCGACGCCTATGTCGCCGGGTTCCTGTACGGCCTGAGCGTGGGGGCCGGACCGGAGGTCTGCGCCCAATACGGCAGCACCCTGTCCTCCTTTATCATCGAGGACGACGGCTCCGTGACCAATGCGCCCACCCTGGAGCAGCTGCTCGCCCGCAATGGAGAGCGGCCGGATGCGGCGGGTAAAATCTGAAACGATCGGAGAGACAAGATGAAGATCATTGAACGGATGAAAGAAAAGACCGGCGTTCTCATCGGCATGGTCCATTGCCTGCCTCTGCCCGGAGCCATGAATTTCGGCGGCAGCATGGATGCCATTGTTGACAAGGCCGTGGCGGACGCCAAGAAGCTGGAGGAGGCGGGATTTGACGCCGTCTTAGTGGAGGCCACCATGGACAAGCCCATGGGCATGACCCGGGGCCCCCTGCAGCTGGCGGCTATGAGCGTGATTTGCGGCGCGGTGCATCGCGCGGTGTCCATTCCCATGGGCGTTTCCTACATGACCCCGGACTGCAAGGACGTGTTCTCCCTGGCGAGAGCCTCCGGCGCGGATTTCGTGCGGATCTCCGCCTTTGTGGATACGGTCCGCTTCCCTGTGGGGATCGTGCAGCCCTGCGCGGTCCGGGCCTGGGAGGTCCGGCGGGACGGCGGAATGCAGGACATTGCCATTCTGGCAGATATTCAGGTGAAGCACGCAGAGATGGTCTATCCCCAGACGACCCTGGAGCAGTCGGCCTACTTTGCCCAGGCCCAGGGGGCGGACGCCATCGTGGTAACCGGCAACGCCACCGGGGAGGAGACCCCTCTGGAGACCATCCGCCGGGTGGTCCGGGTGTCTAAGGTTCCCGTGGTGGCCGGCAGCGGCGTGGCCGCCGGAAACGTGCAGGCGCAGATGGAGCTGGCCCGGGGCTTTATCGTGGGCTCCTCCATTAAGAAAGGCGGCAACCTCTTTGCCCCGGTAGACCCGGAGCTGGCGCAGGAGCTGGCAAGGGCCCGGGATGGGGTGTGACCCATGGAGAAAACCTATAAGACCGCGCTGCTGGTGGTGGACCTGCAAAACGACTTCACCCAGCCCTGGGGCAGCGTCTACCGGGAGCCCACCGGGGAGATGATGGACCGGGTCAGCAAGAGCATCGACCGGATGCGGGAGCTGGGCGTTCTGATCGTGATCGTCTACTCGGGCGGCCCTGCGGAGGCCAGAAAGGCCACGGGGGAATTCCACCCCTCCCGGACCCACCGGGCCGACGGCGTGCGGCGGTGCCTGATCGAGGGCACCCCGGGCTGCGAGATCGACGAGCGGATCCACATCGACCGGGAGCGGGACCTGCTCTGGCATAAGAGCGCCCCCAGCGCCTTCTTCCAGAACGATCTGGACCGGCGGCTGCGGGCCTTGGGTGTGGAGAACGTGCTGGTGTGCGGAGTGAAAACCAACGTCTGCTGCCGCGCCACGGTGAACGATGCTTACAGCCACGGCTTTACCACCTTCGCCGTTTCGGATCTGCTGGCCACCAACACCCCGGAGCTGAACGCCTTTTTTGTGGAGGATATGGCGAAATATTTTGCCACCGCCGTGACCTCTCAGGAGGCGATCCGCCTTCTGGAAGAGGGAAAACTGTAAAGGAGCATAGACAATGAAAGTAATCGGTTATCTTTCCCTGGGGTATCCCACCCTGGCTCGGAGCCTGTCCATGGCGGACAACTACTTTGAGGCAGGCTGCGACGCCATCGAGATCGGCATTCCCAGCCCCAACCCCAAGTATGAAAAGGAGACCATCCGCACCTGGATGCAGCAGGCGTATGCCGAGGAATCCAACTATGAGGTGTACTTCAAGGCCATTGCCGAGCTGAAGGCCCGGCATCCGGACAAGGAAATTTACACCATGGTCTACCAGGAAGTGTTCGATATGGTAACGCCCCAGCGGTACGCCCGGTTCTGCCGGGAGGCCGGTGTGGACTGCATCATCTCCGCGAACCTTACCCCGGAGTCCATCGCCGTGTGCGATGAAATGGGAGTGGCCCGCTGCTCCTTTGGCAGCCTGATCCTGGATCCGGAGCGGCTGAAGGCCTGCCAGGGCCCCGGCGGTCTCATCTACTGCCAGGCAAACTTCTGGCCCAACCAGACTCCTGTGCCCGGCTATGAGACTCTGGGCAAGGTCATCGCCTATATGCACAGCATCGGCATTACCCGGCCGATCTACTGCGGCGGCGGAATCCAGACCCCGGCGGACGCCCTGCGGGTGAAGGAGGCAGGAGCCGACGGCTTCTTCGTGGGAACGGCGATCATCTCCCTGGCGGATCAGCCCGAGGCGCTGAAAAAGGCCGTCCGGAGCTATGTGGAGGCAGTTCGGGATTAAAAAAGAAAAGAAAATCCCAGGAAAATGATTTGCAAAAAACAGGCGCTGTGGTATAATAAGGGAAAAGGAAAAAGCAAGGAGAGACGGTGAGGAACCCATGGAGCGAGCAAGCTATCAAAAGATCGCGGACGAGATCTCTGAAATGCCAGTCCCGAAGTATTACCGCCTGAAGATGGACATCATCAGCAAGATCAATACGGGAGAGTGGACGGATCATGCGAAGCTGCCCTCTGAAAACGAGCTGTGCAAGCAATATGGCGTCAGCCGGATCACGGTGCGCAAGACCTTCGACGAGCTGGTGGCAAGCAGGTACATTTACAAGGTGCAGGGGAAGGGGACGTACGTGTCTCCTAAGGCCCAGCGGGAAGTGGTCCTGACCAAGCAGACCTATGGCTGCGAGGAGATGCTCCGCTCCCAGGGCCGCGTGCCGTCCCACAAGGTGCAGGAGCTATGCCTGGTGCCCTGCCCCGCCACCATCGCCAAATTCCTGGAGCTGCGGGAGGGAGAGCCGGTTCTGAAATATGTCCGGACCTACTGCGGCGACGGTATTCCCATGATCTTTGCCCAGTCCTACATCAACCAGCGCCGCCTGCCCGGAATCGAAAAGGCGGACTTTGAGACCCGCACCCTTTCCGGGATCCTGGCCCAGGATTACGGCCTCGTAACATCCAACCAGCGCTGCGCGCTGGAGGCGGTAGCCGCCGGGAAAGAGATCGGCGCGGCCCTGGACGTGGACCCGAAATTTCCACTGCTGTACCGGAGCTCGATCATCAGCGCCACGGACGGCACGAACGTATTTCATGTAGAGGTCAGCCAGGTTTATTACAGAACCGACAGCGCCCCCTTCATTTCGGAGGGGTAGCCGGTCCGCTCCGGCGGAGGAACGCTGCGGCCCATTCCCCTTTGGGATCGCAGTGCTGCCGGAGCTTCTTTCAAGCACAACTTATCATAACAACATGACAATAAGAGAACAATACAGGAGGTGCCTATGTCTACCAAAACCGCACTGCTGGTTGTGGATATGCAGAATGACTTCACCAAGCCCGGCGCCCGGGCCTACTATCCCACCACGGAAAAGCTCATGGAGCACTTTGAACAGAGGGTCAACACCCTCCGGGACAAGGGCGTACAGATCGTCATCATTTACTCTCTGGTCCCCGCGGAGCACAAGCCCGACCCGGAGCTGACCCGGATCACCAAGTCCACCCGGACTCTGGTGGAGGGGACCTACGGCGCGGAGATCGACGAGCGGATCCCCTATGATCCCCAGCGGGACTGGAAGATGCGGAAATTTGCCGCCAGCTCCTTCCTGCATACGGATCTTGCCCAGCGGCTGAAGGACGCGGGCATTGAGAATGTGCTCATCAGCGGCGTGAAAACCAACGTCTGCTGCCGCCACACCACGGTGGATTCCGCCAGCTACGGCTTCCGGACCATCCTGGTCAGCGATATGCTGGCCACCAACACCCAGGAGCTTCAGGACTTCCACCTGAAGGAGCTGGGACATCAGTACGCGACCCCCATGACCTTTGACGAGGTCTGCGGGCTGCTGGACGCAGGCAAGCTGTAAAGGAGGCAGAAGCATGACAAGCAAAACGGCATTGATCGCGGTGGATCTGCAAAATCAGAATACGGACCCCAAGGGCTGCCTGTACAGCGACTATACCGGCGTGCGGATGCCCGCCATTCTGGAGGGGATCGAGAAGCTCCGGGCTCAGGGCGTGCTCATTGTTTACGCCGTGAACGAGGCCACGGGCAAGGAGTTCTCCTATGACACCGAGGTGCTCAAGCGCCGGGATCCCGTCCCCATGGCCGGGACCTGGGACGCGGAGCTGGACCCCCGGGTGCAGGTCGAGTCTCAGGACCTGGTGCTGAAGCACTACGCCTCCTCCGCCTTCTTCGGCACGGAGCTGGCCCAGACGCTGAAGGACCGGGGCATTCAGAACGTCATCTGCTGCGGTGTGAAAACCAACTACAACGTCCGGGCTACGGCCACCGACGCCATGTGGTACGGCTTCCGGGCCATGGTGGCCTCCGATATGGTGGGCTGCGATACCGAGGCGCTCAGCAACCTCCACCTGGAGGAGCTGACGAAGTATACCGCCAAATCTCTGCCTCTGGCGGAGCTGCTTGCCCGGATCGACGCGGGCACCCTATAAGAAAAGGAGATCAAAATATGAAATTCAGCCCTGTTTATTACATCATCAACGGTTGGCCTTCTATTGAAAAGACCATCGAAATGACGGACCGCTATGTGGAGCACGGCGTGAACGCCATCCAGATCTGCATGCCCTCCACCAACCCCTGGGGCGAGTCCAAGTTCATCCAGGATCGGATGAAGCACGCTCTGGACACCTACGGCCATGACTACACCGTATTTATGGACTGCATCCGGGAGGTGCGCCGCCGCCACCCCGATATGGAGTTCCATCAGGTCCTTTATAATGATGTGGCCGAGAGCATCGGCCTGGAGAAGTTCGCGGACTTCTGCCTGGAGGTGGGGACCTACACCGTGATGGTGGACAACCTGGAGACTGCGGATTACCTGAACACCCGGGGCGTCCGGACCACGGACTTCCTGATGTACGATATGCCGGAGGAGATGGTGCTCCGGGCCATCCGCACCAAGAACCTGGTAATGCTCCGCAGCAACAACCGCTACGAGGATATGCCGCCCCGGGACGGCATGAGCACCTGGGCCCAGCGGATCTCCTGGCTCCGGAAGCGGGGCGTTGAGGGCCCCATTTACCCGGTTTCCGGCATCTCCACCAAGGAGCAGCTGGCGGAGATCAAGGCCGCCGGAGCGGACGGCGCTTATATCGGCACGGTGCTCATGCAGCTGTGGGAGGATGAGCCCGCCCTGTGGGCCAAGCTGGACGAGTTCAAGGCTCTGACCGAGAAGTAACAGGAGGCACGGTATGAAATTTCGCCCTGTCTATTACATGATCTCCGGCTGGCCCTCCCTGGAAAAGACCAAGGAAATGGTCCGGCGGTATGTGGACCATGGGGTCACGGCCCTGCAATTCGATATGCCCGGAGCGGACCCCTCCCGTGAGTCGGCCTTCATCCAGCAGGGAATGCGCCATGCCCGGGCCCTGTACGGGGAAGGGTACGACGTGTTTATGGACGCCCTGCGGGACATCCGCCGGGAGTTCCCGAATCTGGAGATCCACCTGGTGGTGTATCCCGACGTGGTGGACACCATCGGCCTGGAGCGCTTCGGCGACTTCTGCCAGGAGATCGGGGTCTACTCCGTTCTGCCCGGGGACAAGGAAAAGATGGACTATCTCGCCGGCCGGGGGATCGCTACGGCGGCCTTCATCGGCTATGATACTTCGGACAAGGCCATTGAGATTGCCAAGTCCAGCGACAAGCACATTGTGTTTGTCAGCAACGCCAACGGCCGCACCCAGCCCCGGGAGGGTCTGGTGACCTGGGCCGAGCGCATCGGCTATATCCGGGCCCAGGGCGTTACGGCTCCCATTTTCGGCGTGACCGGCATCAAGACCCCGGAGGAGCTCCGGCAGGTGCGGGACGCAGGAGCGGACGGCGCCTATATCGGCTCCATTATGATGCAGCTCTGGGACAATGAGCCCGAGCTGTGGAAGCTGCTGGATTCATTCCAGGCGGTCGCTCGCTGACCGCAAGAATGTTTTTGTGAATTATTTTTAGGAGGTATATTACATGGAAGTTCGCAACGAAATGCAGGATTTTATGATCCACGTCCCCACTCAGATCTTCTTTGGCCGCAGCGCCATCGATCATCTGGCCGAGAGCATTGAGAAGTGGAGCCCCAAGAAGCGGGTCCTGCTGGTCTACGGCGGCGGCAGCATCAAGCGCATGGGCCTGTATCAGAAGGTCGTGAAGATCTTTGAGGACAACGGCATCTTCTGGAAGGAGCTGGCCGGTGTGCAGCCCAACCCCAAGATGGGCCTGATCCGCGAGGGCGTCAAGGTCTGCAAGGACAACGACATTGACTGCGTTCTGGCTGTGGGCGGCGGCAGCTCCGTGGATACGGCGAAGGCCGTGGCCACCGCTGTGAAGTACGACGGCGACGTGTCCGAGCTGGTTGGCCAGTGGTGGCTCAAGGAGGTCCTGCCTGTTCTGGTTATCTCCACCGCCTCCGGCGCCGGCACCGAGATCTCCACCAGCACCGTGCTGAATAACGAAGCCACCAATAAGAAGGCCGGCTTCCACGGCCCCGAGATTCGCCCCAAGGTCACCTTCCTGAACCCCGAGTACACCTATACCCTGAACCCCCATCTCACTGCCGCCGGCATCATTGACGGCATCAGCCACACCCTGGAGTCCTACTTCTCCCCCATTGACGGCGCTTATATGCACGCCCGGGTCGGCGAGGCTCTGATCAACACCTTCCTGAAGTTCGGCCCCATCGCCTATGCCGAGCCCACCAACTATACGGCCCGTGCCAACATCATGTACAGCTGCATTTATGCCATCGACGGCATTCTGGCCAAGGGCAACTATGCGGCCTGGATCTGCCACGGCATCGAGCACGAGCTCAGTGGCTATGACGACAAGATCACCCACGGCGTGGGCCTGGCCATCATCACCGACCGTTACCTCCGGTGGTGCCTGGACGAGAATACCGTGTGGCGCTTCAAGGAGCTGGGCATCAACGCCATGGGCATTGACCGTAACCTGCCCGACATGGAGATCGCGCACAAGGTCATCGACACCTTCTACGATCTGTTCTTCAACACCTTCAAGATGCCCAAGAGCTTTAAGGAGCTGGGCGTGCCGCGTGAGGCCCTGGAGCCCATGATCCAGAATCTGAGCAAGCTGGCCCAGCCCAAGTTCCAGCCCATGCTCTACAAGCCCATGAATGCCGACGACGTGCGGACCCTGGTGGAGTCCTGCTACTAAGCCATCTCTTTTCCTTTCGATGTTGTTCCTCAGCAAGCGTGCCCGGGCCAAACGGCCCGGGCATGTTCCATTTCTGAAGAACTCTCATAAACGGCTGCACCCCCTGCCACCGGCAGGGGGTGCTATGCCGTTTACGGCAGGGGGATGTTGTAAAGGCGGCAGCCATTTTCCAGCGTGATCCGGGCCATCTCCTCCTCCGGTAGGCCTCGCAGCTCCGCCAGACGCTGGGCCATGCGGTACACATAGCCCGGGTCATTTCGCCGCCCCCGGAAGGGCTCCGGGGCCATATAGGGGCAGTCGGTCTCGATGACGATCCGGTCCAGGGCAATGGCCTGGGCGGTCTCCACGGCCTTCCGGGCATTCTTAAAGGTGATTACGCCGGTGAAGCCGATGTACCAGCCCCGGGCGGTCAGCCATTTGGCCATTTCCGCAGAGCCGGAGTAGCAGTGAAAGACACCCCGCACCTCTGGAAATTCCTCCAAGATCCGGCAGCCGTCCTCATGAGCTTCCCGCTCATGGACAATCACCGGCAGCCCCAGCTGCCCGGCCAGCTCCATCTGCCGCCGGAAGGCGTCCATCTGCCTTGCCCGGGGCACATCCTCATAGTGGTAATCCAGACCGATCTCTCCAATGGCCCGGACCTTCGGGCAGCTCCGGGCCAGAGCCCGGTACTGAGCCAGCAGCGCCGCGTCCACATGGCCGGCGTCGTCCGGGTGGCTGCCCACGGCGGCGTAGATCCAGGAATGGGCCTGAGCTAGGGCGACCGCCGCCCGGGAGGAGGGCAGGTCGCATCCGGGATTCATCAGCAGGGTGATGCCCTGCTCCGGCAGCGAGCCCAGCAGCGCGTCCCGGTCGCCGTCAAACCGCCGGTCATCCAGATGGGCGTGGGTATCAAAGAGCATGGCTTTCCTCCCCCTCCGCCGGGCGCAGGACCTGACGGACATTTTTTTCGGCCTTCAGCCGGGGGACCATGACCTCGTGGCCGCAGCCCAGACACCGCAGGCGAAAATCGGCGCCGGTCCGCAGGACCAGCCACCGCTTATCCCCGCAGGGGTGGGGCTTTTTCATGACTAAAACATCCTGCAATCGAATATCCATGGGGCTCCTTTCTGCCGGGCATAGAGCCGCCCGGCGGCGCGTAAGCTGAATTAAATCAAGGGAAAGGAATGAAGTCCATGCTGCCATATGAACCGGAGGGCTACACCCAGCGCCCTGCGCCTACACCCGAACAGCTCCGCCGGGGGGCGGGGAGCCGGGAGATCTTTCAGGGAATCTGCTCCAAATGCGATGAATTTCATAATTTGCTGGTGGACCTGGGGCCGATCCGGGGGCTGATCCCCCGGGAGGAGACCTCCCTGGAGATCGCCCAGGGGACAGGGCGGGAGATCTCCATTCTCTCCCGGGTGGGGCGGCAGGTCTGCTTTCAGGTCCTGGCCTTTTCCAGCCAGGGCACCGCTCTGCTCAGCCGCCGGGGGGCCCAGGCGGAGGCTCTGGCCTATTTTCTCGATACCCTGCGGCCGGGGGATGTGCTCCCGGCGGTGGTGACCCACACCACCCATTTCGGCGCATTCTGTGACATCGGCTGCGGCGTGACCGCCCTTATGGGCATTGAGCGGTGCTCCGTCTCCCGCCTGCGGCACTGCGCGGAGCGCTTCGCTCCGGGGCAGCGAATCTATGCCGCAGTCCTGGGGGTGGACCGGGCCGCCGGGCGGATCAGCCTGACCCACCGGGAGCTTCTGGGCACCTGGGAGGAAAACGCCGCCTCCTTCCGCCCGGGGCAGACGGTGACGGGGATCGTCCGGGGGGTGCAGCCCTATGGGGTGTTCATTGAGCTGGCGCCCAACCTCTCCGGCCTGGCAGAGCCGGGCAGCGGCCTGGAGCCCGGGGAAAAGGTGAGCGTCTACATCCGCTCCATCCTCCCCGAAAAGCAGAAGATTAAGCTCTCCGTGCTGGAGCGTCTGGGGCAGGCGCCTCCGGCGCCGCCCTTCCGGTACTATACCACGGTCCGGCACTTAAGCCGGTGGGAGTATGCACCCGGAGGTGCGGCTACGGTTTTTGACCCTTGACCTCGTCCCAGTAGCGCTTGGCGGCCTGCTCCAGCTTGTTGGGGCCGAATTCATAATACTGCCGCCCGGCCAACTCGTCCGGCAGGTACTGCTGGGGAACCCAGTGATTGGGATAGTCGTGGGGGTACAGATAGCCCTGGGCGCGCTCCATCGTGAAGCTGTCGGCATGGACGTTTTGCAGATGCCGGGGCGGCGCGCCGGTTTTGCCCTTCTGAATGTCCTCCATGGCCCCGGCCATGGCCAGATAGGCGGAGTTGGACTTGGGGCTGGTGGCCATCAGCACCGCCGCGTCCGCCAGGGGCAGCCTGGCCTCTGGCATTCCCACCATGGTGGCCGCATCCACGCAGGCCTTGACAATGGGGATGATGGCGGGATAGGCCAGGCCCACGTCCTCACAGGCGATGACCATCAGCCGCCGGCAGGCGGACAGCAGGTCGCCCGCCTCCAGAATCCGGGCCAGGTAATACACCGCCGCGTCCGGATCGGAGCCCCGAATGGACTTTTGCAGGGCGGACAGCAGGTCATAGTGCTCGTCCCCCGCCCGGTCGTAGCGCATGGCGCTGCGCTGGGTGACGTCCTTCGCATCCGCCAGGGTGAGGGTGAGTTCGCCCTCCAGCCCGGCGGCGGAGAACAGGACCTCCACGGCATTCATGGCCTTCCGCAGGTCCCCGCCGCAGCCGGAGGCGATGTATTCCAGGGCTCCGTGCTCCGCCGTGACCTTCAGGCCGTCCCGCCGGGCCAGATAGTCCACGGCCCGGCGCACGGCCTTCAGCGCGGCCTCGGCGGTGATCTGCTTGAACTCAAAGATGGTGGACCGGCTGAGAATCGCGTTGAAAATGGAAAAATAGGGGTTCTCCGTGGTGGAGGCAATGAGGGTGATTTTCCCGTTTTCAATGTGCTCCAGCAGGGACTGCTGCTGCTTTTTGTTGAAATACTGGATCTCATCCAGGTATAGCAGCACTCCGTTGGGGGCCAGGAAGGTGTCCAGTTGGGCGACGATCTCCTTAATATCCCCGGTGGAGGCGGTGGTGGCATTCAGCCGGTAGAGCTTGCGGTTGGTCTTTTCCGCAATGATATTGGCAACGGTGGTCTTTCCCGTGCCGGAGGGGCCGTAAAAGATCAGGTTCGGCACCTTCCCGCTTTCAATGATGCGCCGGAGAATCTTCCCCGGCCCCAAAATATGCTCCTGACCCACCACGTCGTCCAGACTGGTGGGGCGGAGCAGATCTGCCAGCGGCTGATACATCCTTTCAGCCTCCTTTTTTGTTCGTATGTCCATTGTACGGCATTTTGAGGGAAAAGGCAAGGAGAATAAAAATAAGAATGATTCTCATAATTTTGCTTGCTTTTTCGACGCCTTTCGTGTATACTGGTTGTAAGGAAGTCCAGATTGCGAAAGGAGACGCGCGATGTACTGTGTAAAGAAAGTGACCGAGGATCTGACCTGGGTGGGAAGCAATGACCGCCGCCTGGCGCTGTTTGAGGGGGTTTACCAGGTCCCCCGGGGGGTGTCCTACAATTCTTACCTGCTGACCGATGAGAAAACCGTCCTGCTGGACACGGTGGACAAGTCCGTGACCCGGGTGTTTTTTGAGAATCTTGCCCATGTGCTGGGCGGCCGGAAGCTGGATTATCTGATCGTCCACCATATGGAGCCGGATCATTCCGCCGCCATTGAGGAGGTCCTCCTGCATTATCCGGAGGTCACGGTGCTGTGCAATCAGAAAACTGCCAAAATGATGGCGCGCTTTGTCGCTGCGCCCCTGGAGCAGCGGCTGAAGGTGGTCGCCCAGGGGGAGACCCTGTGCACCGGACGGCACACGCTGACCTTTGTGGACGCGCCTATGGTCCACTGGCCGGAGGTGATGATGAGCTATGATCTGACGGACAAGATCCTCTTCTCCGCAGACGCCTTCGGCACCTTCGGGGCGATCAACGGGGCGATGTTTGCCGATGAGGTGGACTTTGAGCGGGACTATCTGGACGAGGCCCGGCGGTATTATACCAATATCGTGGGAAAATACGGCACCCAGGTCCAGGCCATTCTGAAGAAGGCCTCCGGGCTGGACATTCAGATGATCTGCCCCCTTCACGGCTTTGTCTGGCGGAAGAATCTGGGGGATTTCATTGCCAAGTATCAGCTCTGGAGTACCTATACTCCGGAGGTGGACGGGGTACTTATCGCTTACGCCTCCGTTTACGGCGGGACGGAGAACGCTGCGGAGATTCTGGCCTGCCGTCTGCGGGACCTGGGCATCCGGACGGTGATGTTTGACGTGTCCGTGACGCCGGCCTCGGAGATCGTCGCTGCCGCCTTCCAGTACAGCCATCTGGTCTTTGCCGCGCCGACCTATAATGCGGGGATCTTTGTGACCATGGAGAATCTGCTCCACGATTTGGTCGCCCACAACCTGCAAAACCGGACGGTGGCGCTGATTGAGAACGGCTCCTGGGCCCCCACCAGCGGCAAGCTGATGCGGGAGCTTCTGTCGAAGCTGAAGCAGATGACCTTCCTGGACGGGCCCCTGACTGTGCCCTCTACGGTGCAGGACCCCGCCGGGCTGGAGGCCCTGGCCGGGCAGCTGGCCGCTACGGTGAAGCGCCCCAGCGCCTGCACCCCCCGGAATGTGGAGACCGACCCTGCGGCTTTGTTCCGGCTGACCTACGGTCTGTTTGTCCTGTCTGCGAAAAAGGGGCAGACCAGCAGCGGCTGCATCGTCAATACGGTGGTGCAGATTTCGGAGAACCCCAACCGCGTGGCCTTCTCCGTCAATAAGGCGAACCTCACCGGGGAGCTCCTGGGGAAGGACGGCCGGTTTACCATCAGCGTTCTGGACCAGAGCACGCCCATGGAGCTCATCCGCCACTTTGGATTCCAGAGCGGCCGGACGGTGGACAAGTACGACGGCTGGGCCGATTCCGCCCCGGCGGGGAACGGAGTGCTTTACCTGACCCAGTGCGTGAATGCGGTCTTGGCGGGGCGGGTGGTCTCCTCCGCAGACTGGGGCAGCCACATTCTGTTTATCGGAGAGCTGACCGAGGCGAAGGTCCTATCGGATCTGCCATCTCTGTCCTATCAGTACTATCAGGACCATGTGAAGCCCAAGCCGCCCCTGCCCGATGGGGAGAAGAAGGGCTTTGTGTGCAAGACCTGCGGCTATGTTTACGAGGGGGACACCCTCCCGGCGGACTTTATCTGCCCCCTGTGTAAGCATGGAGCCGAGGACTTCGTGCCTCTGGGGTGAGCCATGGAAGTAAAGCAGAGAGCCTTGGCCATTGTGCAGGCCCTGAAGGAGGCCTATCCGGGGGCGCAGTGCGTCCTGGGCTATGGGAAGGACTATGAATTGATGATTGCCGTGCGCCTGTCCGCCCAGTGCACGGACGCCCGGGTCAACGAGATTACCCCGGCGCTGTTTGCCGCCTATCCCACCCTGGAGGCCATGGCCAGAGCGGAGATTGGCCGGGTGGAGGAGCTGATCCACGCCTGCGGCTTTTTCCGGCAGAAGGCCAAGGATATTGTCCTGGCCTGCCAGATGCTCCTGACGCAGTATGGGGGCAAGGTCCCGGACACCATGGAGGCGCTTCTGAAGCTCCCCGGCGTGGGGCGGAAAACGGCGAATCTGCTCCTGGGGGATCTGTATGGTGTGCCCGGCAGCGTGGTGTGCGATACCCACTGCATCCGTCTGTCCAACCGCCTGGGGCTGGCCCACGGGAAGGAGCCGGAGAAGGTGGAGCGCCAGCTCCGGGCGATCCTGCCCCCGGAGGAGAGCTCCGACTTCTGCCACCGGCTGGTGCTCCACGGCCGGGCCGTCTGTACGGCCCGGAAGCCTGCGTGCGAGAGGTGTAGCTT
>CAKTIN010000030.1 GCA_934565775.1 uncultured Oscillospiraceae bacterium
AACGGCGCCGGAAGCTCCCAGGGCTGCTGCTGTTTCTTGCGATCTTCTGGTTCTGGAGCGCCTTCACCCTGACCGTTACCCGGGTCTCTCTTACCAGCGAGAAGCTCTCCGCCCCCGTGACCATCGTTCAGCTCTCGGACCTCCACGGCGCCTCTTTCGGGAAGGGCAATCGCCTGCTGCTGGAGGCGGTCCGGAAGGAGAAGCCGGACCTGGTAGTCCTGACCGGGGACCTGTATACCTATGGCGACGAGGCCGGGCAGGCCCGGGCGCTGGAGCTGGCGGAGGCGCTGGCAAAGCAGTGGCCGGTGTACTACGTCAACGGCGAGCACGACAACAGCGCCTCGTTCCATGAGGCCCTGGCCCGGGCCGGGGTGCGGATCCTGGACTATGAGGCGGCGGAGCTGCCGGATTTTAATCTGTGCCTGTACGGCATCAGCAACGTGTACTTCTCCCCTACCTATGATCTGCACAACGCCTTCACCCTGGACCCCAGCCGGTACAACGTGCTCCTGGCCCACCAGGTCAACGCCCCGGCCTACGCCGCCTTCGGCCTGGACCTGGCTCTGTGCGGAGACACCCACGGCGGTCTGATCCGCCTGCCGGGGATCGGCGCGGTGTATTACGAGGGCCGGTGGTTCCCGGAGCGGGGGCCGGCGCCGGAGCCTCTCAAGGGGCTCTGCGACCTGGGCAGCACAAAGCTGTTCGTTTCCAGCGGCCTGGGGAACTATCCTCTGCCCCTGCGCCTGTTCAACCGGCCGGAGGTCGCCGTGCTCCATCTCTCGCCCGAATGATCCCGGCTTTTCAAAAACACGCGGCCCGGAGGAAACCCTCCGGGCCGCCGCCTTATTCCAGACCGCGCGCCTTGGCGCAGGCCTCCGTATAATCCAAATTTGCCTTCCGATCTCCCTCCAGGAGGAAGCCCTGAGCTGCCAGGCGGTCATATTCCGCCTCGATCAGCGCACGGTAATGCGCCAGGCTCCCGTATAGCTCCCGGAGCATCGCCCCGGAGAAGGGATTTACCTTACCAAAAGCTCCCATGACCGTCCCGTCCGCTTTCGTGCTGGTGGGGCTGTATTTCCCCGTAGGATAGGCGATGGCCGGAATGCGAATGCCGCCCCGGCAGTTCCCGAAGGCATCGGTAAGATTGCCCACATACCCCGTCCGAATGGCCGTCACCGGCTCCGTACTCATATACGTCTCGATCTTCGGCGCGTGGGGCGCGGGGATCTTGTCCCGGGTCCACTTGTACAGCGCCTGGAACGCAGCGCTGAACACCGGCTCATAGGGGCAGTTCAGCGCCTCCCCGTCGACGCCGTAATAGCCGTTATAGATCCCCAGCCCCTCCAGCATCTTCAGATCCGCCTCGCCGTAATAATCCACCAGGTTATACTTGCTGTCGTGGCTGGACCCGGCGATCTGCCAGGTGCGGAATTTGAAATTCGGCTCGTCAAAATCCCCATACCAGAAGGAGCTGCAATTCTCCGATTCGGTATTCACCGCGATAAAAGGCTCTCTGGCTCCCATAACGCCTCCCGCCGGGTCAATGCCCCCCAGAGAGAACATCACGTCGTTGTTTACCGGGCAGAGGTTGGCTCCGCCGCCGCCGTTGAGATAGCCGTCGAACAGGGGACGCTGCCCGCAGTTTTCCGGGCGGTAAGCAAAGGAGCGCACCACGCGGTTGACATAGGCCGTAGACTGGCTCCAGCCAGTCAGGTACAGATACGGCACGCCGAACTCCCGCAGGAAGTTCTTCTCATCCCCGGAGCGCAGGAGCTTTGCCAGGTCCACCAGCATATCCCAGAACAAGCCCATTTCATACTGGGGCAAAAAGCGCAGTTTGCTGTCCTTCGGCATTTCGGGCGCAGGGCGGTCCGGTATAGGATTGTCCCAGTTGATGGGGGCGTAGCGCCGGGGGTCAAAGCCTTTCAGAGAATCCACCACATGGCCCTTGCTGGAAATACCCACATAAATATCCCCGTTCCGGGTAAAGAAGGGCCAGCTGTTCACCCACATACGGTCAATGTCAATATTCGCGCTGCTGTTTAAGATCTCCAGCACCACGTTCCCGCTGAAGTGTGCCTTGTCCTTCGGCCGCCGGACGATCACCCGGGTGGTATAGGGCGCGTCCCGGAAGATCGGACTGACCTCATGAAGGGCGTTCTCCTCGTAAACATTGGCAGTGCCGGTCTGGAAATACTCCTCCTCCACATACTGGAGCGCATCAAAGCCGCACTTCTCCGCCGCGGCAGCAAAGGGCTTGCTCTCCGAAGTAATGGGAATCCGCTGCATTTTTGTGATCGCCATATGATCTTGCTCCTTTCAGCCGCCGGGACTTACAGCATATACTTGGGCTCCGTGCCCTTGTCCCAGATCTTATTGAGATAATAGCAGAAGTGCGCGCCGTCCATGACCAGCTCCCGGTCGAAGGGACCGTCGGGGCGGAGCTTCCGCATAAAGCAGAAGGCAAAATGCCCGTTGTTCATCTTCAGAGACTCGCCGTAGCCCGCCTCAATCATTTTTTCCTCAAAGCCCACCCCGACCATCTTGGGAGAGCGGCGGGCAAAGACCCGCTTGCCGTCCTTTTCGGAGATGCTGGCAATGCGGTCCGTGGTATGGGGCTTGTAAATCGCCACGCCCTCGTTCTCATGGCCGTTGAGAATGTACTCCGCAATTTTCAGATAGCGCTCAATGTAGGACGCGTCGTGCACATCGTTGCCGGCAGCCAGGAGATCGTAATAGGGCCGCAGAGCAGCCCACTGCTTCAGGTTCCGGAAGGAGTGCTCCACAGAGATGGTGCTGTCAAAGAAGTTTCCGTTGAGCTCGTCGCCGCAGAACAGGATCCGGCTCTTTCGATCCAGGAATTGCAGGGAGCCCTTGCAGTGCTCATCCAGCGCCAGAACCTCCAGAGGACGGCCCTTGAGGTTGATCACGTCTCCATGATGCAGGAACACCACCGGATAGTCGTCCGGGGCGGAAACCCCGCCGACCATGGTGCACTTCCGCTTGGGGTAAGTCTCCGGGGCCATATACACCGCGTCAAACTGGTAGCAGTTCAGGGTATGGTCCCCATGGCAATGGGTCAGCAGCATCCGATACAAAGGCTTCTCCGGGCACAGGCTCTGGCAGAATTCCCGCAGGTTGCCCGCACCCATACCGGCGTCGATGACGATCAGCTCATCGTCCCCCTCTACCACATAGGTGTGGTCGCCGTCGGAGAGCACCTGCCAGACGCCGTCGGCCAGCTTTGTCGCCTTGAAATAGGGTTCGCTCTGGGGGCGGATGTCCCCGTCTGGAGCCTCCAGGAGGATATCACTTAACCCAGAAAAATCCAGAGGACCCATACCTTTTTTCCATTCCATACTAATAAATCTCCTTTTCATCGGCAGAACGCCGTTATTGATTCATTGCAGGCCGCGCCGGGCGGCCAGGGCAAGGGTATCCGCCAAAAACTGCGGCTTATCCTCCGGCAGCAGGAAGCCCTGCGCACTCAGGCGGTCGTATTCCTGAGAGATCAGCGTCTCATAGTGCGCCAGAGAGCCATACAGCTCCCGGAGCAGATTCGGAGAGAAAGGGTTCGCCGTTCCAAAGGACGGATTGGCGGAGCCGTCCGCACGGTGGCTGGTATGAAAATACCGGGCGGTAGGATATTGAATTGCCGGCGTCCGAATCCCGCCCAGGCAGTTGCCGAAGGCATCCGTGCGGTTCCAGACAAAGCTGCCGGACCGGGGGTCGCTGGGCCGGTCCCGGATCTCCGTCTCAATCTTCGGCGCATGGGGCGCAGGCACGCCCTCCCGGGCCCAGCGGAACAGCGCGTACCAAGCCGCGTTAAAGACAAGCTCATGGGGTGCGTCCAGGGGGCCGCCATCCACTCCATAGTAGCCGTTGTAAATGCCGTATTTGTCCTCCAGCTCCCGGACGCCCTCCGGGCCATAGTAATCCAGCAGATTATACTTACTGTTGTGACTGGAGCCGGAGATCTGCCAGGTGCGGAACTTGAAATCCGGCTCGTCAAAATCCCCGTACCAAAAAGCGATCCGATTCTCCATCTCCGTATTCACAGCAATAAAGGGCTCTCTGGCACCGAATACGCTCCCAGGCTGATGGCCCGGGTCGCCCATACTGACCCTCTGCAAATTGTCCAGCGCCGCATACCATACGCCCCCGCCGCCATTGAGATAGCCGTCAAACAGGGGACCGTCGGTCAGATTCTCTTGGCGATAAGCAAAAGAGGACACATAGCGGACCACATAACCGGTAGACTGGCTCCAGCCGGTCAGATACAGATACGGTCGGCTCAAACCCAGCAGGGGATTCTCCGGTCGGTCAGAACGCAGGAGCTTTGCCAGGTCCAGGAGCATATCCCAGAACAGCCCCACCTCATATTGCAGCAAAATATGGCCGGGTCCGGCGGGCGGATTATAGGCCGGGACCCGCTCCGGCAGGGGATTATCCCAGCAGATCGGAGCATAGCGCTCCAGGTCAAAGCGCTTCAGAACATCGACTACCTGGCCCTTGCTGGAGATTCCAATGTAAATATCCCCATTCCGGGTAAAGAAGGGCCAACTGTTCACCCACATGCGGTCAATGTCGACATTCGCGCTGCTGTTCAGAATCTCAACGACAACATTGCCGCTCCACTTTTCTGGCTCTGACGGGCGGCGGAGCAAAACCCGGGTGCAGTAAGGCGCATCGCGGTAAAAGGGCTCCACCTGATGGTGAGCGTCCTCCCGATACAGGTTCGCCGTCCCTGCCTGCAAAAACTCTTCCTCCACATAGCCCAGCTTCTCCAGGCCGCAGGTCTCCACTGCCGAAGCAAAGGGCTTACTCTCTGGAGTGACCGGCAAAGGGGTAAAGGAACGCAGCATTTTCATCCGCTCCTAAAGTTTACTAAATATATAGTAGCATACCACCCATCTTTCGTCAATAGTCTATTGGCAAAATTGTGAATACTCACCAAATCATTCTCCATTTCACACCGGCAATCCTTTTTCCCTGCTTCTCACCAGTTCTTCAAATTTTAATAGGAATCTTGAAAAAATTACGATTTTTAGAGGAATTATCAGCACAGTTTCATTTTTTCATCCGTAAGCAGGCCGTTTGCCTGTCCGCTCATGAAATTCTCCAAAAATTGGTCATTGTGCTACTTTACACTCATCAGATCAAGTGGTATAATTTAGTAAACTATTTTAGGCCAAGGCCGCTTTGCATCAGAAGTGTTCTTCCGTCCTGTAGTTTCAAATCAAAGAAAAGAGGTACGTGCATATGCTAAAAGGAATTCCTGCCGCGATCTCCCCTCAGCTTCTAAAGGTTCTCGCAGAAATGGGGCACGGGGACCGCATTGTTATCGGCGACGCCTATTTCGCCTCCGCGTCTCTGTCCCGCGGCCACGAGCTGGTACGGGCGGACGGCATGGACGCCTTCGTCATGGCGGACGCCATTTTGCAGCTCATGCCCCTGGACCGTCAGGCCGGGGACGCCGTTATCGCCATGGGGGTCCCCGACGCCGACGGCACGGCGCAGCCCACCCCCACCGCCGAGCGCTTCCGGGAGGTAATCGCCAAATATGAGCCCCAGGCAGCCCAGGCCATGCGCTGCGTGGACCGCTTTGCCTTTTATGAGCTGACCCGGAACGCCTATGCCGTCCTGGCCACCGGAGACAGTCTGACCAACGGCTGCATAATCCTACAAAAGGGCGTCCGATAATTCCCTACCCATAAAAAAGCGATCTCCGTTGGCATTCCGCCAGCGGAGATCGCTTTTCTTTTGTTATTTATTCCGTTCTGCCCTTCTCTTCCTACTCCCGGGTATTCGCCTCTTTGTAAGCCCGGTAAGCTCGGATGATTCGCCGTGCCCCCCAGACAATCGCGCCGATGCCGCCAATCACAAACAGGGCGGCCGCCCCCCAGGCCAGGGCCTCGCTGGGGTACTCCCCCCGGTTCATATAGGTCTGGTACGCCAGATAGAGCAGATACTGCCCGGCGACCACGTCAATGATCCCCCAAAAATCCATACCGGATCGTTCCTTATCCATAGGTTCCTCCTTTGCAAATGCAGCAGTGTCCGTTTATTCTTTCCCTGCTCCCTTCTTTCCGCAGGCGGCCGCGCTCCCCCGGGTGACAATATCCGCCAGAACCTGAAGCCGCACCGGCCGGCAGCTCCCGCCCATCAGCTCCGTCAACCGGTTGACCGCGAGCACGCCGATGCTGGCCTTGGGAATATCCACCGTTGTGATTCCCGGGGCGATCATCTCGCTCAAGGGAATGTTATCAAAGCCGGTAACCGAAACATCCTCCGGCACCCGGAACCCCAACTCCGTCAGTGCGCGGATGCAGGAGGCGGCAATCCAATCGTTTGCGCAGACAAAGGCCGTCGGCATAGCAGAAAGCCCTCGCAGAGCCTGCTTTGTCTCCTCCACCGCCGCCGCTCCGGTGCAGTTCTGCAAAATCAGCGAATCCCCGTAGGGAAGGCCGTGCGCCTCCATCGCCGCGCGGAAGGCATCCTCCCGGTCCTGAAAGTTCGCAATCGGCGAAACATAACCGATATAGCCAATCCGCCTGTGCCCCAGAGCTGTCAGATGGTCCACCATGCTGAAGATAGCGAATTCGTTATCGATCGAGACGCAGTTCGCCTTCAGGCAGCGGAAGGCGTTGTCGATAAACACCACAGGCACCGGCAGCTGCAAAAAGGCCCGGGCGCAGCGCTCCGGCATGCCGGAGGCCAGCAGCAGCAATCCGCTGCACTCCAGCGGAACAAAACCCCGGACCGTGGCCCCGTCTGCCTCCCCCTCCCGCATATACGCGATCTGCAGGGAATAGCCCAGCTCCTGGCATCGGCCCGTGATCCCCTCGATCACCCGGGAAAAGAAGGGATTCGCATTGAACAGCTCCACACCGTCCTTATCCAAATAGACCAACAGCTCCAAAACAGGCGTTTTTCTCCCGTTCCAAGCCCGTTTCCGATACCCCATCTCGTCGGCAGCAGCCAGAATCCTCTGCCGCGTCTCCTCGCTAATGCCCGGCTTTCCGTTCAGAGCAATGGAAACAGCCGATACGGAAACCCCCAATTGCTTCGCCAGGTCTTTTGCAGTAGCCATCCGCGCACGCTCCCCTCTAATTTTTATTAAAATTATACCACACACCGTTAAGAAAGCAAGGATAAATTCCGTTTCGCGCCCGTTTTCCCCTCAAAGCAGCCGCCTTAACGCGCAATCGCCCCGCCTGCCTCCGGCTCCAGTCTACTCAATTTATTTAAAAGTTTAGCAAACGCATTCGGACGTGCGTCTGTTGTATCTCCCTCTTTTCCTCAAATTTCTATGTAATGTTGCACAAAATTCAATAGATATTCCTGTAGATTTTAACGAATATGTTAGTTTATCTATAATTTTAACTTAATTTTAGTTGACAAAGTTTACTAAATGAGCTATCATAGGGCCAACGACAGGGAGGAACGCCCATGAAAGAAAAAGTGAGCATTCAGCAGATCAGCGAAGCCACCGGCTTTTCCAAAACCACCGTGTTCAACGTTCTGAATAACCGGGGCGGCGCAAGCAAGGAAACAGTGCGGACCATTATGCAGGCCGCCCAGGAAATGAACTACAGCCTTGGCGGCTCAGCAAAAAAGATCAAGCTGGTGGTGTACAAGGACTCCGGGACCGTTGTGGACGACACCCCCTTCTTCTCCCAGCTGTTCGCCGGGATCGAAAACGAATGCCGGGCGAACGGCTACAGTCTGGAGATCGCCTACCTCTATAATTCCAGCGAGGATTACGCCCTGGCCCGCTCCCGTATCCTGAGCGGCCCGGCAGACGGCCTGATTCTTCTCGGAACCGAAATGAGCAAGCAGACCTTTGCGGACTTCGAGCAGTCCGGCATTCCCCTAGTCCTGTGCGACAATCGCTTTCTGTCCGACAAGGTCAGCTGCGTCGCGATCAACAACAAGGACACTGTGGAGGCCGCAGTGGAATATCTCATCGCCTGCGGCCACAGGGAGATCGGCTATCTCAAGGGCTACACCCGGATCAACAACTTCCGGGACCGGGCGGACGGCCTTCGGGCGGCTCTTGGAAAAAACGGACTCTCTGACCTGGGCGATTACACCATTCAGCTCCGTCCCTCCATGGAGACTGCATACCAGGATATGAAAAGCTGGCTGGCCATCCCCCGGCAGCTGCCCACCGCCTTCTTCGCGGATAACGATCTCATCGCTTTCGGCGCCATGCGCGCCCTCCAGGAGGCCGGCTACCGCATTCCGGAGGATGTGTCCGTGCTGGGCTTCGACGATATGCCCTTCTGTGAGGTATCCTCTCCGCCGCTGACCACGGTCCGGGTAGATAAGACCATTCTGGGCCGGAAGGCCGTGCAGGTGCTCCTGGAGCGCATCCAGTCCGGGCAGCAGAGCAGCGTCGCGACCATCACGCTCATCGGCGCAAAGCTGGTCCGGCGGGACAGCGTGCGGGATCTCCGCAGCAAGCGCTAATTTGTATTCATCACCGAAAGGTGTGAAATTTTAAATTTTGGAGGAGAAACACAATGAAAAAGCTCATCGCATTGCTTCTGACCCTGGCAATGGTGCTGGCACTGGCAGCCTGCGCCACCAGCACGAAGCCCACAGAGAAGCCCACCGACGCCCCAAAATCCGGCGACGAGACCAAGGCGCCCGACGACAGCCAGGCTTCCGACGCGAAGGTCGGCGACGCCGGCAAGATCGCCGTCATCCGGAACATGACCGCTTCCGATCACACCACCCAGTTCTTCGCCGGCATCACCGACGAGGGTCACGCCCTTGGCTATGAGGTTGACACCTACGTCTCCGAAGGCGACGACGCCAAGATGCAGGATCTGATGGATCAGTGCCTGTCCAAGGATTACAAGATCTGGATCGTCTCCCACGCCAACGAGGGCTATCAGTTCGACTACGTCACCAAGGCCGTGGACAAGGGCATCAAGGTCGTCTGCTTTGACTGCCAGGGCGAGTACGTGGACGGCGTCACCTATGTGGACCAGTCCGACCTGGTCATGGCTCAGGAGTGCGTGGAGCAGATGATGGACAAGCTGAAGTCCGTGGGCGGCTCCGAGCCCTATACCATGGCCGAATACATCACCCTGGGTATGATCATCCCCTTCGACCTGCGGGGCGAGAAGTTCCAGGAGTATGCCGACGCCGGAAAGATCGACCTGACCATCATGGCCTGGGACAAGAACGACACCTACAGCTCCGCCTACACCCAGGCAACCGCGATCATGACGAAGACCACAAACCCCGTCGGCTTCTTTGCCGCCGCGAACAGCGGCACCATTGTCGGCGGTCTGATCGACGCGATCAAGGACTGCGGCCGGGAAGCGGACTGCTTCGTCAACGGCGTTGACATTTCCAACGAGGTCATTGAGCTGCTCCAGAAGTACCCCAACTTCATCGGCGCCGCCTGCTGCGATCCCTACGTGGTCGGCGTGGTCTGCACCCGTCTGGCCCTGATGAAGGAGCTGGGCGAGGAGACGCCTCAGATCTATCACTGCGTGCCCACCCTGGTCACCGGCGAGAATCTGGAGAACACCGACACCATGCAGAACCTGGGCAACAAGATCAAGGGCTTCACCACCACCGACGAGTTCAAGACCGAGGGCGTGGAGGCCCGCCGGGCGCAGTACGCAAACGCCCAGTAAGCATATTCCCCGTTTGTCCGAACAGTAGAAATTTGCGGGCAGAGGAGGAGTTTCTCCTCCTCTGCCCGCTTGCAGAAAAGCGGAGGCAACATGGAAGCAGCCAATACCTTAATTGAAATGAAAAACATAGGTGTTGAGTTCCCCGGCGTCCGTGCCCTGGACGGTGTGAACCTCAATGTTCGCAGCGGTCAGGTCACCGCCCTGGTAGGCGCCAACGGCGCGGGCAAATCAACTCTTATGAAGGTGCTCTCCGGCGTATACAGTCACTATACCGGCGATATTTTCGTCAACGGCGAGCACATGGAGATCCGGGACCCCGATACGGCCAAGAATCTTGGCATCGAAACCGTTTACCAGGAGGTGGACACCTGCCTGGTCCCCAGCCTTTCCGTCGCGGAAAACATTATGCTGGATTACCTGGTGCGCGGTATCGGAAAAAAGCAGTTTATAAACTGGAAGCATATTTACAGCGAATCCCAGAAAATTCTGGACCAACTGAATCTGAAGATCAACGTGCGGGCTCTGTGCGGCACCCTGCCTCTGGCGCAGAAGCAGATGGTGTGCATCGCCAGAGCGGCCATGCGTAATTGTAAGTTCCTGGTGCTGGACGAGCCTACGGCTCCCCTGTCCGACGCAGAAACAAAGCACCTGTTCGCCATTGTCAAGCGCCTGCAGAAGGAGCGCAATGTCGGCGTTATTTTCATCTCCCACCGGCTCAACGAGCTTTTTGAGATCTGCGACACCCTCACGGTCCTCCGGGACGGCAAGCTGGTCCTTGCGGAAAAGCCCCTGACCGCAAGCACCACCATCGACGACATCATTCAGTACATGCTTGGCTCCAGCTACAGCGCGGAGCTGGATAAGAGCGGCCGGACCATCGGCGAAAAGCTCCTGGAGGTGGACCATGTGACCGAGGCCACCGGCCTCGTGCAGGACGTCAGCCTCTATGTCCGGGCCGGAGAGATCGTAGGCATTTCCGGTCTGGTCGGCGCAGGGAAATCCGAGCTCTGCAAGACCATTTACGGCGCTTACGGCGCCCCCGCCGCGGGCACGGTCAAGCTCCGCGGGAAGGAGATCTCTCTGAAGCTCCCCGCCAACGCGGTAAAGGCCGGTATGGCCCTGATCCCCGAGGAGCGGCGGAAGGAGGGTCTGATTCTCACCGAATCCGTGAAGAAAAATCTCTCCATGGCGACCCTCGGCAAGTACGCCTCCTCCTTCGGCTGGATGAAGCCTAAAAAGGAGGCCAACGATGCCGCAGATAAGGTCGCACAGCTGAAGATCAAGACTCCGAGCATCGAGCAGCAGGTCATGCTGCTGTCCGGCGGCAACCAGCAAAAGGTCACCATCGGCAAGTGGATCGGCTCCGACGCCTGCGTTTACATCTTCGACGAGCCCACAAAGGGCATTGACGTAGGCGCGAAGCAGGAGGTCTATAAGCTGGCCGTCTCCCTGGCCCGGGCCGGAAACGGCGTGATCTACTCCTCCAGCGAGCAGAGCGAGATCCTGCTGCTGACAGACCGCACCTATGTCATGTATAACGGCATGATCCAAAAGGAATTTGTGACTTCCGAAGCAACCGAGCAACAGTTGCTTCTCTATTCAACAGGAGGATCCGAAGAATGAGTACCAACAAGCTGCAAAAAAGAAATTTTTCCATCGGCAAGTTCCTGGCGGAATGGGGCCCGGTGGCTGCCATTCCCCTGCTGTTCCTGATTTTTACCTGCATCGACCCCAAGACCTATCTGGGCTGGAATAACATTCTGACCATCCTCCGCTCCGCCGCCATTTACCTGATCGTCGCCATGGGCTCCACCTTCGCCTTCTCCTGCGGCGTGTTCGATCTGTCCGTAGGCTCCACCGTCACCCTGGGCGGCATGTTCGCCATTACCTTCCAGTCCCTGTACGGGATGCCCTGGTGGCTGGCCTGCCTGGCTACCATCGCCGCATGTATGATCATCGGCGCGGTGAACGCCATTCTGGTGCTGAAGTTTAAGATCCCCGGCGTTCTGGCCACCCTGTCCATGCAGTTCATCCTGAGCGGCCTGGCCCTGACCTACTCCGCCGGCCAGGTCATCACCGCCACCAAGGCCAACCGGCCCACCCAGACCGTGGTGCGGGAGGTTCCCCAGATCTTCTGGGATCTCGGCAAGGCCCCCTGGATCATTGTCATCGCCCTGGTCTGCGTTGCTCTGGTCGCCATCTTCCAGAACAAGATCAAACACGGCCGCTACCTGTACATGGTAGGCGAGAATGAGGAGGCCGCCCGGCTGTCCGGCATTCGCGTCAACCGCTACCGTACCCTGGCCTTCCTGATGACCACGGTCTTCGCCGCCATCGGCGGCACGGTCATGGCCGCCCGGAACGGCTCCGTGGCCACCACGGCGGGCGCGGCGTATCTGATGCCCGCCATCGCCGCCGTCAACATCGGCCGCTCCGTCGCCGGCGTCAACAAGCCCAACGCCATCGGCTCCTTTGTGGGCGTGATGCTGTGGACCGTTCTGGATAACGGCCTGCTCATGGTGGGCGTGCCCTACTACATGGTGGACATGGCCAAGGGCGCGATTCTGCTGCTGACGCTCATCATCGTCAACATGTCCAGCATCTCCGGTGCCCGCAGAAAGTTCGCCAAGAAGTAAGACGGCGCTTTTCGCAAAAATCCCCAGGTTTTTTCTGAATATTCAATAAGAAAGGCCATATGCATGGGGATTCAAAGCTCAATGCATACGGCTTTTCCCACCCCTACAAAGGAGGACAAATCAATGGATCGAATCGTACTCGGCTTCGCACCTACCCGGCGGAGCATCTTCAGCGCCCCGGACGCCGTAAAATACGCCAATCTCACCCGGGAAAAGCTCCGCGCCATGGGCGTAGAATTCGTCGATATCACGGACATCAGCGACGACGGCCTGCTGTATAATGATACAGACCGGATCGCCATCGCGAAGAAATTCAAGGACGCCAAGGTGGACGGCCTGTTCCTTCCCCACGCCAATTTCGGCACGGAGTATGAATGCGCCCGTCTGGCCAAGGACCTCAATGTGCCGGTCCTGCTCTGGGGCCCCCGGGACGAGCGGCCCGAGCCGGACGGCATGCGCCTGCGGGACTCCCAGTGCGGCCTGTTCGCCACGGGTAAGGTCCTGCGCCGTTTCGGCATTCCCTTCACCTATCTGACCAACTGCCGCCTGGAGGATCCGGAGTTCGAGCGGGGGGTCAAGGATTTCATCCGGGTCTGCAATGTCGTGAAAACCTTCCGCAGCACCCGCATCCTCCAGATCGGCCCCCGGCCCTTTGACTTTTGGAGCACCATGTGCAACGAGGGTGAGCTTCTGGAGAAGTTCAACATCCAGCTTGCCCCCGTCCCCATCCCCGAGCTGATCGACGCAGTGAAGGCCGCCAAGGCCGAAGGCTCCGAGGTCGCCGAGGTCATGGCCCACTGCCGGGCATGCTGGACCATCTGCGCCAGCGACGAGCAGCTGGAGACTGTCGCAGCCATGAAGGTCGCCATGAGCACCCTGGCCAGGAAATACGGCTGCAACGCCATCGCCATCCAGTGCTGGAACGCTCTGCAGAGCGAGATCGGCATCATGCCCTGCGCCGCCAACTCCCTGCTCAACGAGGAGGGTATCCCCACGGTGTGCGAGACGGATATCCACGGCGCGGTCACCGCGCTCCTGGCCGAGGCCGCAACCCTGGGCGAGCATCGGGCCTGCTTCGCCGACTGGACCGTGCGCCATCCGGACAATGAAAACGGCGAGCTGCTCCAGCACTGCGGCCCCTGGCCCGTATCCGTCGCTCGGGAAAAGCCCACGCTCTGCACCCCCGTCGCCTTCCCGGATTACAACGGCGCTCTGTCCGCCGAGGCGAAGCACGGAGAGATGACCATCTGCCGTTTTGACGGAGATCACGGCGCATATTCCCTGCTTCTGGGCAACGCCAGGGGCATCGACGGCCCCTACACCAAGGGGACCTATGTGTGGATCGAGGTGGAAAACCTGAAGCGTCTGGAGGCCAAGGTCGTGGAAGGCCCCTACATCCATCACTGCGTCGCGGTCCACGAGGACGTAGTCCCCGTACTGTACGAGGCATGTAAGTACATCGGCGTCGCCCCGGATCTCTACGATCCCATTGAGGAGAAGGTCAAGGCTTATCTGAGAGGAGAATGATACCATGAACGAACGAAAGGTTATGTCCTACGACCTCCGGAAGGACGCCGTAGATATCATTATGGCCGGGAAAACCGGCCATATCGGCGGCGACATGTCCGTTATGGACGTGCTGGTCACTCTGTATTTTAAGGTCATGCACGTCTCCCCGGAGAATTGGACCGATCCCGCCCGGGACCGCTTCGTCCTCTCCAAGGGGCACAGCGTAGAGGCGCTGTACGCCGTCCTGGCAAAGAAGGGCTTCTTCCCCATCGACCGGGTCAAGAAGGAGTTTTCGCAGTTCGGCTCTCCCTTCATCGGTCACCCCAACAACAAGCTGCCTGGCATTGAGATGAACTCCGGCTCTCTGGGCCACGGCCTGCCCGTATCCGTAGGCATGGCTCTGGCCGGGAAAATGGACCGCGCCCCCTACCGGGTCTATACGGTCATGGGCGACGGTGAGCTGGAGGAGGGCAGCGTCTGGGAGGCGGCAATGTCCGCCACCCAGTACCATCTGGACAACCTCTGCGCCGTCGTGGACCGTAACCGTCTCCAGATCTCCGGCACTACCGAGGAGGTCATGCACCTGGAGGACCTGGCCGCCCGGTTCCGCGCCTTCGGCTGGCACGTGATCTCCGTGGACGGTCATGATTATGACGCCCTGGAGGCCGCCTTTGCCGAAGCTGCCGCCACCAAGGGTACGCCGACGCTCCTCATCGCCAACACCATCAAGGGCTGCGGCTCCGCCGTAATGGAAAATAAGGTGGGCTGGCATCACCATGTCCCCACCCAGGACGAATATCAGCAGATTCTCGTTGATCTTGCCGCCCGAAAGGAGGCCGCTATCCATGAATAAGATTCCCAACCGCCAAGCAATCTGCGAAACGCTTATGGCCCACGCCGCCCAGGACCGGGATATCGTCGTGCTCTGCTCCGATTCCCGCGGCTCTGCCTCTCTGGCCCCGTTTTACACCGCCTATCCCGATCAGGCCGTGGAGGTCGGCATTGCGGAGCAGGACCTGGTCAGCATCTCCGCCGGCATGGCCGCCTGCGGCAAAAAGCCCTGGTGCGCCTCCCCCGCCTCCTTCGTCTCCACCCGAAGCTATGAGCAGTGCAAGGTGGATATCGCCTATTCCCGGACCAATGTGAAGGTCATCGGCATCTCCGGCGGCGTCAGCTATGGCGCTCTTGGCATGAGCCATCACTCCTGCCAGGACATCGCCGCCATGAGCGCCATCCCCGGCATGCGGGTCTACCTTCCCTCCGACCGGCACCAGACCAAGCGCCTGGTAGAGGCCCTGCTCCAGGACACCCAGGGCGCCTACATCCGGGTGGGCAGAAACCCGGTGGAGGACCTGTACTCCGAAGAAAACTGCCCCTTTGAAATGAACAAGGCGACGGTCCTGTGCGAGGGCGAGGACGTGCTGCTGGTAGCCTGCGGCGAAATGGTCCGCCCGGCTAAGGAAGCGGCGGAGCTGCTGCGCGCCCAGGGCGTATCTGCCACGCTGCTGGATATGTACTGCGTCAAGCCCCTGGACCGGGAAGCGATCCTCCGCTACGCCCCCAAGGCAAAGCTCGTCGTATCCGTCGAGGAGCACGCGCCCTTCGGCGGTCTGGGCAGCATGGTTGCTCAGGTGGTGGGGGAGAACTGCCCCCGGACCTGCGTGACCCTGTCCCTGCCGGACGAGCCGGTCATTACCGGCACCTCCGCCGAGGTCTTCGCCTATTACGGGCTGACGGGTGAGGGGATCGCCCGGACCGTAAAGGGTCTTCTGAAATGAGCCGGTACATTTTGTCCGTGGATCAGTCCACCCAGGGCACCAAGGGGCTGCTTTTTAACGAAGGCGGCGTTCTGGTGGCCCGGGCGGACCGCCCCCACGATCAGATCGTCAACGAAAAGGGCTGGGTCGAGCACGATCCCATGCAGATCCTGAACAACACCCTGGCCGTATGCCGGGACGTTGCGGAGAAGGCAGGGATCGATAAAGGGGAAATCGCGGCCTTTGCCATCTCCAATCAGCGGGAGACGTCCCTCATGTGGGACCGGCAGACCGGGCAGCCTATTTTTAACGCCATCGTCTGGCAGTGCGCCCGGGCAGCAGCGATCTGCGAACGCCCGGAGATTGCCGAGCAGGCGGCGGAGGTCAAGGCCCGGACGGGGATGAACCTGTCTCCCTTCTTCCCCGCCGCGAAGCTCCGCTGGCTCATGGAGAATGTGCCCCAGGCAAAACCTCTGGCGGACCGGGGCCGGCTGTGCTGCGGCACCGTAGACGTCTGGCTCCTGTTCCGCCTGACCCAGGAGCACGTCTTCAGGACCGACTATTCCAACGCCTCCCGCACCCAGCTTTTCAACATCACCGAGCTGCGCTGGGACCCGGCGCTGTGCAGCTTGTTCGGGATCCCGGCGGAGGCGCTGCCGGAGGTCTGCATGTCCGACGCACTGTTCGGACACACCACCCTGGACGGCTGGCTGGACCGCCCGATCCCCATTCATGGAGTACTGGGCGACAGCCACGGTGCCCTGTTCGGGCAGGATTGCCGTCGTCCCGGCCAGGTAAAGGCCACCTATGGGACCGGCTCCTCCGTTATGATGAACCTGGGTCCCTCCCCGCGCTTCTCCCAAAGCGGGCTGGTCACCAGTCTGGCCTGGGGAATCGGCGGCCAGGTGGAGTATGTATTCGAGGGGAATCTCAACTACACCGGCGCAGTCATGACCTGGCTGCGGAAGGAGGTAGGCCTCATCACCACCGACCAGGAGGCGACGGAGCTTGCCCGCCGGGCCAATCCTCTGGACCGGACCTACTTTGTCCCGGCCTTCACCGGACTGGGCGCGCCCTATTGGGACAGTCGCGCAACCGGCCTGTTTACCGGGATCACCCGCACCACCGGCCGGGCGGAGCTGGCCAAGGCCTGCCTGGAGTGCATCGCCTATCAGATCACGGATCTTCTGGAGCTGATGGGAAAGGGCTCTGGAATCTCCGTGAAAACCCTGCGGGTAGACGGCGGTCCCACCGCCAGCGACTACCTGATGCAGCTACAGAGCGACCTCACCCGCGCCCGGGTGGAGGTCCCGAATTTGCAGGAGCTGTCCGGCATGGGGCCGGCCTACGCCGCCGGGATCGCCCTGGGGCTGTACGACCGGGACCGCATTTTCGACCATGTGCGCAGAAGCGCCTATGCCCCGCAGATGCCGGAGCAGGAGCGTCTGAGCCGCTATGACGGCTGGAAGGCCGCGATCCGCCAAACACTGTGCCGATAGGGCCCAATATTATATAACGGAAGAAAGGAAAAATCATGGAATTTATTTGCTCCTCCACGGGACCTATTGTACAGACAAAATACGGCAAGCTCAGAGGCTATAAGCTGGACGGAATCTATACCTTTGAGGGCATTCCCTACGGTCAGGCAAAGCGCTTTCACTTCCCCACCCCCCTGGACCCCTGGGACGGGGTCAAGGACGCGACCCAGTACGGCGACACCGCCCCCTGGATCGAAAAGAAGGTCAACAGCTTCGGCAACATCCGCATCCCCCACCGCTACTGGCCCCAGGACGAGGCCTGCCTGTACCTGAACGTCTGGAGCAGTGATCTGACGCCGGTCCAGAAAAAGCCGGTTATGCTCTGGATCCACGGGGGCGGCTTTGAGAATGGCTCCAGCGTGGAGCTGGCCTGCTACGAGGGCGCCAACGCCGCCCGGTACGGAGACGTGGTGCTGGTTTCTCTGAACCATCGGCTGAACATCGCCGGTTACCTGGACCTGTCCGAGTACGGCGATCAGTACCGCAACTCCGGCTGCGCCGGAATTGCGGATCTGGTCCTGGCTTTGGAGTGGGTCCGGGACAATATCGCCCAATTCGGCGGTGATCCCGGGAATGTGACGATCTTCGGCCAATCCGGAGGTGGCGGTAAGGTCCATACGCTGCTGCAAACCCCTGCGGCGGATAGGCTGTATCACAAGGCGATTCTCATGAGCGGCGTGCTGGACGTCGGCCCTGTGGCCACGGCAGACAGCGGCAAGCTGGTGGCAAAGCTGGTCGTCCAGGCGCTTGGGCTGACAAAGGATACCATCGAAGAAATCGAGACGATCCCCTTCCGAACCCTGGCCGACGCCTTCTTGGCGGTCAAGCCCGCCCTGAAAGCCGCCGGACACAGGGGCTCCTGGGCTCCCATCCCCGGGGACTACTACAAGGGAGACGGACGCAAGGTCGGCTTTACCGATTATGCCAAGCAGGTGCCCATTCTCATCGGCTCCACCCTGGCAGAGTTCCCCATGCCGGACTTCCCGACGAAGAAGGACGAGATCCCCATGGACCGACGCATGGCCCTGCTCCAGGAGAAATATGGCGCAGCCACGCAGGAGCTTACAGCCCTGTACCAGCAGGCCTATCCGAATCACAACGAACTGGATCTGCTGCGGCTGGACCCCGCCTTCCGCGGACCGAATCTGGAATTCGCGGACCGCTTTATCGCCGAAGCACAGGCAGACCTTTATATGTATCTGTTTGCCTACGACTTCCCCTACAACGACGGGGAGCCCGCCTGGCACTGCTCCGAGCTGCCCTATGTATTCCATAATATTGACTGTGTGCCTGTGTGCCACGAGCCTGTGGTCGGCCCCAGGCTCCAGGAACAGTTTTTCGGCGCATGGACGGCTTTCGCCCGCACCGGCGATCCCAACCACCCGGCGCTGCCCGCCTGGCGTCCCTATCGAAAGGGCGACGAGGTAACCATGATTTTTGACCGAGAATGCAGGATTGGGGTCAATTACGACCGCGCATTGATTGAGAAGGCAAAGCCCTTCCTGGTTGACTGGCATAAATAACGCACACAAGGGGCTGGGCGGATGCCCGGCCCCCCAACGTGTTAAAAAACTCGTTTTTTGGCACGCTGCCAGACGTCAAGAAAGCGCTGGAGGCAAGCAACTCGTATCCGTCGGCGTATATAGATACGGTAGGATACGAGTTGCGCGGCAAGTTAAAATGCGGCAATTTGTGAGAATTTCGGACTTTTCTCAAAATTTTAAAGTCCGGAAGGCAGAACGAGAAACAGAAAATTTTTATGTGAAAGACTCTGCATTTTAACGGTCCGGGGGTTTATTGACAGTCTGAGGGGCCGGGCGGATGCCCGGCCCCCATTATCTGAACGATCTGGAGTGGTAACTTTTGATTAAAAATGAAGTTCTGCGCGATAAGCATTTTTACCGGCATGTCCTACAAATTATGATTCCCGTAGCCCTGCAGCAGGCGATCAATATGGGCGTCAACATGATGGATACCGTCATGCTCGGCTCCTTCGGAGATGCGATCCTGTCCGCCTCCTCCCTGGCCAATACCTTTTACAATCTCTTTACCTTTTTATGCATGGGAATTGTCGGCGGGTGCAGCGTCCTGGCGGCTCAATACTGGGGTGCAGGGGAAAAGGCCAATGTCCGGGACACCTTTAATCTAGGTCTGCGGCTGGCACTGCTGTTGGCGGCAGCCTTCTCCGTTATAACCTGGCTGTTCCCTACTCAGATTATGCACATGTATTCCAAAGAAGCGGACGTCATCGCCGACGGCGCCCGGTATCTGAAGATCACCGCCTTTATTTATGTCTTCCACGGCACCAGTCAGGTGGGCTCGTATCTCATGCGATCCGTCAAAAAGCCCCAGCTGGGGCTGTACGTATCCATCATTTCCTTTGTGGTGAACATCGGCGCGAACTGGGTCTTCATTTTTGGCCGTCTGGGCGCCCCCGCCATGGGCATCGCCGGCGCGGCCCTGGGCACCCTGATTGCCAGAGTAACCGAGTTCCTTGTGACCTTTCTCTATATCTTCTGCGTGGATCGCACTCTGTCTCTGCGTCCGAAACACCTGGCCAAGCGTCCCACCAAGGAAATTCGCTTTAACTTCCGCCGCCTGGGGGCTGCCACCATCGTGAGCGACGGTCTGCTGGGCCTGGGCAACAACGTCCTGAGCAGCATTCTGGGCCGTATGGGCTCCGCCGTTGTCTCCGCGAACGCCGTGTGCATGGTTGTGGACCGGCTCTTTACCGTTGTGATTGCGGGCGTGGGCAACGCCTCCAGCGTCATCGTCGGCAACACTGTCGGCGCCGGGCAGAAGGAAAAGGCTCTGAAGCAGGGCGAGGCCTTCTATGTGATCGGCTGCGCCTTCGGCATTCTCAGCAGTATCCTCCTGGCCCTGTTCGGAGAGCTTACCATCGGCCTGTATAACCTCAAGCCGGACACGGTCATCCTCGCGGAGGAAATGATGCTGGCTTACGCCTTTGTGGTCCTGTTCCAGAGCATCCAGACGATCATGACCAAAGGCGTCCTCCGGGGCGGCGGTGATACAAAATTTCTTCTGGTCGCCGACGTGCTTTTTATGTGGCTGGTAAGTCTGCCCCTGGGCTATGTGGTCGGCGTGGTGCTGAAGGCTCCTGCCTGGCTGACCATTATCTGCCTCCGGTCCGATTTAATGATCAAATCCTTCTGGTGCCTGGGCCGCCTGAAAAGCGGAAAATGGATCCGTGAAACGAAAAAGCTCTCCTAGGTCCTCCGCAGAGTCTTTTCTCTCCGCCCGCATAAAAAACGAAAAAAAGGCTTGCATTCTTGGGAAAGATGTGTTATGATAATCGGGCGATTGAAATCTTTGGGCCTTTGCGCCCTTTTATAAGAGCAGAAAGAGGTGAAAGACATGAAGGAAGGTATCCATCCCAAGTACGAACAGACCACGATCCGCTGTGCCTGTGGCAACGTCTTTACGACCGGTTCCACCAAGAAGGACATCAAGGTTGAAATCTGCTCTAAGTGCCACCCCTTCTATACCGGCAAGCAGAAGCTGGTCGATACCGGTGGACGTGTTGATCGTTTCAACAAGAGATTCGGCTTGAAGTAAAGCGTACAAAGCCCGCACTGCGAAAGTGGTGCGGGCTTTTTGCTGTTTTTCGGCAGAGCGGCCCCCAAATCCCCGATACAGGAGGCTATTTATATGGATGCAATTTACGAACACAAGCAGGAGCGGGCGGTCCTGGTGGGCCTGAACGCGGACTGCTTTTCTCAGGAGACTACCGCCACCGACGAATCCCTGGAGGAGCTGGAGGCTCTGCTGGAGACGGCAGGGGGCTTCTGCACCGCAAAGATTCTCCAGAACCGTCACACCCCGGACCCGCACAGCTTCATCGGTCAGGGCAAGGCCGAGGAGGTCCGGATGCTCATCGAGGCCACGGAGTCTACCATGGCCGTCTTTGACAACGACCTCTCCCCCTCCCAGATCCGGGCCCTGGAGGAGATTTTGGGGGTGACGGTCCTGGACCGCAGCGCCCTGATCCTGGACATTTTCGCTCAGCGGGCCAAGACCAAGGAGGGCAGGCTTCAGGTGGAGCTGGCCCAGTATCAGTACCTTCTGCCCAAGCTCTCCGGCATGGGAAAGAGCCTGTCCCGCCAGGGCGGCGGCATCGGCACCCGGGGCCCCGGCGAGACCCAGCTGGAAACCGACCGGCGGCACATCCGCCAGCGCATCGCCCGGCTGGAGGCGGAGCTGGAGCAGGTGCGCCAGGTCCGGGGAGTCCAGCGGGAGCGGCGTCTGAAAAACGCCGTGCCCGTCGTGGCCATTGTGGGCTATACCAACGCCGGGAAGTCCACCCTGCTCAACGCCCTCACCGGGGCGGGCATTCCCGCCAACAACCGGCTGTTTGACACCCTGGACACCACCTCCCGGCAGCTGACGGTCTCGGACCACCTGGACGTGATCCTTTCCGACACCGTAGGCTTTATCGCCAAGCTGCCCCACCACCTGGTGGACGCCTTCCGGGCCACCCTGGAGGAGCTGGAGTACGCAGACCTGCTGCTCCATGTGATCGACAGCAGCGACCCCCACCGGGACGAGCACATCGCCGTGGTGGACAAGCTCATCGGCCAGCTGGCCAAGCCCGGCACGCCGGTGCTCCGGTGCTATAACAAGGCGGACCTGGTATCCCCGGAGGAGATCCCCGCGGGGCAGGAC
>CAKTIN010000031.1 GCA_934565775.1 uncultured Oscillospiraceae bacterium
GCCCTCCCCCACAGCCTTGGCCAGCTGGTAGGGCCTGCCGGTGCAGTCCCCGGCGGCGAAGCAGCCGGGGAGGCTGGTGCGCTGGGCGCGGTCCACGGCAATGTGCCCGCCCTGGGTCTCCAGGCCGCCGACCAGCGCCGCCGGGGGCAGGGCGTCCTTCAGCAGGAACACGCCGTCCACGGCCAGGGTACGGTCCTTGAACACCAGGCTCTGGGCCCGGCCGGTCCCGGCAATCTCCAGGGGCCAGCCCGAAATCCGCTCCACGTTCTCCGGGAGCGCAGGCTCCAGCCGGGGGGCGACCAGGTAGACCTTGGCGGCCAGAGAGGCCAGGAAGGGGATCTCGTGGGCCAGGGCCGGGACGGTGCAGATTACCGCGATGGTCTTTCCCTTATAGAGCGCGCCGTCGCAGGTGGCGCAGTAGCTCACTCCGGCGCCCAGATGCTCCAGCTCTCCGGGGATGGGCCGTTGGGCGGCGACGCCTGTGGCCAGAATCACGCTTTTGGCTTCATAAATTTGGTTCTCCGCCAGAATCCCGAAGAAATCCCCCATATCATACACGCCGGTGACGGTTTTTGGCTCCGGGTGCAGCCCCGCCTCCGCCTCCTGCCGGAGCAGGGCGGCGGCAAGCTCCGCCCCGGAGATCCCGGGCAGGCCGGGGTAATTGGAGATTTTCTCCGCCCGGGCGACCTTGGCGCTGACGGACTCCGTGCCGAACCAGAGAAAATCGACCTTATGAGCCGACAGGGTCAGGGCGGCGGAGAGCCCCGCCGGGCCCCCGCCTACAAGGATGCACTGGGTCATCAAGCCTTCTCCCACTGGGCGATCTCCGCCATGCGCGCCGGGATGGACAGATGCTGGGGGCACAGCTCCATGCACCGGCCGCAGGCCACGCAGACGCTGGCCCGGCTCTCCTCGGGGAGGAAGCGGTATTCGTCCTTCACCTTGCCATCATAGTAAATGCTGGAATTGTTATACGCCCGGAACACCCCGGGGATGTTCACCCCGGCGGGGCAGGGCATACAGTACCGGCAGCCGGTGCAGGGGACCCGGATGCGCTGGCGGTACACCTCCGCCGCCTGGTCGATGGCGGCCCGCTGGGCCTCGGTAAGGGGCGCGGCGTGGGAGAGAGTCTCCACATTCTCCTGCACCTGCTCCAGGGTGCTCATGCCGGAGAGAATCACCGCCACGTTGTCGTGATCGGCGACCCAGCGCAGGGCCCAGGCTGCGCCGGAGCCCTCCCCCTGCCGGGCCAGGACCTGGCGCACCGCCTCGGGGGGATTGGCCAGGCTGCCGCCCCGCACGGGCTCCATAATGGCCATGGGAACGCCCAGCTCCTTGGCCAGAAGGTAGCCCCGGTCTCCGGCCTGGATGCTCCGGTCCATGTAATTGTATTGAATCTGGCAAATGTCCCAGGGGTAGCCCTTCAGAATTTCCTCAAAGGCGGGGTAATCGTCGTGGAAGGAGAAGCCGATGTGCCGGGCCCGGCCGCTGGCCTTCAGCCCGTCCAGGAAGGGGAGCAGTCCCAACTCCTTCATTTTGTGCCAGCGCTCGCCCTCCAGGGCGTGGACCAGATAGAAGTCCACATAGTCCGTGCCCAGCTTCTGAAGCTGCTGGCTGAAAACCTTCTCCATATCCTCCGGGGCCTGAATCTCCCAGCAGGGGAGCTTTGTGGTCACAAATAGGCTGGCGCGGTCCTTGGTTTTGAGCCAGGAGCCCAGGAAGGACTCGGACTGGCCGTCATGATAGGGCCAGGCGGTATCATAGTAGTTCACACCGGCGGCATAGGCGGCGTCCAGCATGGCTGTGGCGGCGGGCTCGTCGATCCTTCCCTCCGCCGTGGTGGGAAAGCGCATACACCCAAAGCCAAGCAGACTGGTTTTTACGTCCTTACAATTGCGGTATTGCATAAAAACGCTCCTTTCGCATGGTTCTGCACCGTTATGATAGCATATAGGCTCCGGGTTTGTCAAAGGCAAACCCAGGAAGCGGGACCAGGCAAAATGGGCAGCAAAAAAGGCAGACATTTCTGTCTGCCTTACTGCTGTATTCATCTGGATTAGATAGCGCGCTCAACCTTGTTGGAACGGAGACATCTTGTACAGACGTATACATGGCACGGAGTACCATCGACAATTGCTTTGACACGCTTCACGTTGGGCTTCCACATTCTGTTCGCACGCCGGTGAGAGTGAGAAACCTTGATCCCGAAAGTAACGCCCTTGCCGCAAATATCGCACTTAGCCATTAGCTGCACCTCCAATCCATGGCAAGCTCAGTGCCACGAATGGCACCGCAATATATGATAGCAAATCTGAGGCAAAAATGCAAGCACTTTTTTCGGTTTTTTTACTATTTTTTGAAAGTAGTTGCGCGAATGCCCCGGGGGCGGTATAATAGTTCCCAGAAAAGAAAACGAGGTGATCCCATTGACCGAGATTTTCACCGTTCCGCTGACGGAGCTGGTCCGGGAATTTAACATGACGGTGGCCTATGCCTCCAACGATTACGAGTCGATCTGCGTGACCGTGGACGACGTGGCCCGGCCGGGGCTTCAGCTGGCGGGGTATTTTGACCATTTTGAGCCCATGCGCCTTCAGGTCCTGGGCAATGTGGAGAGCAGCTACCTGCGCAAGCTCTCCTCTACGGCCCGGTATATTGTCTTTGACCAGCTTTTTTCCTACCGGATCCCCGCGCTCATCATTGCCCGGGACATTGAGCCCGAGCAGGAGTGCATGGAGATGGCGAAAAAGTATGACATTACCATCCTGCGCTGCCAGGAGTCAACGTCCTATGTAGTCTCCTCCCTCATCACTTATCTGAAAAGCGCCCTGGCGCCGCGGATTACCCGGCACGGGGTGCTCATGGAGATTTACGGCGAGGGCCTGCTCCTGGTGGGGGAGAGCGGCATCGGCAAGAGCGAGGCTGCGGTAGAGCTGGTCAAGCGGGGCCACCGGCTGATTGCGGACGACGCAGTGGAGATCAAGCGCATTTCCTCCACGGGTCTGATGGGCTCCGCCCCTCCGCTGATCCGGAACTATATCGAGCTCCGGGGCATCGGGGTCATCAACGTGGCCAAGCTGTACGGCGTGGGCGCGGTGCGGGCGGAGAACGTGATCGATCTGGTGGTGAATATCGTCACCTGGGATAAAAAGTCCGCCACCTTTGACCGGCTGGGGCTCCAGGACCAGCACACGAATATCCTGGGGGTGGAGATCCCGGAGATCACGGTCCCGGTCACGCCCGGGCGGAACCTGGCGGTGATCCTGGAGGTCGCAGCCATGAACAACCGCCAGAAGAAGATGGGCTACAATGCCGCCCAGGAGCTTACGGAGCAGCTCAACCAGCACTTTGACGCCACGGCGGGCAGCTATTGATCAAAAAAGAAAGATCCGGGAAAGCCAAGCCGCTTTCCCGGATCTTTGTAGGTTCAGTCCTCTACCAGACGGATGTGCACCTCGTCGAGCTGCTTCTGATCCACCGCACTGGGGGCGCCCATCATCAGATCCTGGGCGTTTTTGTTCATGGGGAAGGGGATTACCTCCCGGATGGAGTCCTCCCCGGCCAGAAGCATGACCATCCGGTCCACGCCCGGGGCAATGCCCGCATGGGGAGGCGCGCCGTAGCTGAAGGCGTTGTACAGGGCGGGGAACTTGGACTTCACTGCGTCCTCCCCCAGGCCCACCAGCTCAAAGGCTTTGACCATGATCTCGGGGTCGTGATTCCGCACGGCGCCGGAGGACAGCTCCACGCCGTTGCAGACCAGGTCGTACTGATCCGCCGTAATGGTCAGGGGATCGATCTCCCCCCGTTCCGCCTTCAGCAGGACCTCCAGGCCGCCGGAGGGCATGGAGAAGGGGTTGTGGCAGAACTCCAGAGTGCCGGATTCCTCGCCCACCTCGTACATGGGGAAGTCCACGATCCAGCAGAAGGCGTACTGCTCCCGGTCCATGTGGCCGGGCACCGCCGCGCCCAGGGTCTTAATGAGCACACCGGCGGTTTTCTGGGCCTGGGCCAGCTTCCCGGCGGAGAGGGCCACGAAGTCGTTGGCCTTCAGATGCAGGGCGGAGATTACGTCGTCCTTAATGGGGGCCAGGAACTTGGCGATGCCGCCCACCAGCTCGCCCTTCTCGTCCAGGCGGAACCAGTAGGGCTTGCCTCCGGAGATGACCTCCACCTCGGATAGGGTCTTGTCGATGAATTTCCGGGTCTCGTGGAAGTCGCTGACCACCACGGCCTTGACCCGGCTGTCCTCAAAGGGGCCGAAGCCGCAGCCCGCCACCAGCCCGGTCACATCCTGGGCGGTGAGGTCAATGCGCAGGTCGGGCTTGTCGGAGCCGTACTTTTCCATGGCCTCGGTATAAGGGATGCGCAGGAAGGGAGCGCCGCTGGCCCGGTCATATGCGCCGTATTTGGCAAAAATGGGGGGCAGCACATCCTCCAGCACGGCAAACACGTCCTCCTGAGAGGCGAAGGCCATCTCCATATCCAGCTGATAGAACTCGCCGGGGGAGCGGTCCGCCCGGGCGTCCTCGTCCCGGAAGCAGGGGGCGATCTGGAAGTACCGGTCAAAGCCGGAGGTCATGAGCAGCTGCTTGAACTGCTGGGGAGCCTGGGGCAGGGCATAGAACTTGCCGGGGTGGTTCCGGGCGGGAACCAGATAGTCCCGGGCGCCCTCGGGGGAGGAGGCGGTGAGGATGGGGGTGGTGATCTCCAGGAAGCCGTGCTCCGTCATGGACTGGCGCAGGGCGGAGACCACGTTGCACCGCAGGATGATATTCTTCTTCACCGCCGGATTCCGCAGGTCCAGGAACCGGTATTTCAGCCGGGTGTTCTCGTCCGCCTCCCGGCTCTTGTTGATCTCGAAGGGCAGAGCGTTGTACTGGCACTTGCCCAGGACCTCAATCTTCTCCGGCGCGACCTCAATCTCGCCGGTGGCCTGCTTGGGGTTCTTGGATTCCCGCTCCCGGACGACGCCGGTGACGGAAATGGTGCTCTCTTTGTTGATGCCCTTAAGCTGGTGCATCAGCTCGGCCGTCTCCACCACGATCTGGGTGGTGCCGTAAAAGTCCCGCAGGACCAGGAATGCGAAGTTGGAGCCGACCTCCCGCACGTTCTCCAGCCAGCCGACCAAGGTGACCTTCTGGCCTACGTGCTCCAGGCGGAGCTCGCCGCAGGTATGGGTTCTGGATTGAAACATATTCATTTCTCCCTGTATGGACGCAAAGTCCTAAAATTAGAAATACACCCTATATTTTGTCACGTTTTCCCTGAAATGTCAACTTTTTTCTGCTAGGGCTGACACTGCACATACCGCTGGTCCCACTGATCGTCGAACAGGGCAGAGCCGGCGGACATGGAGCAGCCCTGATAGGCGTCGTCCGCCAGGGTCTCCAGGGTCTGCCGCAGCTCCAGAGGCTCCAGGAAAAACTCCGGGATGCCCTCCGTGCCCAGCCAGGCTCCCTGGATGCACCCGGCCAGCGCGCCCGCTCCGGCGCTTCTGCCGCTCTGGTTCACCGCCGCCACCAGGGCGGCGCTGTAGTCCCCGGGATAGCGCAGGCAGGCAAACACGGCCACAGCCAGGACCTCCGCCGCGTCGGCGCCGCCCAGCTGGGCCACCGCCTCCGCGTCGGACAGCTCCCACCGGTCCGCCAGGGCCTCCGCCCGGGCCAGCAGCCGCAGCACGGTCTCCGTCTGGGGATAGTCCGGCCCGTATACGTCGCCCACGGCGTCGATGGTCTCCCGGACCAGACTGCGCAGGCTGTCCGGCCGGTCGTTCAGCAGGCGGCAGAGCATATGGGCCGCCGCAGCCCCGGGGAGAAAGCCCAGAGGGTCTCCGTGGGTCAGAGCGGCGATTTCCGCGCCCACCCGGTCGATCTCCCCCTGCGCCAGATGGTCCGGCCGCAGCACCAGCCCCGCCATGGCGGCGGAGGTCAGGGCGCCGCAGCCCCGGAAGCGGTTGACGGGGCTCTCCATGGTCCCGGTGGCGACCCGCTGGAAGGCGTCCAACATCAGCGGCTCCGGCCTGCGCCGGGCGTGGAGCTCCGGCACCTGGAGCAGCCAGGTGCAGCCGGTCTGCTTCAGAAAGCGGCCGGAGTACTGCTGGGTCTTGAGCCAGTCCCGGCCTGCTGCCTCGGCATACTTGCTGTAGGGGGCCATGACTCCCCGGAGCGCTCCCCGGGTCTGCCCGTACAGCAGGCCGTTGGCCGTGAACAGAGCCAGCTGGGTGTGGGCGGAGATCTCCGCATAGCCGTTTCTGGTATCGTAGCCCCGGAGACCGTCCGGGCCGTAGGCCTCTTCAATCTCCTCCAGGGTCATATCGTCCACGGTGTAGCCCAGGGCGTCCCCGGCGGCCAGCCCCAGCAGCGCGCCGCGAAATTGGTCCTGCCTTCTGTGCATTCCGCACTCCCCCTCTGCATTCCATCGAAAGTGTCCTCATTATAGCAGAACTCGCCGCGCCCCGCAAGCCGTCCGGGAAGGCGGCGGAGAAAAAACTTCCGAAAAAACTTTTTTCCCAGGTTTAGCCAGCCCCGGCCCCGGGCATACTCAGCTCGGAGGTGCTTGAGTATGAACAACGACAAGCAAAACCGCAGCTCCCGCCGGGGCATGAACGGGAAGGGCTACTACATAGCCCTGACCCTGTGCGCCGTCGCAATCGGGATCTCGGGCTATATGTACTACCGAAATGTCAACCAAACCGGGGAGGTTTCCTCCCCCACAGTCAGTCAAACCGGGCATAAGGGTGCGGGAAGCCGCCCCGTGGAGGTGCTGGGCACGGAGCCTCAGGGCACGACCGGAGCCACCACCCCCACGACGGGGGCAACGGAGCCCACCCAGAGCGCCGGGCCGAAAACCGTAAGCTGGCCCCTGGAGGGGGACACCGTGTCCGCCTACGCCATGGAGGCCCTGGCCTACAACGAGACCACCCGGGACTGGCGGGTCCATGACGGGATCGACCTGTCCGGCGAGGTGGGGGCCCAGGTGCGCTCCGCCGCCGAGGGCACGGTGTATACCGTCTATGAGGACGACGCCATGGGCGTCACCGTTGTGATCCGCCATTCGGGCGGCTATGCCACCACCTATTCCAGCCTGTCCCAGGATGTGCGGGTCAAGGCCGGAGACGCCGTAAAGTGCGGCCAGGTCATCGGCGCGATCGGGGAAACGGCCCTGGTGGAAAACGCCGAGGGACCCCACGTCCATTTTGCGGTGAGCTGCAACGGGGTGAGCGTGGATCCGGTCCAGTTCCTACCCGACTAAAAGAAAGTGAGCCCCAGGCGCACAGCGCCTGGGGCCCTTCTTTTCATATCGACAGGGGACTACAGCGGGGGAACGCGCAGGTGCTCCCGCCCATACCGGCGCATGGCGTCGAAGGTTTTCTGGCTGATGTCGTGTTCCATTTTGCAGGCGTCGGCCTCTGCGGTCTGCTGATCGACCCCCAGGGCCATGAGGAACTGCGTCAGGGTCCGGTGCCGCTCCAGCATTTTGGCCGCCACTGCCATGCCGGTCTCGGTGAGGGAGATGCGCCCGGCCGGGTCCATGGTAATGTGGCCGCTCTCCTTCAGATGCTTGGTGGCATACGAGACGCTGGGCTTGGTCACCCCCAGGTACTGCGCCACCTCCACGGAGCGGATATACCCCTTCTTTTCCTGTAGGATCAGCATGGCTTCCAGGTAATCCTCCGCCGCTTTGCGAATCTGCATGGCAATTTGCACCATCCTTTCCTTGAGATCTCTCTTAGGTTAGCACAGTCTAACTAAAAATGCAAGAGGGAAATAAAAAAAGAAAAAAGGGGCTTGACAAATGCGGTTAGCATTGGTAAACTAAGCAATGGTTAGAGGAGGCTAACCCCCAGAGGCGGGGAAAAAGCTCCTGAGCCGCAGTTGAATCCAATGAGGTTAGCGATTGCTAACGTAGAGAGACGGAGGGATTGCCATGATGCCGCTTACCCTTGCGAATATCGGTGAGGAATCCATGATCCAGCGCGTCAGCGGGAGCCAGGAGGTCAAGAAACACCTGGAGGATCTGGGGTTTGTCCCCGGCGGGAGCGTTACGGTCGTTTCCGCCCTGGGCGGCAATATTATTGTGAAGGTCAAGGAGGCCCGGGTCGCCATCAGCGAGGAGATGGCCCGGAAGATCCTGATTCAGTAAAGATTTTAGACGGGAGGATGGAAAATGAAGACTCTGAAAGAGGCCAAGATCGGTGAGACGGTTACGGTCAAGAAGCTCCACGGCGAAGGCCCCGTGAAGCGCCGCATTATGGACATGGGCATCACCAAGGGCGTCCAGGTCTATGTGCGGAAGGTCGCCCCTCTGGGCGATCCCATGGAGGTCACGGTCCGGGGCTACGAGCTGAGCCTGCGGAAGGCCGACACCGAAATGATCGAAGTTGAAGAATGATTGGTAGGCCTTCGGGCCGAAAGGAGCAGCAATATGGACGGAAAAATCAAAATTGCCCTGGCGGGCAACCCGAACTCCGGTAAAACAACGCTGTTCAATGCGTTGACCGGATCGAACCAGTTCGTGGGCAACTGGCCGGGCGTCACGGTAGAGAAGAAGGAAGGCAAGCTCAAGAAGCATGACGATGTGGTCATCATGGACCTGCCCGGTATTTACTCCCTCTCCCCGTACACCATGGAAGAGGTCGTGTCCCGGAATTACCTCATTACCGAGCGGCCGGACGCCATCCTGAACATCATCGACGGCACGAACCTGGAGCGAAACCTGTACCTCACCACCCAGCTGACGGAGCTGGGCATCCCCGTGGTCATCGCCATCAACATGATGGACGTGGTGAAGAAGAACGGCGACCAGATCAACGTGAAGGAGCTGTCCCGGCAGCTGGGCTGCAAGATCGTGGAGATCTCCGCGCTGAAGGGCGACGGCGTGATGGAGGCGGCCGAGGCTGCGATCGACGCCGCGAAGAACGTCAAGACCGTGCCGATGCACACCTTCTCCGGCCCGGTGGAGCACGCCCTGGCCCACATTGAAGAGGCTGCGGTGCACACCATGCCTGCCGAGCAGCAACGCTGGTATGCCATCAAGATCTTCGAGCGGGACGACAAGGTTCTGGCGCAGCTGAAGATCCCGGCGGACGTTCTGGCCCATATCGAGCAGGACATCAAGGCCGCCGAGGAGGAGCTGGACGACGATGCCGAGAGCATCATCACCAACGAGCGCTATGTGTACATCGCCTCCATTATGAAGAGCTGCTACAAGAAAAAGAACGCGGGCAAGCTCTCCACCTCTGATAAGATTGATAAAATTGTCACGAACCGCTGGCTGGGCCTGCCCATCTTCGCGGTTGTGATGTTCCTGGTTTACTGGATCGCCATGGTGGCTGTGGGCGCCCCCGCCACCGACTGGGCCAACGACGGCCTGTTTGGCGACGGCTGGCATCTGCTGGGCATCGGCTCCAAGGCGTATGAGGAAGTCTCCGACGAGCACACTGCCGCCGTGGAAGCCGCTCAGGCCTTCACCGGCCTGGAGTTCGACACCGAGGCCGACGACTTCAACGCGGAAGAGGCCCTGGCAGAGCTGAAGGCCTTCCAGCCCACCGCCGACACCGCTACGGTGGATGTGGAGGACGAGGAGACCCTGGCCATCAACACCCTGACCGCTTATTACGATACCCTCCCCGCCGGTGCGGAGAAGGACGACAGCGTCGTGCAGATGACCTATGTGGACGCCGTGAAGTATCTGGAAGAGAACGGCTTTGAGGAGCCCGATCCCGCCGATTACGGCGTGTGGGTCCCCGGCGTGCCCGTGCTTGTGGGCAACGCGCTGGAGAAGGCCGGTGCGGCCGAATGGCTCCAGGGCCTGATCCTGGACGGCATCGTCGCCGGTGTGGGCGCGGTTCTGGGCTTCGTGCCTCAGATGCTGGTGCTGTTCCTCATGCTGGCCTTCCTGGAGGCCTGCGGCTACATGGCCCGTATTGCCTTCGTGCTGGACCGTGTGTTCAGAAAGTTCGGCCTGTCCGGCAAGAGCTTCATCCCCATGCTCATCGGTATGGGCTGCGGCGTGCCCGGCGTTATGGCCAGCCGTACCATTGAAAACGAGCGTGACCGCCGGATGACGATCATGACCACCACCTTTATCCCCTGCGGCGCGAAGGTGCCCTTCATCGCCATGATCGCCGGCGCTCTGTTCGGCGGCAGCCCCTGGGTTTCCACCTCCGCTTACTTCATCGGCATGGCCGCCATCATCGTCTCCGGCATTATGCTGAAAAAGACCAAGATGTTCTCCGGCGACCCCGCCCCCTTCGTCATGGAGCTGCCCGCTTACCACTGGCCCACCGTGGGCAACGTGCTGCGCAGCACCTGGGAGCGCGGCTGGAGCTTCATTAAGAAGGCCGGCACCATTATCCTGCTGTCCACCATCTTTGTGTGGTTCACCACTTACTTCGGCTGGGCCGAGGACGGCTTCCGGATGCTCTCCGAGGATGAGATCGACTGCTCCATTCTGGCGAAGATCGGCGGCCTGATCGCCTGGATCTTCAAGCCCCTGGGCTGGGGCAACTGGCAGGCTGCCGTGGCCTCCATCACCGGCCTGGTGGCCAAGGAAAACATTGTCGGCACCCTGGGCATCCTGTATGGCGGCGGCGACGGCACGGTGTATCAGAACCTGGCGGGCGCCTTCACCGGGATCACCGGCTACTCCTTCCTGGTGTTCAACCTGCTGTGCGCCCCCTGCTTCGCGGCAATCGGCGCGATCAAGCGCGAGATGAACAGCCCCAAGTGGACCTGGTTCGCCATCGGCTATCAGTGCGGCTTTGCTTATGTGATTGCCCTGATGGTCAATCAGTTCGGCGGCGCCTTCACCGGGCACCTGAATGTGCTGGGCCTGGTTGTGGCCATCGCCCTGCTGGCCGGCCTGGTGTATATGCTGGTGAAGCCCTATAAGGAAGCCAACAAGCTCACCACCAAGATCTAAAATTTGCATCATTCTCCGGTTGCCGCCGGAGCGGGAGGCAGTCTCTCCTTTGCCGATGAACGGTCCGGCGGCAATCTAAGCGCAAAGGAGTGAAAAACCGTGTTTGCATGGATTCAGGAAAACCTCGCTACGATTGTGATTTGTATATGCCTTCTTGCCATTGTGTTCTGCATTATCCGCTCCCTGATCCGTCAGAGAAAGCGCGGGGCATCCTCCTGCGGCGGAAATTGCGCATCCTGCGCTGCGGGCGGGAGCTGCCATAAGGGCTAGCGAACCGCTTGGGGCCGTCTCGCAAAGAGACGGCCCCCTTTTTATGGATAAAGGCCTCCGTTTCGGGAAAACTACCTGGGAACGGAGGCAATTTTATGCTGATTTCTTATTTGCGCACGATTTTACTGTATCTGGTGCTGATCCTTGTGGTGCGCCTGATGGGCAAGCGGCAGATCGGGGAGATGGAGCCTGCGGAATTTGTCGTGACCATGCTCATTGCCAATCTGGCGGCGATCCCCATGCAGGACAGCGGCATCCCCCTGCTTACGGGGCTGATCCCCATTCTCACCGTCCTGGGGGTGGAGCTGGTGCTGTCCGTGCTGACGGTCTGGTGCATCCCCCTGCGGCGGCTGCTGTGCGGCAAGCCGGTGATCCTGGTGGAAAATGGGCGGATCCTTCAGAAAAATCTGAAAAGGACCCGGGTAAACCTGGACGAGCTTACGGAGTTCCTCCGGCAGAACAGCATCCTGGAGCTGGAGACGGTGAAATACGCCATTCTGGAGACCAACGGGCAGATCTCCGTGTTTCCCTACGGCTCCGCTCTGCCTGCCACGGCCAAGGACGCGGGGGTCCAAGGCTCCGACCCCTATCTGCCGGTGACGCTGATCTCCGACGGCCGGGTGCTGCGGGATAATTTCGGCCTGCTGGACCTGGAGCCCGGGTTTCTGGACCGGCAGCTCAGGGCCCATAACTGCACGGCGAAGGAGGTCTATCTGCTGACGGTGGACCCCCGGGGCAAGACGGTGCTGATCAAAAAGGAGGCGGGGGTATGAAGCATTTCTGGATCGGCGCGGGAATCCTGGCGGTGCTGCTGGCCGGGTCCCTGCTGGGGCTCCGGGTCCTGGACCGGCAGACGGATGCAGTGGCGGTCCGCCTGGAGCAGGCGGCCATGGCCGGGGATCCGGCGGAGCGGAGGGCCCAGGCCCGGGAGGCCCGGCTGATCTGGCGGCGGTACTACGGCCTTATGGCCATGGTGACGGACCACGCCGGAATGGATGAGATTGCCGCGGGATTCGCGGAGCTGGAGACCCTGGAGGGGGAGGAGGACCCGGCGGAGCTGGACCGGCTGTGCCGGGCGCTGGCCCTCCGGGTGCGGATGCTCTATGGGACCGAGCGGCTGACCTATTACAATTTCTTCTAAAAATCTCCCGGGCCCATTGGACCCGGGAGATTTTTAGCGTGTCAAAAACTTGTTTTTGACACGCTGCCAGACGGCAAGAAAGCGCCGGAGCCAAGCAATTTGCTCCCGTCGGCGTATATCGATACGGTAGGGAGCAAATTGCGCTGGAAATTAAAATGCCAATTTTTCTTAGAATTCCAAACTTTTCTGGATTTTTTCGGTTTGTAAAATGCTGTGGATAGACTGTAAGCCCTTTCGTGTTTGATTCTGCATTTTAATGGTCCGGGGGCTTCTTGACAGTCTGAAAATCTCCCGGGCCCATTGGACCCGGGAGACTTTGGCAGATTTGGAGTAGTAGGAGCGGCTCAGCGGCTGCCCTTGTCGTAGGGGATGCCCTCGGCCTTGGGGGCCTTGGACTTCTTGGAGGTAAAGGCCAGGACGATGAGCGTGGCGATGTACGGGATCATCTTGTACACGCCGCCGGGCAGGCCCAGCTTCACCAGCACGGGAACGCCGTTGATCTGAATGCCGCTATAGGATGCGGCAATGGCCTTCATGAGGCCGAAGAAGAAGGCCGCACCGGCGATCTTCCAGGGCTGCCACTGGCCGAAGATCAGCACGGCCAGGGCCAGGAAGCCGTAGCCGGAGACGGTGGCGTTGAAGTTGGTGGAGGTGGGAATGACGAAAACCAGGCCGCCGATGCCCGCCAGGGCGCCGGAGATCAGGGTGCCGGCATAGCGCATTTTGTAGACGTTGATGCCCACGGAGTCCGCCGCCTGGGGATGCTCGCCGCAGGCCATGAGCCGCAGGCCGAAGCGGGTCTTATACATCACGAACCAGGACAGGATCAGAATGGCCACGCCCAGATAGGTGGTGATGTAGGTTTTCTGGAAGAACAGCTCGCCCAGCACGGGGATCTTGCCCAGCAAAGGCACGCTGTCCACGCGGAACTGGTTCTGGAAGTCCACCTGCTGCACGCCCAGGATCATCCGTGCGGTGAAAATCACAAAGGCGGGGGCGAAAATGTTAATGGCCGTGCCGCTGATGGTCTGATTGGCCCGCATATTGATCGCCGCATAGGCGTGGGGCAGGCTGGTGATCATGCCCGTAAGGGCGGAGACCAGCAGGGCCAGCAGCAGGACCGGCTGGCCGGGCAGGAAGGTCTGCACGAAGTGGATGAACAAAATGCCCGTAAAGGCGCCCATGACCATGATGCCCTCCAGGGCGATGTTGATCACGCCGCTGCGCTCTGCGAACAGGCCGCCCAGGGCCACGATCAGCAGCGGGATGGTGAAGTACATGGTCTGCTGCACCAGGAAGTAAACGGTACTCATTTCCCAGCGCCTCCTTTCTGCTGGAGCTCCCGGGTCTTCCGGCCGCCGATCTTACCGATGAGGCCCTGGAAGAACAGGGTAAAGGCGGAGAAGTAAATAATGACGGCGGTAATGATGGAGACCACCTGGGGGGCGAAGCCGTAGTTCTGCATGAGGGTGCCGCCTACGGTAAGGTAGGCGATGAAGATGGCCGCAAAGACCACGCCGATGGGATGGGACATACCCAGCAGGGCCACGGAGATGCCGTTCATGCCCTCCGCCGCCAGGTCCTCGATAATGGGAATTCCGGTGCCTGCGCCGGACAGATAGTACAGCGCGCCGCCGATGCCGGACAGAGCGCCCGCAATGACCATGGACAGGATGATGCTGCGGTGCTCGTTGATACCGGCGTACTTCGCGGCGTTGCGGTTCAGACCGCAGGCCTTGAGCTCATAGCCGAAGGTGGTCTTGCTCAGGACGATGTACAGGACGACCGCGAAGAGGATCGCAATCACAATGCCGCTGTTGACGCTGGAGGGCGTAGCTCCGGCATTGAAGATCTTGTCGAAGCCCAGCTTCGGCAGGACTGCCGAGGCGGCGGGCTGCTTGCTCTGGCTCCGGTTGGGGTCGTACAGGAATTCCGTAATGAGCACGATCACCAGGTGCAGGCTGATGTAGTTCATCATAATGCAGGTGATGACCTCGTTGACATTGCAGAAGGCCTTCATAATGCCGGGGAGCAGACCCCAGATGGCGCCTGCGATGGCGGCGCCCAGAATGGCCACGATCCAGTGGCTTGCCCCGGGGAGGGAGACCTTGTTGCCGATGTACACGGCCACAAACGCACCCACCAGATACTGGCCGGAGGCGCCGATGTTGAACAGGCCCGTCTTAAAGGCGAAGCCCACGGAAAGACCGGTCATGACAATGGGCGTGGCGTAATAGAGCACCTGGCCCAGCTGCTTGCGGTCGGATACGCCGCCGGAGACAATGGCGGCGAAGCCCTTCAGAGCGTTTTTCGAGTCTGCCACCAGCAGCACCAGCAGGCCCACCAGCAGACCGCAGAGAATCGACAGAAGCGCGGCCGATACGGAGGTCAGAGCCTGACGATTTTTCAGCTTGTTCATTGTTTGACCTCCTCTCGCTTCGCGCCTGCCATATACAGGCCCAGCTCCTGGACCGTGACCTTCTTGGGATCCAGGTCCGCCACGATCTCGCCTTCGTACATCACAAGGATGCGGTCGGAGACGTTCATGACCTCGTCCAGCTCCAGGGAGATCAGCAGAACCGCCTTCCCGGCGTCCCGCTGGGCCACAAGCTGCTTGTGAATGTTCTCAATGGCGCCTACGTCCAGGCCGCGGGTAGGCTGGATGGCCACCAGAAGATTGGGATTCTTGTCGATCTCCCGGGCGACGATGGCCTTCTGCTGGTTGCCGCCGGACATGGAGCGGGCGATGGTGGCCGCCCCCTGGCCGGAGCGGATGTCGTACTTTTCAATCAGCTCCTCGGCGTATTTGTGGACCGCGTCAAAGCGAATGAAGCCGTGGCGCTGGAACTCCGGCTGCCAGTACCGCTGCAGGACCAGGTTCTGCTCCAGGGTGTAGTCCAGAACCAGGCCGTGCTTGTGCCGGTCCTCGGGGATGTGGCTCATGCCCAGCTTGCTCCGCTCCCGGATGCTGCTTTTGGTAATATCCATGCCGCACAGGGTGAATTTTCCGGCGGAGGGCTTCTCCAGGCCGGTCAGGGCGTAAGCGAATTCCGTCTGGCCGTTGCCCTCGATGCCCGCCAGGCATACGATCTCCCCGGCGCGCACCTGGAACGACACGTCCTTTACGGCGTTGTTCTTGTGAAGCTTGGAGGGAACGGTGACGTGCTGCACGTCCAGGATCACCTCTCCGGGATGGGCCTCCTCCTTCTCCACGGCGAAGTTTACGTCCCGGCCGACCATCATCCGGGAGAGCTCCTCTTTGGTGGTCTTGGCGATCTCCACGGTGCCCATGCACTTGCCCTTCCGCAGGACGGTGCACCGGTCCGCTACGGCCATGATCTCCGCCAGCTTGTGGGTGATGAACAGGATGGACTTGCCCTCGGCGGCGAAATTCCGCATGATCTGCATGAGCTCGTCAATCTCCTGGGGGGTCAGCACGGCGGTGGGCTCATCAAAGATGAGGATCTCGTTGTCCCGGTAGAGCATCTTCAGAATCTCGACCCGCTGCTGCATCCCCACGGAGATGTCCTCAATCTTGGCGTCGGGGTCGATCATCAGGCCGTATTGCTCGGACAGCCGCATGACCTTCTCCCGGGCCTTGGCCTTCTGGAGGACGCCCGCCTTCGTGTCCTCCACGCCCAGGATAATGTTATCCAGGACGGAGAAAATTTCCACCAGCTTAAAGTGCTGATGGACCATGCCGATGCCCAGGCGGTTGGCATCGTTGGGGTCGTGGATTTTCACAACCTCGCCGCTCTTCAGAATCTCGCCCTGCTCCGGCTGATACATACCGAACAGGACGCTCATGAGGGTGGATTTTCCTGCGCCGTTCTCGCCCAGCAGGGCGTGGATCTCGCCTTTTTTTAGCTGCAAGGTAATATCATCGTTGGCCACGATGCCAGGGAAAACCTTGGTAATATGGCGCATTTCAACGATATACTCGCTCATCAAGCATCACTCCTCCCAATTTCACTGCCCGGATGCCTGCGGCAGTGTTACACTTCTGATTATACAATTTCCCCTAAGGATTTACAAGTATTATTTTCAAATGCACAAAAAAGGCTGCACAAAGCCGGATGCTTTGTGCAGCCTTTCTTATGGCTTTGCCCGCCAGAAGGCCTCGATCTCGGCCCGGGCCGCCCGGACGCTGCCCTGCTGAAATTCCGGCTTGCCGCCGCCCCGGCCGTTGAGTGTCTGGGTCAGGGCCCGGTTCAGCGCCCGCAGGTCCCCGCCCGGGCGGCACAGGGCGTATTGGTAGCCCACCCCGTCCTGCCCGGACAGGACCAGGACGGTCCCGCCGCAGACCCGGCCCACGGCGTCTGCCAGGCGGCGCACCCCGTCGGGGGAGAGCTCCGGCTCAAACATAAGCACGTCCCCCTGCCCGGCGGCCTCCGCCGCCAGGGCGGCGAACACCCGGCTCTCCAGGCTCCCGGCCCGGCGCTTCTGGGCCTCCAGGGTTTCGTTCATCCGCCGGGCGGCGGCGCCGGTCTCCAGAATTTTGGCGGAGAAGGCCTGACTCACCTGGCGGTTCTGCTCCCAGACGGCGGCGAGATAGGCCATGGCCCGGCCGCCGCACAGCAGCTCTACCCGGACCCCCTGGTGAAATTTGACGCAGGACAGGAGCTTGATGGGTCCGATTTGCCCGGTCCGCTCCACATGGGTGCCGCAGCAGGCGCACAGGTCGTATCCCGGGAACTCCACCAGGCGCACCGCCCCGGTCAGGGCCTTCTTGCTCCGATAGGGCAGGCGGGCCAGCTCCTCCGGCTCCGGGAACCAGGCCCGCACCGGCAGGTCCCGGGTCACCGCGTCGTTGGCCTCCGCCTCAATGGCGGTCAGCGCCTCCCAGGAAAGAGGGCCGTCAAAGTCGATGGTCATGCACTGGGCGCCCATATGAAAGCCTACGTTGTGATGGCCGAAGTGCCGGAATACCAACCCGGAGACGATGTGCTCTCCGGAGTGCTGCTGGCTCAGATCCCGGCGGCGGTCCCAGTCCAGAACGCCCCGGACCTCCGCCCCTGCCTCCAGCGGCGCCGCGCACAGATGCCAGACCTGGTCCCCGGCCTCCTGCATATTTAAAACCGCCGCGCCGCCCAGGGTCCCCAGGTCGCAGGCCTGGCCGCCGCCTCCGGGGAAGAAGGCCGTCCGGTCCAGGCGAACGGCCCAGGCCGCCCCCTCCGGGCGGCACTCCAGCACCCGGGCGGTAAATTCCCGGGCCCCGGGCTGGGTATAGTATAGCTTTTCCATAGCCTTCCTCACAGCTGAGAGAACACGTCCCCCAGGCGGGCGTGGAGCACCAGGTCCGCCTGGCCGTCATAGGGGGTCGCGTCTCGGTTGATCAGCGCCAGACGGTGGCCGGGATAGTACCCCAGCAGCCCGGCGGCGGGGTACACCGTCAGGCTGGTCCCCGCCACGATCAGCAGGTCCGCCTGGCGGATGGCCCGTACGCTGGCGGCCAGGACCTTCTCGTCCAGGCTCTCCTCATAGAGCACTACGTCCGGCTTTACGATGCCGCCGCAGGGGCACAGAGGCACGCCCCGGGCGTTCTTTACATACTCCGCAGGGAAGAATTTCCCGCATTTTTGGCAGTAATTCCGCAGAACGCTGCCGTGGAGCTCATAGACCCGCTTGCTGCCGGCCTTCTGGTGCAGACCGTCGATGTTCTGCGTGACCACGGCCAGGAGCTTCCCCTCCTGCTCCCACCGGGCCAGCACCCTGTGGGTCACGTTGGGCTCAAAGCCCAGGGGCAGCATCTTCTCCCGGTAAAACCGGAAGAAGGCCTCGGGATTCCGCTCAAAAAAGCTGTGGCTGATGATGGTCTCCGGGGGATAGTCAAAGTGCTGGCTGTACAGCCCGTCCACACTGCGGAAATCCGGGATCCCGGATTCCGTAGAGCCCTGCGTATTAGTCCCGACTTTCCCGGTATCATATATCCCGCCAGGACTTCTGAAATCGGGCACGCCCGATTCGGTGCTTACTCCTGCGCCGCCGAAAAATACAATGCGGTTACTTTCCTTAATCCACTTTTTCAGTGTCTCTAATTTCTCCATATTAGATCTCCGTTCCGTCTGGGAAGCGGAAATGGCAGACAAATTCTGCCCCCATCGCTCTCGCAATTTCTTCCAGGTTCTCCCGCGTCAATGTGTTCCGTTTCACTTTTTGGTTTAAATTTGATGGTGTGGTCCCAATGCGGCGGGCAAGCTCTGCTTGCGATAAGCCGCAAAATGATAGCGACATTTTAAGCATTTGTTCTGTAGTCATGTAGTATCCCTCCTAGTATCTAATATACAGTAATTGCTAATTGCTGTCAAGTGATTGAGGGAAATAATTTAGAAACTAATAAATGAAATGCTTGACATTGTTTAGCGTTTGCTGTATAATAGTAAGCGTAAGGAGTAAAACGCCACGACAGCCGAAAGACAGGAGGAAATAGAAATGAGCGCAAAAGAACTTATTATCAAGGTCATTCGTAACAAGGTAGCAATGATGAACTTGGTGCGTGGATTCGCACCGGCGGACACGATGGAGAGATACCGGCATGAGCTTACCGGCATGATGGTTTGCTTGAAAAATATCACTTCGAGTGATGAGTTTTACTGCATCAACTATCTTGATGACGGCAGCTTTGAATTTGGGTATTACGATGATTCCCATAACTGGTGGTCTATTGATGGAGGCGCAGAATAAATCATGTGGAATGCGGTTGCAGAATATGCGGACGGAACAAGGATCGAAAAGAATTTCCCCTACAATGAGGGCGGGAACTACAACGCAGAATGCGAAAGGCAGTATGAACTTGAAGCGTGGTTGATAGAGCAGCACGAAGGATGCACGTTTTACAGTGTGAGCTATATAGAGGATTAAATAAGCCGAAGGGCGGCGGCAAAACCGCCCGGAAAGGGGAAAAAGATGGCTTATATTTATATCGAAAATCTTTACGGCATCAATGACGGTCGAAAAGCGTACTACAGAAAACAAGGTGTATATTGCTTTGATTTTGTAAATTCAAAGGAATACGCTTCATATCTTACCAAAGAAGAAGCCGAGGTAATCATGTCCTATGCGGACTGGTACAAAAATCAGTATAAAGCCAGTGTGATGGGCATTGAACAAGCTGAAACGGTCTGAATGGCCGTCCACCGGCACAATGGGGAGAAGGGCTGAAAAGCGTATTATACACATAGACAAATTAGGGCGTATAAATCTATGCAAAAAAATGACCTTCTTTTGGAAAAGTTGACAATAGATATTCTGCCTAAGGCGTAATATAATATCTGCGCAGGGTATTCTGCAATGGCAACGTGCCCGCTGTCATTGTCGCGTGTCGGCAGCGACTCATAAAAGTTCGACCCGTTACACCCTCCGCTTGCCTGGGGCGGGATAAAAGCAGCAGGCTTGAAAAGTCGGATTCATTCCCGCATGAATCCGGCTTTTCCTATCATAAAAAACGTCCCCGCCGAAGGAATGTTCCATCGGCGGGGATTCTGCATTATCCGTTTCCCTTGACACGCGCCACAATCTCAGCCACAGCGGAGCTCCCACTCATCATAGCAAAGGCCGTAAGCACGATCCCCAGCGGCGTAACCACTTCAACCGCTCCCAGCGCCGCCATAATATCCAGCCGGTAGTTTGCGCAGAGCGCTCCCGCCATAACCGCAGATACGGCAATGGTGATGTACTTGCCCCAGCTCAAATCCGCCCACAGAGGCTTGAAGCGGTCGATGATGTACCACATGATGATGGATACTGCGATAATCAATTCCAACATTTTCATAATTTTCTCCTTTCCACATTAAGCTTTGCCCATCAGCTTCGCAAACCGATAAAGCACCGTTGCCATCTGCTCCCGGGTAAGCAGCTTCTGCCAGCCCATATCGTTGCCGCCAAAGCCATTGATAATACCGTTCTCTTTGGCCCACTCGGCGGCTTCCTTGGCCCATGCGCTGGGGTTATCCCCAGTTCCGGTTCCATCCATCGCCGTAGAAAGTACGGCAGAAAGCACCGCTTTCAGATTTTCTTCTGACATTTCCTGTTCCTCCTCTGGCTGCTCTTTGCTTGCATCCAAAATTTCATGAACTCTCTTACGCAGCCCATCCATGGTCAGGCCAAACTTGGGCCACCAATTGTCCGGGTCGGTGTGATCGGAGCCGTAACCGGCTTGGTGTGCCTCATGGTGGCTCACAATCCCGCTGACCGGGATGCTATACTTATCGCACAGATAGGCGCAGAACTGGGCGGCCTGTTCATAGCATTCCCGGGCATAGCTTTCATCTTTATGCCCGTCTTCGCAGATTTCGAACTGAATAGCGCAATCGTTATAGGAACCCTTGCTGCCGCCGCCCACGCCCCAGGGCCGATATTCCCAGGGCAATGTCTGGTATACGGCAATGCGGCCATCATCCACCTTGCCAATAAAGGCATTCACACAGGCTTCAATCCCGGGGTTATTCCATGAATTCCCGTTGCGGTTGACTCCCAAAACGCCATCGTCCGGCTGCACATAGCGCAGCAGCCAGGGATTGTTTACGCCGGTGGAATGCACTACGATGTGGGTAGGCCCCTGGTAATAGCGCCGGTACCGGCTATCTTGCTGGCTGGCCGGAAGGCTCCGCTGGCGCTGATTCTTCGTGTAGCACTCGTTTTTGACTAGGAAACACTGCCTGATTTCCATTTTATTCCTCCATTCCTCGCAAATTTAATCATCGCCTTGTCTGCCGTTAAGCTTACTCTGCATCTCGTCGATTCGATGGTGAGCTTGCTTTGCAGACGACTCAACCGCGCTCAGGCGCTCGACAACCTTAAGATGCCGTTCATCCTCCTTCTCCTGTTTCCGCTTGATGTCGTCCACGCCGGATTTGATGTATCCGATCTCGGTCAGCAGCACTCCATCCTTCTTGCCCTCAGCGGTATCATCGGCCTTGCCGTTTCGGCGAAAAGCGAGATACCCGAATACAATTGCACAGACTGTACCACCGATGCCGAGGACGGTTGCGAACACTTCCATTCCTGCCATTGCACCACTCCTTTCCTCTGATTATTATCGTCGCCTTACGCTCCGGCGCTTGTCCGCGCGGTAATTTGCAGCGCCTCGGCGCTGAGCACATCCGCCTGGGTCAGGGCCGCCTCCGTGTGGGGGTTGATCATGATCTGGATGCCGTCACAGCTCTGATAATTGGCGTAATGGCTGAGGTCCGCCGTCCAGACCTTCCCCGTGCCGTCCGCATCGGTGAGGTTGTTGCTGTACTG
>CAKTIN010000032.1 GCA_934565775.1 uncultured Oscillospiraceae bacterium
CTCGAACCCATGTTACCGCCGTGAAAGGGCGGTGTCTTAACCACTTGACCAACGGGCCTGGTAGCGGCAATCTGACTTGAACAGATGACATGCCGGGTATGAACCGGATACTCTACCAACTGAGTTATGCCGCCACATGGAAGCTGCTCGTTGAACAGCGAATGTTATTATATAGAATATTTCCCCGTTTGTCAAGAGAAAATGCAAATATTTTTCTGAATTTGCCGGGACAAAACCGGGCAGACTAGTTTCATTCGGAAAAATACGGGAGAGTATGCTATGGAATGGAAAAAGCGGACCCTGCTGGGACTCCTGGGCGGCGGGGCCTATGTGGGGCTGGAGCTGCTCTGGCGGGGGCGGAGCCACTGGTCTATGTTTTTGACCGGGGGCACCTGCTTTCTGCTCATCGGCCATTTGGGAGAGCTGGACCACCCGGCGCCCAGGGCGGTGCAGGGAGTCCTGGGGGCCGGCATTGTGACGGCGGCGGAGCTGGGGGTGGGTCTGCTGGTGAATCGGGACTTCCGGGTCTGGGATTATCGGGGAATGCCCCTGTCCTTCCTGGGGCAGATTTGCTTGCCCTACAGCCTCCTTTGGATTGGGGTAAGCGTTCTGGCACTTTACCTGTATGCCGGACTCAGCCGGGTACTGACCCGGGCGGAGCGCCTTTTGGGATAAATGCGCCCCGGCGGCATAGGCTGAATACAAAGGAGGGGAGTCATGTGAGACGAAAACAGTATTTGGGGATTGCCGGGGCGGCGATCCTGGCGGCGGCCATCGGAATCGCGGCCCTGACCCGGGGCGGCGCGCTGGAGGCGGGGGCCTGGGGGCTGAGCTTCCGCACGGAGGGGCAGCCGCCTACCGGCTCGGCCAGTGTGGCGCAGCTGGCGGCCTATGACGCGGCGTTCCTGGGAGACCCCACGGAAAAAACCATCTATCTGACCTTTGACGCGGGTTATGAAAACGGCAGCACGGCCAAAATTCTCGATACCCTGAAGGCCCACCGGGTCCCGGCGGCTTTTTTCTTGGTGGGCAATTATATAGAGCGGAATCCGGAGCTGGTCCGGCGGATGGTGGCCGAGGGGCACACCGTGGGCAACCATACGGCCCACCACTATGATATGTCTAAAATCTCCGATCCGGATACCTTTGCCAAGGAGCTGGGGGAGCTGGAGGCGCTGTTTCAGGACTGCACGGGCCAGGAGCTGCCCCGGTACTATCGCCCGCCTCAGGGAATCTACAGCGAGGAAAATCTGAAGATGGCCAAGGAGCTGGGATATCGGACCGTATTCTGGAGCCTGGCCTATGTGGACTGGAATAACGACAGCCAGCCTACCAAAGAGCAGGCCTTTGCCAAGCTTCTGCCCCGGATCCATCCGGGAGCGGTGGTGTTGCTCCACTCCACCTCCAAGACCAACGGGGAGATTCTTGACGAGCTGCTGACCAAGTGGGAGGAGATGGGCTACACCTTCGGGACGATGGAGGAGCTGTTCGCCGCACAAAAATCGGCGGTCTGAATAACATGGAATGAGCGGCAACAAAGCCCTCGAGGCGCCGGGACTTCGCCCGGTCATTTCATGGAGGTAAGACTATGAACTGCAATTTCTGCGGCAACAATACCTGGCTCATCATCATCCTGATTCTCCTGTTCTGCGGCGGATTCAACTGCGGCTGTGGCTGCGGCAATGACAACGGCTGCGGCAATACCTGCGGCAACAACTGCGGCTGCGGCTGCTGAAATAGGAAGGCCGGGGCATTGCCCCGGCCGTAAAAGAAGCTGCCGGGGCGCTGCCCCGGCAACTGTTATTTTTTGAAGTACATACACCGCGTGGCGTTGAGAATGGCGAGGACCGCCACGCCTACGTCCGCGAACACCGCCATCCACATGGTTGCGTGTCCGAGAATACTCAGGATCAGGATCAGAAGCTTCACGCTCAGGGCGAAAATGATGTTCTCCTTGGAGACCAGCACGGTTTTCCGGGCGATACGGATTGCCGTGGGCAGGTCGGACAGGTCGTCCTTCAGCAGGACCAGGTCGGATGCCTCCACGGCGGCGTCCGAGCCGATGCCGCCCATGGCGACGCCTACGGTTGCCAGGGACAGGACCGGCGCGTCGTTTACGCCGTCGCCCACAAAGGCCACGTTCCGGTCCTCATTCAGAAGGCTCTGCACCTTTTCCACCTTATCCTGGGGCAGCAGCCCGGCAAAGTACCGGCTGATCCCCGCCTCCTTGGCGGCGGGAGCGGCAGCGGCCTCCCGGTCGCCGGTGAGCATGACCGTCTCCTTCACGCCCAGGCTGCGCAGCCGGGCAATCGCCTCCGCTGCACCGGGCTTGAGCTGGTCGGTCAGCCGGATGTAACCGGCATAGACCCCGTCAACCACCACATAAATGGCAGTGCCGGCGGCAATTTCCGGGGCTTCCAGGCCCAGGTCTTTCAGCAGCCGGGGATTGCCCGCATGGACGGCCCGGCCGTTTACCTGGGCGCTGATGCCCTTGCCGGGGAGCTCCTGCAGCTGGGAGACCAGGGCGTCCGTCTGCCCGGCAGCGGCGACGATGGCCTTGGCAATGGGGTGATTGGACCGGGATTCGGCCCCGGCGGCCAGAGCCAGCAGCTCCTCCGCCTTCATGCCCACGGGGGCGACCTCTGCCACCCGGAAGGTGCCGGTGGTGAGGGTGCCGGTCTTGTCAAAGACCACGGTATCCGTCTGGGCCAGGTTCTCCAGGGCTATGCCGCCCTTGGCGATCATACCGGCCTTGGAGACTGCGCCCATGCCGGAGAAGAAGCTCAGGGGCACGGAAATGACCAGAGCGCAGGGGCAGGACACGACCAGGAAGTTCAGCGCCCGGACGATCCACTTGGTGAACTGCATCGCGTCAAACAGAGGAACGATCAGCCCCAGCGCCAGGGCGCCGAACACCACGCAGGGGGTATAGTACCGGGCAAAGCGGGTAATCAGGGACTCAGTCTTGGATTTGCCCTCGTTGGCGGATTCCATGAGCTCCAGAATCCGGGCCACGGTGGAGCTGGCGTATTCGCTCTCGGCGCGGATGGTCATCTCGCCGGTGATGCTGATGCAGCCGGAGAGCACCCGGTCGCCGGGGGCCAGGTCGGCGGGGACGGACTCGCCGGTGATCTTCGAGGTGTCCACACTGGAGACGCCGGAGATCACAACGCCGTCCACGGGGATGCGCTCACCGGGCAGGACCCGGAGCAGATCTCCCACGGCGACCTCCTCGGGGTCGCACTCTTCTACCTCCCCGTCCCGGAGCACATAGGCCACATCCGGCCGCAGGTCCATCAGGGCCGCGACAGACTTCCGGGAGCGGTCCACGGCGATATTCTGGAACAGCTCGCCCACCTGGAAGAACAGCATAACGCCTGCGCCCTCCGAGAAGTCCCGCAGGGCAAAGGCCCCCAGGGTGGCGATGCACATGAGGAAGTTCTCATCAAAAATCTGGCCGTGGCCGATGTTCTTTCCGGCCTTGATGAACACGTCATAGCCGCACAGCAGCCAGGCCCCAACGCACAAAATTCCGCTCACCCAGACTCCCACGGAGCCGGGGACCAGGTGGCCGGTCAGAACGCCTGCGGCAAAGAGCCCCAGGCCGACCAAAATCCGAATCAGCAGCTTCTGCTGCTTTTTGGTGAGCCCCTTCATATCAGAACACGACCTTGCAGTCGGGCTCCACCTTATTGACTTCCTTCTGAATCTTGGGGAGCAGGGCGCTCAGGTCCGTGCCGTCGGGGACCGTAAGGGCCATACGGGAGGTCATGAAGGTGATGGTGCACTTTGTGACCTCGGGCATCTTGTTGATCGCGGCTTCGATTTTGGCGGCGCAGTTGGCGCAATCCAGGTCTTCCAGTTCGTAAGTCTTTCTCATAAGTCATTCCTCCAGATGTTCTTTGGCCATGCCAATAATGGTTTTCACATGCTCGTCTGCCAGCTCATACAGCATGAGCTTGCCCTGACGGCGGCTTTTTACCAGCTTCGCCTGCTTCAGCAGCCGGAGCTGATGGGATACGGCGGACTGGCTGGCGGCGACACGCTCGGCAATCTCCTGCACGCACAGCTCCTGCCGGAACAGGGAGCACAGGATCTTGATCCGGGTGGAGTCCCCAAATACCTTGAACAGCTCTGCCATATCAATGAGCTGATCCTCGCTTTCGATGAAGGATTCCAAGGGCAAGCACCTCGCAATTGAGTTGGATTAAACATATGATAATATGTTCATATATATAATAGCACAGATGTTCATTTTGTCAAGAGAAAATCAGGAAAACTTTTCGGGAATTTTGGCGGGCCGGGGGATGGAAAATCCGGGCCGGGTATGCTATAGTGAAGGGCGAAAAGCGGAGAACAAATTCCTTAGGAAACGGAAAGGAGAACGGCATGACTGCGGAAGCGCTTTGGAATGATTTTTGCCGGGAAAACCCGGCCTGCGCCGGAGAGGACTATGAGGCCTGGGCCTTCGGCGGGGACCCGGACGGGCTGCTTGCCCTGGTCCTTGCGGGGACGAAAACGGCGACCTCCTCGGCCTATGACGCCTACGGTCCGGACGAGCCCCTGCCCCGGGTGGGGGACTACAGTGTGATTCTGGACAGCCGGGAGGCGGCCAGGTGCATTCTCCGGACGACCCGGGTCTATCTGTGCCCCTATGAGCAGGTCCCGGCGGAGCACGCCTGGAAGGAGGGAGAGGGGGACCGGAGTCTGGCCCATTGGCGTGGGGTCCATGAGCCCTTCTTCACCGGGGAGCTGGCGGCGGTGGGCCTGCCCTTTGCGGAGGACCGCCTTGTGGTGTGCGAGGAATTCCGGGTGGTTTACCGGGAGGAGACGGCATGAAAATTCGGATCATCGGCGGGCCCGGAAGCGGCAAATCCTATTTGGCGGAGGCCCTCTCCCGGGAGCTCGGGATCCCTCACTATGATATGGACGACCTCCAGTGGAAAAATGAACTGGGGTCCTATGCCCAGCGCCGGGAACCGGAGGAGCGGGCGCAGAGGCTGGAGCAGATCCTCCGGAAGGAGGACTGGATTCTGGAGGGGGTCTACTATGGCTGGTGCTCCCAGAGCTTCCGGGACGCGGACCGGATTTATCTCCTCCGGGTACCCCGGCGGGTGTACCGCCGGCGGATCCTCCGCCGGTTCTTCCGGCGGCACCTGGGGCTGGAGGGCGGGATGAAGGAGAGCATTCCCGCCCTGCGGCGGCTGCTCAAATGGGCGGATACCTTTGATACGACCTATATCCATGAGGTGGAGGCACTGCTGGAGCCTTATGCGGATAAGGTCATTCGGAAATAGGGGCGGAAGGCTGCACCTTCTTGCCCCCCTTGGCATAGAGTGGCCAAAGGGGGCGAGGGCATGGAGCGGTTTGATCCCGGGCTATATGCCGCCGTGGGAGTTGTCATTTGGGGGATTTTCTTGGCGAATTGGGGCAAGCGCCTGGTGCGGAGGCTGCTCAGATTCCTCCGGCACCGTCACATTTCGTGAGCCTCGGCGCAGTTGTCCACCACGCGGACGCCCATGGCGCCCTCCGGCGCTACGGGAAACTTCGCAATGGCGGTCTCGTCAAACTTGCTGCACAGCCGGGCGTTGGGGTCCACGCAGAGCTCCCCCTGCTCCCGGCGCTTCTTTTTGTCCATACTTTCACCTCCCCGCTTAGGGTTCCCGGACGGGCCGGTGCCATGCGCCGCATTGCTTTTTCCCGGGAAATATGATAAGATGAAAAAAATTCGAAACGGAAGGGAGAGACGCGCCATGCCGGATGTGATTGCGGCGGTCTCCACGGGAAACCAAATCAGCGCAATCGGAATTCTGCGCCTGTCCGGACCGGGGTGCGCCCAGGTCGCCGGGCAGGTCTTTACGCTTTTGAACGGCGTACCCCTGTGGGAAGCGCCGGACCGGAAGCTGATGCTGGGAACGCTCCGGGATGAGCAGGGCCGGGTTTTGGACCAGTGCCTGGGGGTCTATACCCGGGGCCCCGGGTCCTATACCGGGGAGGATACGGTGGAGCTCCAGTGCCATGGCTCTCCGGCGGTCCTTGCCGCCGGGCTGGAGTCTCTGTACGCCGCCGGGGCCCGGCCCGCAGGCCGGGGGGAGTTTACCAAGCGGGCCTTTCTGAACGGCCGCATGGACCTGACCCAGGCGGAGGCGGTGATCGACCTCATCGAGGCGGAGACCGCCGAGGCAGCGGCCAATGCCGCCGGGCAGGTCGGCGGGGCGCTCCGGCGGCGGCTGGAGCCGGTGTATCAGGACCTGACAAATCTTTGCAGCCACTTTCACGCAGTCCTGGACTACCCGGACGAGGAAATTGACGAATTTAATCTGCAAGACTACCTGGCGACCCTTCAGAAAAGCCGGGAGACCCTGGCCGGGCTGCTTGCCACCTACCGCCGGGGGCAGATTCTGCGGCAGGGGCTGCGGGTGGCCATTGTGGGCAAGCCCAACGTGGGCAAGAGCAGCCTGCTGAATGCTCTGGCCGGATATGAGCGGGTGATCGTGACGGAGATTCCGGGCACCACCCGGGACACGGTGGACGAGCAGATCCGGCTGGGAAGTCTGCGCCTGCGGCTGACGGATACCGCCGGGATTCGGGCCTCTGCGGACCCGGTAGAGGCCCTGGGGGTGGAGCGCTCCCGGGAGGCGGCCCGGGAGGCGGAGGCGGTGCTCTTTGTCTGCGACGGCTCCCGGCCCCTGGACGCCCAGGACCGGGCGGCCATGGCGGCGGCGGAGGGCAAATGGACCGTGGCGCTGCTCAATAAAAGCGACCTGCCCCAGGCAGTAAGCCCCGGGGACCTTCCCTTCCGGCAGGTCCTCCGGGTGAGCGCCCGGACCGGAGCGGGGCTGGAGGCCCTGGGTGGCCTGCTGGAGGCGCAGTTTGGCGGCAGCGGCGTCTGCGACGGCTCCATTTTGACCAACGCCCGGCAGTACGACGCGCTGCGTCGGGCCATTTCGGGAATGGACCGGGCGTTGGAGGGCCTGGAGCAGGGCGTTACGCCCGACGCCGTGCTGACGGATGTGGAGCTGGCCATGAGCGCCATGGGGGAGCTGACGGGCCGCGTAGTGCGGGAGGATATTACAAATCGAATTTTTGAACGCTTTTGCGTTGGGAAATAGGAGGTTTCCAGGATGTTTTCTGATATTTTGCTGTGTGCGGACTATGACCGCACCTTGACGGACCCCCAGGGGGACATTCCCCAGCGGAATGTGGACGCCATCCGCTTCTTTATGGAGCACGGCGGCGCCTTTACGGTGAATACAGGGCGAAGCGTGGCCATGTGCACCCCCATTTTCCGTTACATCCCCGTCAATGCACCGCTGATCCTTTATAACGGCTCGGCGGCCTATGACAAGGAGAAGCGGGAATTTGTCCTGGCGCAGCCCATCGAGCTGGACCCGGAGGAGGTGATCCGCAAGACCTGCGAGCGCTACCCGAATTTCCTGGTGGAGGTGCAGGGAGTGGAGGCTCATTACGGCTTCTTCCGCCCCTATCCCCAGTGGGCCCAGGTCTGCCGGAACAATGGCGGCGCCTTTGAGGTCATTGACCCCAAGGAGATTCCCCGGCCCTTCCTGAAGTTTGCCATTTATGGGACGGCGACAGATGTGAGCGTGGATCAGTACTTCCGCCCGGTCTTTCCGGAGGAGGTCCGGGAGCTGGACGAGGCCATGGACTGGCTGCTGGAGCAGTGGGGAGACGCGATTGACGTGACCCGGGCGGCGCCCCGGATCGTGGATGTGCTGCCCAAGGGCGCGTCCAAGGGCCGCATGGGCAGAAAGCTGGCTCAAGAGCTGGGGCGAAAGACCCTGGTGTGCGTGGGAGACGCGGAGAATGACCGGTCCATGCTGGAGGAGGCGGACCTGGCCTTTGTCCCCACCGACGGAAAGCCAGAGCTGCTGGCCCGGTTCCATGCCGCCGCGGCCTGCAGCCAGGGCTCTGTGGGGGATGTGATCGACCAGCTTGCCGCATTGCGGGGAGGAAAGGGAATGTGCTGACCACGGAGCGCCTGATCCTGGACCGGGCGAAGGAGCCCGACTGGGCTGCTATGCTGAAAAATGTCTGGTCCCGGCCGGAATGCGCCCGGTATATGCTCTGGAAGGTGGCCGAGACGCCGGAGGGCGTGAGCGTCAACGGGGTGAACATCGCCTTTGACGACGGAAAACGCAACGGTCTGGCGAACTGAATTTTGAGCACCCGGTGTGGAGCGGATCCATGCCGGGTGCTTTTTTGCAAAAAGGTGGACAGGCCAGAAGAATATACGGTATATAAATTTCAAATATTCATGAAGAGCAGACAAGTTTCGAAATAAGGGAACAAGCGAAAAAGATAAAAAGAAGAATCTTTACATTGAAGAATTGCCGTGGTATAATAAATCCACATAAGAGGCGCGCAGAATCTTATGGACCCCGGCGGGTGCGCACCCCTCGGAGCAAAGGAAGTGCAGGATTCCACAAACCGACTTTGATAGGAGCACCAATTCATGAAAAAGAGAAATCTGATTTCCGTGATCCTCGTCGTAGCCCTTTTGCTGTCCTGTTCCCTGTCCGTATTTGCCGCCGTCCCGCCCAAGGGAGAGACGGCCGAGCCACAGCTGGCGAAGATTGCCTGTGAGCGCTGTGGCGCGGAGGCGACTATAGTTAGTACGCAGGCAATAGAGAACAGAGTTGTTCGCTTACCAGCTGGAGTATGCACCGAAGGCGGACCATCGGATAGCCATACCCATACTTATGTCTATTCAGGAATAAAAATTGACTGTCCAAATTGTGGGAAATATTTGGCAAATGCTACACTCTTGAGGAGCTTTTGCAATAGCAAGTAGTTAGAAATTTTGCGATGAAGGAACGAAGAAATACCTTCAGAGTCGCTTAGTAATCTTTGGGCGCGTGCTTGATTGATACTTGGGCACGTGCCCACTTTTTATAAGGAGGGGAGCCAATGAGGGGCGTGCTTTTCAAACGGACAGTTTTCCTTCTGCTGGTGCTGATGGCAATTCTGATTGCAGGGTGTGGGGAAGAGGAAAACCAAACAGAAATGCCAACTGAAGGGGTTACGCTATGGATTGTTATGGAAAAAAACGCGGCATCAGGCATGAGAGAACAGGCAGAAAGCGTTGCCCGGGCCTTTGAAGCGGATCATCCCGGCGTGAAGGTCAACCTGGAGACGCTGCCCGAATCCGGACAGGAACGGGAGAACCGATTGGAGCAGCTGCGGACCCAGATCATGAATGGCAGCGGACCGGACGGATTCCTTCTGCCGACGACCTTGTGGGAGTGGCCGGCAACTACCCCGCTTCAAATTGCTTGGGATGGGGACCGGGCGGTTTTTACTTCTGCAACGCCCCAGGAAAACCCGGAGTCTCTGTTTATCAATTTGGATATGGCTATGTATTCCGGTCTGTTTGCGGACCTGAGCCCCTATTACGACGCAGATACGGAATTGCACACGGAAGCCCTCCAGCAGACGGTCATGGAGGCCGGGGTGGTGGGCGGAGCCCGGTATGTGCTGCCCCTGCGGTATGAGATTCCGGTGATTTATGCGGATGCGGAGCAGCTGGCGGCACAGGGGCTGGATACCGAGCGCATGGGCAAGAGCCTATACGCCTATTGGGATGTGGTATTGGGCACAGGGCAGCTGCCCTGGATGAAGGGGGCGCTTTACCAGTGGGGCGCACGGCATATGCAGGTCCTGCCTGTGATTTATGATTATGAGGGAGAACAAGTCATTCTGCAAAAGGAGGCCCTCCGAACCTTTCTGGAGCGGTATCAGCAGATGAGAGCGGCGGTAGGGAACCATCCCCTGCGGGATCAGACTGATTTTTCCGTGTATTGGTTGACCAAGGCCTTTTTAGATGAGGATGTTCCCCTGGAGCCGGGAAACCTGGACCGGGCGTACACTACGGCGGCGATCGGGGCAAGTGCGGAGAAACCGGTGGTTATGCTTCCGCTGCGTAGCGTGGAGGGAGAAACTGTGGCGCGTATTACCTATTTTGCTGCGGCCGGGGCTGGAACGGAGCACCTGGAGCTGACCTATGATTTTCTAAGAGAATTTCTCACGGAAGAGGCCCAATGGCAGCAGCTTCGCAACAGCAGACCTCTGTCTGGGGAGCGGCTGCTTGCGGCAGATGGCTGGCCAGTCCGATATAACGGATCGGTAGAACCGCTATGGAATTATGTAAAGCAAATCAAGGAGCTTGAGGATAAACGGAGTGAGGCGCTGGGGAGCACAAATCCCGGGCACAAGCGGCTGCTGAAGCTGGAACTGACAGACCGGGATGTTCCGATCTTATCCGTTCCGATTGACCGGGCCTATTTTGACAATGATGGGCTTCAGGCACTTCTGGACTCAGCCCTCCAGAAGTTGAACGATCCGGAGCGGAACCGGATTCCATCAGATGTGGATCTGGATCAGCTGGCGGAGGACATTCTGGCCGAGCTGGAGCAGTATTTAGCGGAGGGGTAATATAGAATAGGAAGGAGAGACGCCATGGGGAAAACGGTGCTGCGTGGAATGGCAATCCTGCTTGCCCTGCTTTTGCTTGCCGGTTGCGGGGAAAAAAGACGGCAGACAGAGGAGACAACGCTTTGGATCGTCACGGAGGGTGCGGGGAATCCCACTACGACTGCGGCGGCGCGGCAAAAAGAGCTCCAGTCCTTGCAAAAATGGGTCATCGCCCGATTTGAAGAGAAGCACCCAGGGGTAACGGTGAGGCTGGAGGCCCTGCCGGCGGATGCGCAGGAGCGGGCAGATCGATTGGAGCAGCTGCGGACCCAAATCATGGCCGGGGAGGGCCCGGACGGTTACCTAATGCCGGACCAGGCGGCCGGTGGACAGGAGACGCTGTTTTACGATGCTTCGCTTGCCATGGACAACGGCCTGTTCGCGGACCTGAGCGCCTATTATGACGGGGATACGGCGCTGGATACCCAGGCGCTCCGGCAGGATATTATGGACGCCGGGGTTTTGGACGGAAAGCGGTATCTTTTGCCCATGCGCTATGACCTCCAGGTGATCTACGCGGACGCCGCGCAGCTGAAGGCCGCCGGGCTGGACCCGGCGCGGCTGGGTGCAAATCTTTATTCCTTCTATGACGCCGTCGCCGAGAGTGGGCGTGGGGATTGGAAGCAGCTGGGCCTGGCCCTATTCTGGCGGGGCTGGGCGCTTCTGCCCCCGGCCTTTGATTACGAGGCTAGGGAGGTCGTCCTTTCCCATGAGGATATGGAGACCTTTTTCCAGCGGTTTCAGATGGCGGCGGCGCAGGATGAGCCCGCAGCCGGTGCGGCTCCGGTAGATCTCTGGGGCTACTGGCGAGGAGGAGAAACCATTGCAAAGGATTCTCCGCTGTCGGTCCAGCGGCTGAACCAAATTCTTCCCCTTGCGGCCATTGCCAAAAATGAGGGGACCGACCTGACCATGCTGCCCCTGGCGGGAATAGACGGGAAAACGGCCGCAGAGGTGACCTATTACGGGGCCGCCTCGGCCCACAGTGCGCATCCGGACCTGGTCTATGCCCTTCTGCGGGAGTTTTTGACGGAGGAGGCCCAGTGGGAGGGAGACCGTGCAGAGAAGTGCAGCAGCCTGGTCCTAAGCAGCGCGGGCTTTCCGGTGAGAAGCCGGGGGGCCGTGGCGCCGCTTTGGGAGCGGTACCGGCAGCTGCTGAGAAGCGAGGCGGAAACCCAACGCACCACCACCGCCCGGCAGAGGGCGCTGCTGGACCTTTCTCTGACCGACGAGGAGATCCCGCTTCTGACGACCCCGGTGGACCGGGTGTATTTTGGGAATGCGGAATTGGAGACCAGCTTGGGCTGGCAGCTCAATCAGCTGTGCGAATCGGGTGCGGATTCGGAGGAGGCCGCCTCCGCTGCGGTGGAAGCGCTGTTTGCGGATCTGGAGCGCCATTTGGCGGAGGGGTAGGGGCGGGCCCCTGCCGGAGAAACGAAGCGCCCCGGGCGGTTTAACCACCCGGGGCGCTGCTCTTTATGTTTCCTTTAGGGCCTCCGACAGGGTCCGCCAGCCCAGCATGGCGCATTTCACCCGGGCGGGCATATGGGCGATTTCCCGGAGGGCGGAGGCCTCCTCCAGACTGTCAATTTCCGCCTCGGAGGCCTCCCCTCGGATCATGGCCATAAACAGCCTGCCCAGGCGCAGGGCCTCCTCCTTGCGCTTGCCGACGATCATGCCCAGCATAATGTCGGTGGAGGCCTGGGAGATGGCGCAGCCGTCGCCCACAAAGGCGCCGTCTACGATGGTGTCACCGTCGGTTTTCAGCCGCAGCTGAATTTCATCGCCGCAGCTGGGGTTGACGCCGTCCAGGACGATGTCCGCGTCCGGCAGGTCGTGCTTGAACTCCGGATGGAGATTGTGCTCCGTCAGGATCTCATTATAAAAGCTTCTCGTTTCCATATCCCATTCGCTCCCTTACGGTGGACAGGCTTGCAATCAGCCGGTCCACCTCTTTGTCGGTATTGTAAAAGGCAAAGCTGGCCCGGACCGTGGCCCGGTAGCCCAGATGGTTCAGCAGGGGCTGGGCGCAGTGGTGCCCGGCCCGGACGGCCACCCCGTCCGCCGCCAGAATTTCGCTGATGTCATGGGGATGGACTCCGTCCAGGGTGAAGGTCACGATGCCGTTGTGCTCCTCCGGCAGGGCGCTGCCCAGAATGTGAATTCCGGGAATCTGCACCAGCCCCTCCATGGCCCGGCGGCACAGGGCCAGCTCCCGGCGGTGAATCTCCGCAAAGCCAATGGAGGCGACATAATCGATCGCCGCGTGAAGCCCGGCCGCCCCGGCGGCGTTGACCGTTCCGGCCTCAAATTTGTGGGGGAGCTCTGCGAAAACCGCTCCGGTGCGGGTGACGCTTTCAATCATCTCGCCCCCCAGAAGGAAGGGGGGCATGGCCTCCAGCAGGGCCTGCCTGCCGTATAGCACGCCGATCCCCATGGGACCGTAGAGCTTGTGCCCGGAGAAGGCGAAGAAATCCGCGTCCAGGGCCTGCACGTCCACAGACAGATGGGGGGCGCTCTGGGCACCGTCTACAACGAGCACGCCGCCTGCGGCGTGGACCAGATCCGCAATAGCCCGGATGGGGTAGGCCCGGCCCAGGACGTTGGAAACCTGGGCAATGGCGGCCAGCCGGGTGCGGGGGGTGATCTGCTGCCGGACCTTCTCCAGGTCCAGACTGCCGTCCGGCTCGCACTCCATAAATTTCAATGTGGCCCCGGTCTGGCGGCAGACCATCTGCCAGGGGAGCAGGTCGCTGTGGTGCTCCATAATGGACACCAGAACCTCGTCCCCGGGATGCAGGCGGCTGAGGCCGTAGCTGTAGGCCACCAGATTGAGGCTCTCCGTGGTGTTCCGGGTGAAGAGAATTTCCTCCGGAGCCCGGGCGTTCAGAAACCGCCGGACCGCCTCCCGGCCGTCCTCCAGAGCCTGGGTGGCCTCTACGCTGAGGGAGTAGATTCCCCGGAGGGGATTGGCGTTGTGCTTGCAGTAAAACTCCCGCTCCGCGTCCAGCACGCATTGGGGGCGCTGAGCCGTAGCGGCGTTATCCAGATAGGCCAGGGAGCTGCTTTGCAGCAGGGGAAAATCCCGGCGGTAATCGTAGCTCATTGCGCCGCCTCCCCCAAAACGCAGTCCAGGGTCTCCAGGACCCGACCGGAAAAGGCCTCATCGCCCGGCAGGCGGGCCAGACGCTCCACGGCGGCCCGGGCCAGAATGGCCTCGGCCTGGGCCCGGTCAAAGCCCCGGCTCTGGAAATAGAACAGGGTGTCCGCGTCCAGCTCGCCGATGGTGGCACCGTGGGTGCCCTCTACATTTTCCTCTGCGCAGAGGATCAGAGGAACGGTCTTGTTTACCGCATCCTGCCCCAGCATCAGCACGGTCTCCGACTCGCTGCCCACGGACCCGGCGGAGCCCCGCTTGAAGTCGATGGAGCCCCGGAAGGTCTTTTCGGCGGCCTCCATCAGCGCGCCGTTGGCGGTGATGGTGCTGGAGGTGTGCTTTCCGTACTGATTGACCACCAGATTCAGGTCGATTTTCTGGGTATACCGGCCGAGATAAGCAATCTGCGCGTCAAAACTGCTGCCGTCTCCCGTGAGGTCGGCCTGCACGTCTTCATACAGGTCCCCGTCTCCCAGAAGAAGGGTGACCAGCTCCAGCCGGGCGTCCGGACCGCAGACGGCCCGAATCTCGTGGCGCAGAAGGGCGCCGCCCTCCGGGGCCATCAGACGCACCAGACGCACCCGGGCCTTCTCCTCCAGGGTCATGGAGACGGCTGCACACAGGGGCGCGCCGGGGGTGCAGAGCTCGAAAACGGTCATTTGGCTCCCGGCCTTCGCGGTGAGGACCGCCTCCTGGCGGCTATAGGCCGCCGCGCCGGCGGTAAAGTCCAGACGCTGGGGAGCGGGGGACTGCCCGGTCTCCGCGGTAAGCTGCACCGGGGGCAGCGCCAGGGCCCCGGCCTCGTCCCACTGCACCGCCGCCTCGTTTACCTTCAGCCGGTTCCAGGTCCGGACCGGCAGTCGATCAATGAAAATTGTCTGTTCCATGGTACTTCCTCCCGGGTCAGCCAATGCTGCCCTTCATCTCCAGGCGGATGAGGTTGTTCATTTCCACGGCGTACTCCACCGGCAGCTCCTTGGACACGTTGTCCGCGAAGCCGCTGACGATCAGCGCGCGGGCGTCCTCCTCGCTCATGCCCCGGCTCATCAGGTAGAACACCGCCTCGTTGCTGATGCTGCCGATCTTGGCCTCGTGGCCCACGGCGGCGTCCCGGGTGCGGATGTCAATGGCGGGGATGGTATCGGAGCGGGAGTCCGAATCCAGCATCAGAGACTGGCAGGAGACGGAGGATTTCGCCCCCTGGGCGGCCTTTTCCACCACAACGCTGCTGCGGAAGGTGCTGATGCCGCCGCTTTTGCTGATGGAGCGGGTGTTCATATAGGAGCTGGTGTTCTTCCCCACATGGACGACCTTGGCCCCAGTGTCCAGATTCTGCCCCTTACCGGCGAAGGTGACGCCGGTGAACTCCATGCGGGAATTGTCCCCCTTCAGAATGCTCATGGGGTACAGGCAGCCCACATGGGAGCCGAAGGAGCCGGAGACCCACTCGATGGTGCCGCCCTCCTCCACCAGCGCCCGCTTGGTGTTCAGGTTGTACATATTTTTGGACCAGTTCTCGATGGTAGAATACCGGAGCTTGGCCCCCTTCTTCACATAGAGCTCCACGCAGCCCGCGTGGAGGTTGGCCACGTTGTACTTGGGCGCGGAGCAGCCCTCGATGAAATGCAGGCTCGCCCCTTCGTCCACAATAATCAGCGTGTGCTCAAACTGGCCGGCGCCCTTGGCGTTCAGCCGGAAGTAGGATTGCAGGGGGATGGACAGGTGGACCCCCTTGGGCACATACACAAAGGAGCCGCCGGACCATACCGCCCCGTGAAGCGCGGCGAATTTGTGGTCCCGGGGGGTGACCAGCTTCATGAAATACTTCTGCACCATGGGGGCATATTCCCCCTTCATGGCGCTCTCCATATCCGTATACACCACGCCCTGGGCGGCCACCTCGGCCTTGACATTGTGATACACCAGCTCGGAGTCATACTGCGCCCCTACGCCGGCCAGACTTTTCCGCTCGGCCTCGGGGATGCCCAGCCGCTCGAAGGTGTCCTTAATATCCTGGGGGACGTTTTTCCAGTCGTTCTGCATTTTGGTGTTCGGCCGGACATAGGTGGCGATGTGGTCGATATCCAGCCCCTCCAGAGAGGGACCCCAGTTAGGCAGGGGCATTTCGTTGTAAATTTGCAGGGCGTGGAGCCGGAACTGCTGCATCCACACCGGGTCGCCCTTCTCCTTGGAGAGGGTGTCCACGATTTCCGGGGTGAGCCCCGCCTGCATCCGATAGGCGTCGTGCTCCTCGTCCCGAATGTCATATATGCTGCGGTCGATGTCCTCGACCTGGGTTTTCTCTTTCATAGGCGCTCCTTTACTCAGCCCTCGGCCCGGACCCCGCCGAAGCCGTTGCGGTTGATCTCCTCTACCAGCTCTGCGCCGCCGTTGCGGACGATCACGCCGCCCTCCATCACATGGGCCGCGTCTACGGTCAGCGCCTCCAGAATCCGGGTGCTGTGGGTGATGATGAGCAGGGAGCCGTGGACCCGCTCCCGGTACAGGCGCACACCCTGGGATACGGTGCGCACCGCATCCACGTCCAGGCCGGAGTCCGTCTCATCCAGAATGGCCAGCTTGGGCTCCAGCATGAGCATTTGCAGAATTTCCGCCTTCTTTTTCTCGCCGCCGGAGAAGCCGACGTTCAGGTCCCGCTCGGCATAGCTCTCGTTCATGTCCAGCAGCTGCATCATTTCGCTGAGCTTTTTCCGGAAATCCCACAGCCGCAGGCGGCTGCCGGTTTTTTGCTCCAGTGCGCTGCGGATAAAGGCGCTCAGGGTGACCCCCGGGACCTCCAGGGGATTCTGGAAGGACAGGAAGATGCCCTTCTTGGCCCGCTCGTTCACCGGCAGCGCCAGGAGGTCCTCCCCCTCAAAGCGGATGGACCCGGCGGTGACGGTGTAGGCGGGGTTGCCGGTGATGGCATAGCCCAGGGTGGACTTGCCGGTGCCGTTGGGCCCCATGAGCACATGGGTCTCGTCATGCCCCAGGGTGAGGTCCACGCCGTGGAGAATTTCCTTTTCCCCTACACTGACGTGCAGCCCTTCAATTTCCAATAAAGCGTTGTGTTTCATGCTTCTGTATCCTCCAGTTTGCGCTCCGGGCCGCACAGGTCCGGGGTTTGTTCTGCCGCGTCCAGGAGATCCCGGAGCGTATAACGGTTTACATAACGATTAATCTCCGCCTCCAGCCCCTTCCAGAAGAAATAGGTGTGGCAGCCTCCGCCGCTTTCGCACTTTTTGCATTCTTCTGACAGGCAGGCAACCAGGGGCAGACCGCCCTCTGCCGCCCGGAGGACGGCCCCGGCGCTGATGGCCTCCGGGGGATGGGAGAGGCGGTAGCCTCCGGCCTTTCCCATGGCGCTTTCCACAAGACCCTGCCGGCACAGCTCCGCCATGATGCTCTCCAGATATTTCCGGGAGATTTCCTGGCGCTCGGCGATGTCCCGCAGACTGAGATAGCCGCCGCCGCTGCGCTGGGCCAGGTCCAGCATCACCCGCAGGGCGTAGCGCCCTCGGGACGAGATCATCATAGGCCTTTGCCTCCTTTAACTCCTACTGTTCCGGTGGTAATTATAGCGCAGTATTCCTACCGTGTCAATAGGAATTTTGGGGATTATTTCCCCGGTTGTAAATCAGCCCGGAATGTGTTACAATAAAGCCAAAGACGGAAGGAGGCCGGTTATGAATCGAACGGTGAAGAGAGTCCTGCTGGGGCTGTGGGCGCTACTGTTCGTCCTGTGCGGGATAGACGGCGTGACCCAGGCGCAGAAGGCGGCGTTTCTCTCCCGGCCTGTGGCCCAGGTCCTGGGAGCGCTGTATTTTTTGAATTTGTATGGTCTGCTGGCTCTGGGGTGGAAATTCCGGGACCGGAAGCTGCTGAAGCGCCTGTGGGTCTACGGCGTCGCCGCCATTGGGGCCTATGTGGCTCTGCTGCTGCTCTGGCTGCTGTCCTGGACCAATCGGACGGCGTATCGCGTCACCTTTGACCTGTTCTCCTTCTTTACCGCGCCGCTGCCCAGCTTCTACTCCATGGCGGTGTGCATCGCTTTGTGGGCGGGGCTGTTTGTGGTGGGGCTGATGCTCTATCTCCGGTCCAAGCCCGAAAAGCCAAAAATTGCATAGGATAAAGCCTCCGGCGCTTGCCACACTACCTCTTGAGAAGCCGCGCAGAGCCTGCGCGGGCAGTTGGGAGGGGCGTGTGTGAAGCGCCGGATTTTTGCGCTGCTTTTGCTGGTGTGCCTGCTGGCCCAGCCGGTGGAGGCGGCGGATTTTATCAAATGGGTGGATTTTGATTGCAGCCTGGAGGCCATGGAGCGGGCCCTGGCCCTGGATGTGCAGACCAAGGAACAGGAGCTCCACCTGAGCTGGATCGATCTGCTGGCGCTGGCGGCGGTGTACGGCGGGGGTAAGCCCACGGCGGCCGGGATAGACCGGGCGGCAAAGGTCCTGGCCGGGCCGGGGCCGGAGGAGAGCCTGGGGGAGAACGCGCGCTATTTCCGCTATTACCGGCAGGCTTATACCGCGGCGCTGGGCGGCCTGGTGGGCAGCTATGCCATCGAGCTCCGGGACGAGGCGGGAAACCCCTATTGGAAGCCGACCTATGGGCTCAAGGCCTTTTCCCCCATTGCCGCCGGGTACGGCTACAGCCACTGCGCGGACTTCGGCGCGGGCCGGAGCTACGGCTTCAAGCGCAAGCACCTGGGCAACGACCTGATGGGCAGCCTGGGCACCCCCATTGTGGCGGTGGAGGGGGGCACCGTGGAGGCCCTGGGCTGGAATCAGTACGGCGGCTGGCGGGTGGGAATCCGCTCCCGGGATCGGATGCGCTACTATTACTATGCCCATCTGCAAAAGGACCATCCTTATCCCTCGGACCTGAAGGAGGGGGACCAGGTCCAGGCCGGGCAGGTCATCGGGTTTATGGGACGGACCGGCTATTCCACCCACGAAAATGTGAACAATATCCAGGAGGTCCACCTGCATTTCGGCCTGGAGCTGATTTTTGACGAGAGCCAGAAGGACTGCAACAGCGAGATCTGGATCGATGTGTATAACATTGTCCGGCTCCTGTCCCGGCACCGCAGCAGTGTAGTCCGGGAGAACGGCGTATGGCGCCGGGTGTACGCCTACCGGGACCTGGATCTGGAATAGGAGCTTGTCAGGAAAGCCGGATCGCATTTCAGAAATTTCTCACAGAAAAGGTTGCATATTTCTCTGTTTTGTGCTATGCTGCATTTATGGGAAAGCACAAAAAAGAGAAAAGGGGAGAAATCAATGGAATTGCAGCGAGCACGGGAAATTCTGGAGACCTTGGCGGAGGGAATCGACCCCCTTACTGGGGAGGTGCTCCCGGCGGACGATCTTTGTAACCGGGGGGAAATCGTTCGGGCTCTATACTGCGTGCTGAATGCGGCTCAGGACCACCCAAAGCGGCCTCAGCCGGAAAATGCCGGAAGGCCCTGGACCGCCCAAGAGGAAGAGGCGCTGTGCCGGATGTTTGACGCGGGGGCCGCGAGGCGGGAGATCTGTACCGGGCTGAAGCGCACGGAGGGGGCGATTGCGGCCCGGCTGGTGCGCTTGGGAAAGATTCGGGACCGGGAGGAATTCCGCAGGCGGTAGGCTGCCGGGATTTGCGTTTTGCGGACTCTTATGGTAAAATAAAAGCAGAAGGCCCGGACCGGGGCCCGAACCGAGGAGGTGCGCCATGTCCCAGGTTACAAAGCGGGCTTTGGAGCAGTCACTGAAGAATCTGCTGCTGAAAAAGCCCCTGACGAAGATTACCATCAACGACATTGCGGAGGACTGCGGAATCAACCGCATGACCTTTTACTACCACTTTAAGGATATTTACGATCTGGTAGAGTGGTCCTGCCTGGAGGACGCCCGGAAGGCCCTGGAGGAGAAGAAAACCTATGAGACCTGGCAGCAGGGCTTCCTGCAAATCTTTGAGGCGGTACGGGAAAACAAGCCCTTTGTGATGAACGTCTACCGCTGCGTCCACCGGGAGCAAGTGGAGACCTATCTGAAGCCCCTGGTGGATCATCTGGTCATGGGGGTCCTTGAGGAAGAGGCCAATGGCATCCCCGTGCGCCAGGAGGACCAGGAATTCATTGCCCGGATTTACTCCTATATTTTCATCGGCGTCATGCTGGACTGGATCAAGGACGATATGCGCCAGGACCCGGAGGAGCTGGTCAGCCGCCTGGCGAAGCTCATTCGCGGCTCGGTGGGGGCGGCGCTGGAGCGCTTCCGGAGCTGACCCATCATTTTGCCCGGTTTGATAATAATTTTTACATCTGCCCGCCCGGTGATAAGGCTTTTATCACCGGGCGGGCTTTGCTGATTGTAAACCTCGGAAAAAGGGATAAAATAAAGGCACAAATTGAATTTCAGGAGGTTTTCCGTATGTATTATTCCGCAGGAACTTATGAAGCCTTTGCCCATCCCGAGAAGCCGAAGAACGTTGACCAGAAATCCGCCTATATCATCGGCACCGGCCTTGCCGGCCTGACAGCGGCCTTTTATCTGGTCCGGGACGGCCAGATGAAGGGCCAGCACATTCATCTGCTGGAAAAGCTGGAGCTGGCAGGCGGAAGCTGCGACGGCCGCAAGGATGTGACCAAGGGCTTCTATATGCGCGGCGGCCGGGAAATGGATAACCACTTCGAGGTCATGTGGGACACCTTCCGGGATGTTCCGTCCATCGAGACCCCCGGTGTTTCGGTCCTGGACGAGTATTATTGGCTGAACAAGCACGACCCCAACTATTCCCTTTGCCGCGCCACGGTGGACCGGGGCCAGGACGCCCACACCGACAAGCAGTTCAAGCTGGATAAGGAGTCTGCTCTGGCGCTGTCCAAGCTGTTTCTGACGCCGGAGAAGGACCTGGAGGACAAGAAGATCTCCGATGTGCTCCCCGAGTCCTTCTGGAACACGAACTTCTGGCTGTACTGGCAGACCATGTTCGCCTTCCAGCGCTGGTCCAGCGCCCTGGAGATGAAGCGGTATCTGTGCCGCTATGTCCATCACATCGACGGCCTGCCCGACTTCAGCGCCCTGCGCTTCACCAAGTACAACCAGTATGAGAGCATGATCCTGCCGCTGGTGAAGTACCTGGAGGCCCACGGCGTGCGCATCGAGTATGGCATGGATGTGAAGAACGTCATCATCGAGACCGTGGGAGACAAGAAGGTCGCAAAGCAGATTGTCTATGTGAAGGACGGCCGGGAGCAGACCATCGATCTGATCGAGGACGATCTGGTGTTCATCACCAACGGCTGCTGCACCGACAGCTCCTGCTACGGCGACCAGACCCATGCGCCGGACCTGTCCAAGCTGAAAAACGGCTATGGGGAGTCCTGGGATATGTGGAAGGCCATTGCCGCCCAGGCCAAGCACGGGGAGTTCGGCAATCCCGAGAACTTCTGCACGGACATTGACGCTACCAACTGGATGAGCGCCACCGTCGCCACCTCCAACGAGGAGGTCATCCGGCACATTATGAATGTGTGCCAGCGGGATCCCCGGTCCGGCAAGGTGACCACCGGCGGCATCGTCACGGTAAAGGACAGCACGGACAACTGGTATCTGTCCTGGACCATCAACCGCCAGCCCCAGTTCAAGTCCCAGGATAAGAACATGGTTCTGGTCTGGCTGTACTCCCTGAACACCAACAAGCCCGGCAACTACGTGAAAAAGCCTATGCGAGAGTGCACCGGCGAGGAGGTCTGCCGGGAGTGGCTGTATCACATCGGCGTGCCCGCAGGTGAGATCGACGCCCTGGCCAAGGACGCCTGCAACACCACCACCTGCTTCATGCCCTATATCAACGCCTTCTTCCAGCCCCGGAAGGAGTCTGACCGCCCGAAGGT
>CAKTIN010000033.1 GCA_934565775.1 uncultured Oscillospiraceae bacterium
TACACCGCCGGGACCGGCGACTGGGAAGCGGTCAAGACTGCTTTCGTGGACGGCTGGGCCACCCAGTATGCCAAGGAAAACGGCTAACCGGGCGAACGGGGAGACGGAATACCGGCAAGGGGAAAAATGGAAGGGGAAGAAGGGGAAGAGGATTTATGGAAATCTGTAAATACTGTGGAGAACGGCTTCCCGAAGGCAGCCGCTTTTGCAGAAACTGCGGGAGGGTGGCTTCTTCAAACGGAAACGCCATGCAGTCCAATGGGCAGAGCTCCAATTTGCGTATCTCCGGTTCATTGGGAGGAGGCACACGGGAAGAGAATCGCACGGACCGGCAGACCTGCCCCTACTGCGGCGCAAGGATTGCGCAGGGGGCGGCGTTTTGCGCGGCGTGCGGACAGCGGCTGGCGTCTCAGGGGGAGAGCCGGGAGCCCGAGCCGGGTCCGGAACGCCCGAGGAAGAGACGGGGCGGCGTGTGGGGAATTGTAGCCCTGGGAGCGGTTGTTCTCCTTGCTGCAGCCTTGCTGCTTGGCAGACACTTGACGCGGGAACCAAAGCCGCAAGAGACTGTGGCACCGGAGGACGGCACGCTGGCCGGTGAAACGACGCCTACGGATTTGCCGGAGCCTACGCCGGGAATCTCCGCCGAACAGGCGCGAGCCCTTTATGAGACGTACTTTTGGAAAGAGTTTTCCACCAACGATTTGGCCTGCATGGCAGATGTGACCCATGACGGCGTGGATGAGCTGATTGTCGTTCACTTTTGCGATGAGGAAGGCGAAAGAATTGAGGGCTATGTGTTTACGATCGATGAGAAGGAACAGGTCAAGGGAATTTACTCCAAGGTGGGATCCGCTTTCCATGTAGGCGGTTATTTTAACTGGTATATTCGGGAAGGCGACTCCGGCTTTATTCTTGGAAGCGAAGAGGGGTATTGGAATACCGGCCATGGAGAGCTGACCTTTCATGAGTATTACCTGACCCAGGACGGTGCAGTGCAGGATATTTCCTCCGTTTCTGTCAATAGCGAAGATTATGTTACGGAAGGGGGAATCTCCGATGCCTTTGACCGCTATACGGAGCGGGAGGCCCAGGTGAAGGGGCAGATGTATACGCTATACTGCTGCCCGGGGAACGGCGATGATGCGGATGCGATTGCAAGGTACCCCATGGATCCCATGGCGCTCTTCTCTGTGGAGCACATAGAGGCAGGCAGGGTCTATCCGACCCGGTTTGTAGACTATACCTGGTCTATGGAGGGGCGCGATGCAGATTACCTTCTGGAGCGCTTAGAGATGCAGAGCAGAAGCATGAATTTTGACTTTGCGATTATTTTGGTAGATACCCTGGACGGCAAATCGGCCCAGGAATTTGCGGATGGCTATTATGATTGTCACGGCTTCGGCTATGGCCCGGGGAAGGACGGCGCTTTGCTGCTGATTGACACAGCGGATGAACTGTGGTATCTGACGACCCACGGGGCGGGAATTGAGCTGATTGGGGATCGGGAGCTTGCCGAGCTTCAGGAGTCGTTTTCGTATGATTTGAAGCAGGGGGATTACTATGGGGCGTGTAACAGCTTTATAGACAAGGCAGGAGAGATCGTTTCAAGGAAAAGAGGGTAGAACACTCCGGAAAAATGGCATAAGCAGGGATTCAAATCTTCGAATTAAAAATTTAAAGAAAGAGGGAGCAAAATGATCTGTAAAAAATGTGGGAATTTGTTGGCAGAGGACAGCGTGTTCTGCCCGTACTGCGGGGAGAAGGCCGAGCGGGGCGCATCAAGGGCACCCGGCGGGAGCTTCTTTTCCGCAGCCGGAGATATAGGGGATACCGCGGGGAGCACGTTTGCCCGGCCGCATGGAGGGGAGACATTGAAAAGGGGACCGGAGACCATGTCCTTTTCCCCGGCGCATGCGGAGGATACAGACGCGAGCTGGTGGGGGAAGGAGCCGGTGGTAGGTACCCCTGGCAGCGCTGCTTGGACGCCGGACCGGACGGAGGAGACGGGGGAAGGCGCTTCCCAATACTGCCCCAATTGCGGCGCCAAAATGGAGCCGGGCAGCAAGTTCTGCGGAGCTTGCGGTGCGGCAATCATGAAAACGCCTGCGCCCGGAAAGCGGCTGTCGCTGAAGAAGCTGAAGAATTTCAAAGACCTGCCGCCGAAGAAAAAGAAGCTGGCGGGAATCGTGGCCGCTTCTGTGGCGGCGCTGTGCATTGTGATTTTTGCGGTTCTGGGCATTACTGCGATTGCCACCGACGGCCCGCTGAAGAGAATCAGCAGCGCCATGAGCAATACGCTGAACGCCAAGTCGCTCACGGCAGATGTCCAGCTTTTTGAGAATTATAATCTGGATTTTGAGTATTATGTGGAAGCTGCGCTGAATTTGAAAAAGAAGGAAATCACGGCGATGGCGACGGCTCCTGATGGCGATGCAGCGGCACTTTATAATGGCTATTTTCTGGAAGTATACGACTACGGCGACGAGGTTCGGGTCTACAAGGAAGATGTGAGCGAGCAGATTTCGTACCTCATGGATCTGTACAGCAAAATCAGCAGCGGAAAAATTAACCCCTCAAAAACGGCAAATACAAGGGAAGAGCGGGAGACGATTGAGCAGCTGGAGGAGGATGTAGATCTTGACAGGCTGAATGACTGCTTGAAAGATTTTTTAAAGGCCCTGAACGATGAGCAGTGGCTCAAGCAAAATGCCGGCTATTCAGTTTCCAAAATCGGCGATCAGACGACCTATTCCTTTTCAATCACGCCCCAAACTATATCTGCTTTTATGGAGATCCTCCGCCCGGCGTTCCTGTCCCAGGCCAAGTATCTTTCGGTAAGAGAGGACGTTACGGACGATGATATTGGAGCGTATATTACGATCATAACGCAAGGAAAATATTTAAAGCAAGTAAACGTTACGTCAATAGAACGCTACGGAGACCTTTCCTATGTGGTCAAATTCAGCCAGATCGGGAGCACAGTGGTAGACCGCGAGCAGATTGCCAACTGGTTTAGTATGGCTAGAGATTGAGGAGGGAGCTTATGCGTTGTCCATCATGTGGGAAAAATCTGCCGGATGGGACGGCCTTCTGCACCGCCTGCGGGGCAAAGCTGGGCTCCACGCTGAAGGGGACGGCTGTACAACCCCATTTTGAAGAGAGTCGGGCAGATCGCGCAGTAAAGACTGCGGAACGGAAGAAGGGCCCACCCAAGAGAAAATTCCTGTGGGTAGCCGCCGGCGTGCTTGCGGTTTTGATCGTTGCGGGAGCGGCGGCGTTCCTTTTGATGAACCGGGACCTGCGCCAGTTTGAGAGCGCAGTGAAGCGCCAGGAGCTGTCCTCCGCAGTCCAGGCCTATAGCCAACTGGATATGGAGGACCGGCTGAAGGCCAACTCCTGGCTACAGGAGTACCTACAGACGCTTGAAGCGGACTACTATAAGGGGAAATACGAATATACGGATGCCAAGGCCAGAATGGACGACCTTTGCCAGTTTGACTCTGTCCGGGTTGAGGCGGAGCGGGCGCTGGAGCGGATCGAGATCGACAACACGGCAGTCATTGCGCATAAAAAGGCCCAGCAATACGCCGAAGAGGAAAAGTGGGAGCAGGCCTATGAGGCCCTGGCGGGGCTGAATACCACCTACCGAAATTACGATGAGGCGGCGGCGCTGCGCAGTGAGTGCGCGAAGAAGTACAAGGAGGCCGTCCTGGCGCAGTGCGAAACGCTGGCCTCTGGGGGAGAATATCAGAAGCTGATCAGCGCGCTGCTGACTGCGCTGAAAATTATGCCCAATGATACGGACCTGTCTCTGAAACTCCAAAGCTATACGGATCAGTTTGAGGAGGCAACCCTTGCCGAGGCGGAGAGGCTGGCGCAGGGCGGCGATTATGCAGGCGCGAAGGACCTGCTGGCGACGGCCTTGGGGATTCGCGAGCTGGATTCCTTCTACATGGCGATGGACCGCTATCAGGAGGCGATCAATGAACAGGAATACCAGCAGCTGGTGGCGGACTGCGAGCAGCGCTGCCAGACCTCCGGCACTGAGGCGGTCATTCAGTACCTGTATGAGTTGATGGACCAGGAGAGCTTTGACATGAAGCGGCGGGAGCTTTTGGATCAGTATCAGCAAAAATATGTCGCTGAGATTCTGGAGCGGGCTTCGGTCAAGGCGGGCGAGCGGGATTTTGAGGGCGCAATTCAGCTGCTGCAAAATGCGCGGAACGTCTATGATTGTGCCGAATTCCAAAACGCAATTTCCAGTTATGAGGGATATTTGCCAATAGACCTTGCCGACTGTCATGTAGTGGACCGCTCAAATTACCCCGAGCCCAAAGTTGGCGTAAGTGTAACGGACGTTTTTGGAAATGATTATACAAACGCCGTCTATTGCTGGAGTGGCGCATATGAAGAAGGCTATGTTATATTCTATCCCAACAGCCGCTTCCAGCGGCTCAGCGGAATAATTGCGCCCTATGATTCCTCCATGGCGGGATATATATGCGTTTATGCCGATGATGTGTTGGTCTATCAAAGTCCGGAAATTTACCGAACAACGGAGCCGTTTTCTGTTGATATTGAGATAGGGCTGTGCAGTCAGCTGAAAATAGAATTCAATAAATCGGGACAGTCCTTTTTCGATGCCTTCGGTGTCCTAATTTCTGCAAAACTGTCTTAGACAGTTGGCAACATAAAAGAATGAAAAGGACAATGGCGGCGAGGAATTTGTGTTGACCCGGATCGCGTAACGCCCCCTTGCGGGAGGGCTGGGGAGCGGAGACCGCTTACAGATGAAAATTCCCGGAGAGGCTGGGCCTCTCCGGGAATTTTTGTTATCAGCTTATTCGCCTTTGGGGAATTTGGCCTCCACATAGGCCTTGATGATCTCGGCAGAGGCGTCCAGGCCAATAGAGCTGTTCAGGGTCAGGTCATAGTTCCGGGTGTCACCCCAGGGCAGCTCTGAGTAATTGTTATAGAAGGCGGCGCGGGAGCGGTCCTTCTTCGTCAGCGCCCGCTCGGGATTGTCATACACCTCGTGATACTCCTCGGTAGCCCGGCGGACCCGCTCGGCCAGGGGAGCGTGAATGAACACCCGGACGCACCGGGGATCATCCCGCAGGACGCAGTCCGCAGCCCGCCCGACGATGACGCAGGAGCCCTTGGAGGCGATTTCTCGGATGACCTCAAACTGTGCGGCCCGGGCCTGGTCGTAAACCGTGGGGACCTGGGTGGCGGTGTAGATGCTGTACAGGAAGCTGGAGGTTTGCTTTTCCTCTACCTCCCGCACGAAGTCCAGGGCAAAGCCCGTCTTTTTCGCGGTGAGAGAAATGAGCTCCTTGTCGTAATATGTAATTCCCATTTTCTTCGCCAGCATTTCACCGATGGTGCGGCCGCCGGAGCCGTGCTGCCGGCCGATGGTAATGATAATGTTTTCCATAAAGGCACTTCCCTTCTGTGAGCTGCCTATAGTATACAGCAAACTGCTCAAAAAATCAATGGACAATTTCAATGAAATTAGTGAAAATGTATTTTACAGACAGGGATCCCTGGGGATGGTGAGAAAAATCGTTCGACAGGGACGGATGAAAAATGCGGGGATTTTCACGGAGCGGGACCGGAAAAAAGCCCACTTTTCCGGAAAAAGCTTGGGGTTTTCCTGTGCCGTGTCGAAATTTGCGATTTCTTTTGCTGTTCTTTTGGCGCGGATTATGGTTCAATGATGGGGGAGGGATGCAGTATGACGCGGGAAATGATCCTGTATGAGCGGGACCTCCGCTGCGCAATGCCGGGGGCCTACCGGCTGGCGTACAGCCTGGTGACCGATGAGATCTGCCTGGACGGCCACACCCTGGAGGTGTACGGGGCCAAGATCGCGCTTTACCGGGGCGGGGCCGTTGTGGAGGAAAAGACGCTCCGGGGGCTGACCCCCTACGGCACCCGGATTACGGCGATACTCGGCGCCATGGCCCGGGGGCTGGTGACGCCTATGGGAATGGCGGATGTTGTGGCGGATCTGCTTGCTTCGCCGGGGAAACCGGCATAATTCGGTCTGGACATAGGGCGGTAAGTTTGGTATAATAAGAAAAAGACGCTGCGCCGGGCGCAGCGGGGGGAGGATTTGGCATATGAAGTGCCCGTTTTGCGGTTACCAGGAGAGCAAGGTTGTGGATTCCCGCCATTCGGAGGATGGCGTCAGCATTCGCCGCAGAAGGGAGTGCCTGTCCTGCCAGCGGCGGTTCACCACCTATGAGACGGTGGAGAGCCTGCCCATTATCGTGGTGAAGAAGGACGGCAGCCGCCAGTCCTTTGACCGGAATAAGATTCTGAACGGCATGGTCCGGGCCTGCGAGAAGCGGCCGGTGCCCATTGCCGCGCTGGAAAATGCCGCCTCGGAGATCGAGCAGGTGCTGCAAAATTCCCTGGAGCGGGAGGTCAGCACGGACAAAATCGGGGAGCTGGTCATGGAGCGGCTGAAGCCGCTCGATGAGGTGAGCTACGTCCGGTTCGCCTCCGTGTACCGGCAGTTTAAGGATATTAACAGCTTTATGCACGAGCTGAATAAGATCCTGGAAGAGAAATAATCCCGGAAAAGGGGAGATTTTATGTATTTTTGGCTATTTATCAGCATTGCGATTCTGCTTCCGTCGGTCGTGATGCTTGTGATGGGGCTGCTGTCCTGGCGGTGCCCGCCCAAGGGCGTGTGCTGGTACTTCGGATACCGGTCCCGCAGGGCCCGGGCCAGCGATGAGGTCTGGGCCTATGCCCAGAGGCTGGTGGGGCTGCTGTGGACGGTGGCCGGAGGCGGTCTGACCCTGGCCGGACTGATCCTGTGCTACGTCCTGCTGGGGAAGGATGACGTGCGCCGCTGCCTGTCTGCGGCGATCTTCCTGGGGATTGCGGCCGTGATCGTCCTGGGAATCATTCTGGCGGCGGAGATCGTGCTTCATGTGAAGTTTGACCGCTTTGGGAACCGCCGCCTGCCGAAGGGCGAGCGCGAGCAGCTGCGCCGGGAGCAGGAGGAAGCGGAGGAGGAGCCGGAGGGGCGCCCCCTGGAGGAGCGGATCACCAGCCGGCAGGCGCCGGAGGGCGCGCCGGGCGGCGAGACCTTCCGCGGGGAGGAGGACCTGCCCGAGGATTGGAGTCTTCCGGAGCCGGTCCGGGAGCCGGAGCCTCCGGAGACGGACGGGCTGCCGGAGGGCTGGAGCCTTCCGGAGGAGCCCAGAGATGATTATACCCTGGAGGACCTTCTGGCAGAAGCGAAGGATCTGGCAAAGAAACAGGATGAAGAATGAAAGACCCCGCCGGTTCGGATGGAACCGGCGGGGTTTGTATACGGTGGATTGGAAAATAGAGACTGTGGCCTTTTGGCTTTTAGTGCTGCTTTACAAAGGTCCAGCTGTCCCGGCACATATCCGCAATGGTTTTCTCCGCGGTCCAGCCCAGAAGCTCCCGGGCCTTCTTCGGGTCGGCATACACGCAGGGCAGATCGCCCTCCCGCCGGGGGCCCAGGACATAGGGCACGGGGCGGCCGGTAGCGTCCTCAAAGGCGTGCACCAGCTCCAGCACGCTTACGGGCTTGCCCGTACCCAAATTGATGGCAACGGACCCAGTATGGGAGACGGCGAACTCCAGCGCCTTCAGGTGCCCCCGGGCCAGATCCATCACGTGGAGATAGTCCCGCTGGCAGGTGCCGTCCGGCGTGTCATAGTCGGAGCCGAAAACGGTGAGCTTTTCCAGGCGGCCTGCGGCGACCCGGGAGATATAGGGCATGAGGTTGTTGGGGATTCCGTTGGGATCGTCCCCCAGCAGGCCGCTTTCATGGGCACCAATGGGGTTGAAATACCGCAGAAGCACCGCGGTGAAATCCGGATTGGCGGCGCAGTAATCCCGGAGGATCTGCTCAATCATGATCTTGGTCCAGCCATAGGGATTGGTGGCGATATGGGCGGGCATCTCCTCCACATAGGGAACGGGATTCTCCGGGCCGTATACCGTGGCGGAGGAGGAGAACACGAAGCGCTTTACGCCGTATTTTTCCATGGCCTCCAGCAGCGCCAGGGTGGAGTCCAGATTATTGCGATAGTACCGCAGGGGAATGTGGCAGCTCTCGCCCACAGCCTTATAGGCGGCAAAGTGGATGACGGCGTCGATGGGATTCTCCCGGAAGATCTGGTCCAGAGCGGCTGGGTCCATCACATCTGCGGGGTAAAAGGTGGGGCGAATGCCGGTAATGGTGTGCAGGCTGTCCAAAACGGAAGCCCGAGAGTTGTACAAATTATCTGCAATGATGACGTTCTGCCCGGCCTCCAGCAGCGCCACGCAGGTGTGGCTGCCGATAAAGCCCAAGCCGCCCGTGACAAGAATATTCATGTACGGCCTCCTGCCCGCCGGGGCTGCCCGGCGAAAATAAAATGATACAAGGAAAATATACCACAATTCCTGCGCTCCGTCAAGCAAAAGGCCCGTGAGACGAGAAAAACCGGCCGCCCAATGGGCAGCCGGTTTGATTTGAAATTGCCGGAAATTACTTCAGCTCGGCGGTAGCGCCGGCAGCCTTCAGCTCCTCGACGATCTTGTCGGCCTCTTCCTTGGCAACGGCTTCCTTCAGGGTCTTGGGCACGTTGTCGACGATCTCCTTGGCTTCCTTCAGGCCCAGGCCGGTCAGAGCGCGGACGACCTTGATGACAGCGATCTTGTTGGCGCCGACTTCCTTCAGGACGATGTCGAAATCGGTCTTCTCTTCCTCAGCGGGAGCAGCGGAAGCGGCGGGGCCGGCGACAGCGGCGGCAGCGGCGGAAACACCGAAGACTTCCTCCAGGGTGTGAACCAGCTCGGAGAGCTCCAGAACGGTCAGAGACTTAACTTCCTCAACGAGAGCAGTGACTTTTTCACTAGCCATGATAAATATCCTCCTAAATCGTAATTATGTCGTAAAAATTGTGGATGGGTGGATTAGGCCTCGGCGGGAGCCTCGGCTGCGGGAGCGCCGCCTTCCTTCTGCTCCCGGATCTGATCCAGAACAAAGGCCAGGCTGGAAATGGGGGCCAGGAAGGTGCCGAGAACCTGAGCGACCAGGGCATCCTTGCTGGGCAGCTCACCGAAGGAGTTCAGCTGCTCGGCGGTCAGGGGAGTTCCCTCCACGAAGCCGCCCTTAATGGTCAGAACGTTCTTGTTCTTCTTGGCAAATTCGCAAACGATACGAGCCGGTGCGATGGGGTCGCCGGTGGTGCAGGCCATGGAGGTGGTGCCATTGAGAACCTCGTCAAACGCGTTATAGCCGGCGTTCTTCGCGGCAAAACGGGTCAAGGTGTTCTTAACGACGGAATACTCCACGGAAGCCTCCCGGAACTGACGGCGCAGCTCGGTATCCTGAGCAACGGTGATGCCCTTGTAATCCACGAAGACCGCTGCGGTAGCGCCCTTCAGTTTCTCGGTCAGTGCATCCACGACTGCTTTCTTGCTTTCAAGTACCTTTGCGTTGGGCATGAAAGTGTCACCTCCGAAAAAAATATCCTCATGCCAACAGACATGAGGATACGAAACAAGCATAGCAAATTCCGCGAACCTCGGCAGGAGGGCAGGGCCCTTACGACGGATGTCTCCTGCTGTCTTTGGCAGCCCTTATATTATAGCAGAAAGAAGCGGATTGTCAAGAACTTTTTTGGACTTTTTGCGGCATTTTGTATGGAGATCCCAGAGAAACGGAGCGCCGGACGCCGCTTTCTCCGGGGCACTACGATTTTTAGGGGGAAAATGTCCAAGATGGGTAGAGACCGGCTGCATTTTCCGCTATAGTCATTTTCAAGGAGACCGCCAACCTTCTTTCAGCGATTCTCTTTGGGCCTCCAGATCCTCCAGACACTCCTTGGTCGTATCTGTGATAATGCTTATCCCTCCTGTTCCTCCTGAATACTCCGGTAATGCCGGCTCCCATCGGCTTTGAACGACACCTGCATCTCATCGGGCAGCGAAAAGACTTGGTGAATCCGGGCAAAAATTTCCGGTGTGCAGAGCGTGGGGGGCAGGTAGACCATCGCTTTCCCGCGCCGCAGCTCCACCCGCCCACGGGGAAAGTAGTTGTATGGCATCCCGCAGGTAAGGGAATGCGGAAGCGTTTCCCAAAATCGCTTATGGTTGTTGCTGACCGTATCGGCTTTCTCACCGGAAACGGGAAAGCAGAGTAATTCCCCGTCCACATACCAGAACAGCCCTCGTTTTGCAGTCACCCATCCATCGCCTCCGGCTATTAGGATAGGTCAACCTATGGGCCTTTTTCGGTTCACCGCAGAAAAAAGAAAGCCGGTATCCACCGGCTTTTCTGCAATCATTGTAGCAGGAGAGCGGTCAGGAATCGAATGTGCGAATAAAAGAAAAACCCGGAGGATAAAAAAATCCTCCGGGCATAAACATCAGTAGGAAATATCCTTGATAAAAATGAAAAATCCGAACGCATTCCCGATGGGGAGTAAGTTCGGATTTTTCATATGTGGTGGAGACTACGGGACTCGAACCTGTGACCTCATGCGTGTGAAGCATGCGCTCTAACCAGCTGAGCTAAGCCTCCAAATCAAGCGAGATTTATTATACCAGAAAATCGAAAAAAATCAAGGGCTTTTTTCATATTTTTCAGAAAAACTTCTTCCATCAAAAAAGCCAAGTCGTGATGAGGAAAACCGGGGAAAACCGAAGAAATCCGCAGACTTCGGAAAAGTATCCCGGCGCCTGCCCCGCAGAGCGGGCACAACCGCGCCTGACGGCGCATAGACAGGTGAGAGGGGAGGTGTGGCTATGAGCTTTGGCTTTGCGAATGTGGCGGCAATTACCATGATCTGTTATTTGGTGGGGCGCGCCGTGAAGGCCAGCCCGCTGGCAGACAAGTGGATCCCCATTCTGACCGGCGCCGTGGGCGGGGTTCTGGGGGTGGTCTCTATGGTGACCATGCCCAGCTTTCCAGCCCGGGACCCGGTGACGGCAATCGCCATCGGCATTGCCTCCGGCCTGGCGGCGACCGGGGTCCATCAGGCGGCCAAACAAATCAAAAAGGAGTGACGGATTTGGCGTTTACCATTTATCCCTGCATGCTCACGGAAAACGACTGCTACCGGGCCGGGCGGACCATGACCCCCAAGGGGATCGTGGTCCATTCCACCGGGGCGGAGAATCCCTATCTGCGCCGGTATGTCCAGCCGGACGACGGCCGATTGGGGAAAAATCTCTATGGAAATCACTGGAATACGCCGGGGCTGGACGTCTGCGTCAATGCGTTCATTGGCCGGGACCGGGAAGAGACCGTGCGGTGCTATCAGACCCTGCCCTGGAATATGCGCCCCTGGGGAGTCGGCTCCGGCCCCAATGGGAGCTACAATCAGACCCACATTCAATTTGAGATTTGCGAGGATGACCATTCCGACGAGGGCTACTGCCGGGCGTGCTTTGAAATGGCCGCGCAGCTGTGCGCCTACCTATGCCGGCGCTATGACATTCCGGTGCAGGGGATCGTGAGCCATCATGAGGCCTATCTGGCGGGCTTTGGCTCCGGCCATATCGATCCGGATAACTGGTGGCCCAAGTTCGGCCTGAGCATGGCGGACCTGCGGGCCCGGGTGGAGGTACTTTTGGACCAGGCGGAGCGGCTGCTGTACCGCATTCGCCGGACCTGGGAGGACGCGGCAGGGCAGCTGGGAGCCTATGCCAGCCTGGAGCGGGCGATCGCGGCCTGCCCGGAGGGCTATTCCGTCTTTGACCAGAAGGGCAAGGCGGTGTTCACGCGAAAGGAGGAATCGGAAATGCGGTATGCCCTGCTGAGGGATGTGACGACCCCCGTTTACCGGCAGACCCTGGAAAAGCTGATTGACCAGGGCGTGCTGAAGGGCCGGGGCGGCCAGGGTGAGGAGCTGGAGCTGGACCTGTCGGAGGACAGCGTGCGCCTGCTGGTGATCCTGGACCGTGCGGGTGTTTTTGGATAAGAAAACGGCCGGATGAAATTCATCCGGCCGTTCAGCGTGTCAAAAAACTCATTTTTTGACACGCTGCCAGACGTCAAGAAAGCGCCGGAGACAAGCAACTCGCATCCGTCGGCGTACAGAGGTACGGTAGGATGCGAGTTGTGCAGTAAGTTAAAATGCTTATTTTTCTGTAGATTCCGAACTTTTCCTTCAAGTTCTCAATTGTGCAGCGTGTTGAGAAAAGGAGGAAGCCTTTTTGTGGATTGCTTTGCATTTTAACGGTCCGGGGGTTTATTGACAGTCTGAACGGCCGGATGAAAATCATCCGGCTGCACTGCTTATGCGGCGGTCTCTTCGACAATGACGTACCCGTCGACCAGGTTCGCTTCTTTCAGATAGCCCTCAATGGCTACCTGGCGCTCCATCAGATCCGTCAGGATCACGCAGCCGTCCTTGCACTCAATGCGCATAACGTTCTGCATGACGATGGTCTGAGGGTCCCGGCGCTGCCGGTACACAGTGGAAAGGCACATGGGAAAGCCTCCTTTATTTTGAAGTGAGGGAGGACAGAATGGCGCTCAGGCGCAGATTGCCCTTCTCATAATCGCTGACGGCCTGCATGACCTGCTCATAGGCGGCGTGCTCTCCGGCCTTGTCCAGCTCCTTGGCCAGATTGGCAAGCTCATTGGTGTGAGAGGCGTTGTGGCCGACCATGTATTTCATCAGGGCCACCAGCTCCTCCATGGGGGTGTGGGTGCAGCCCTCCCCGCAGGCGGTGCAGTCCTGCGCACAGGGGGCGCCGTGGTCGTGCTCATGGTCGTGGTCGTGATGGTGGGGCGTGCCCACATGATCGTGATCGATATGCATAAGGATGCTCCTTTCAGGCTCTATTTTCCTTATTATACCACGCTTTGAGGAAAAGTCAAAAGAAATCCCAACAGGAAAAACTTTCCCCGGAAATACCCCGGGCGGGGGTTGCGCAGGGGAAAGAGTTCGGTTATAATAGTGTAAATTGCGCAGGGAGGAATTGCCATGGGGCACGAAGGACACGATGCACATCCGGAGCAGACGCACGGGGCCATGAGCCCCCAGGAGCACGCCTATCTCCACGCCCATGGCATTGAGCACAGCCACGGACACGTTCATGAGAACCAGAAGGCAGTGATCAACCGCCTGGCAAGAGCCATCGGCCACCTGCAGCGGGTCAAGCGCATGGTGGAGGAGGGCTATGACTGCCCGGAGGTGCTGGTGCAGCTGGCGGCGGTGCGCTCGGCGGTGGACAATACCGGCAAGGTGATCTTGCAGGACCACCTGCGGCACTGCATGGTGGATGCCGTGGCCGCCGGAGACGAGGGCGCCATCGATGAGCTGTGCGAGGCCGTGGATAAATTCATGAAATAAGGAAAAGGACCGCTTCCCATGGGGAGCGGTCCTTTTGACTCAGAGACTGTAGTCCGTGTCGTCGAACTTGGAAAAATCCAGAGGCTTCAGATGCACGGGGACCCGCTTCAGCGGGTCATAGCGAAAGCGGCGGCAGCTCCCATCCAGGGAGACTACGCCCTTCTTGGTACACAGGGCCGTATCCTGCCCCAGCTTGGCGCACCGGGCACAGTATTGGCACCGGCGCTCAATTTTTTTTCGAAACAGCATCCCGCCGCCTCCCTCCGGTTCGTGCTTTCATTATACCGCCTTCTTTTCGGTTTTTCCAGCCCTTTTTTCCAGAACCATGCACCAGATCCCCAAACCGGCGGCGACGGCGGCGGTAACGATCCCTGTGGCCCGCAGAAGACCTGCGTGGGGGCCGGGCGGAGGGGCCTCCAGGGCGGCGGCTGGCAGGGCACCAGGGAACAGAATCAGCACGACCCGGCCCAGAGCCAGGGCCAGGGCGGTTTGCAGGAGCTTTCCCGGCAGGTACTGCCGGGCGGTGAGTCCGGCGGGGCGGGTGACGGCCAGGGTCTGCATCCAGACGCACAGCCCGCCGAAGGTGGAAAACAGAAGCCCGAAAAGGAAGCGCAGCTCCGGCTGCGCGAGCCGGGAGAGCTTGCAGCCGCCGCCGGACAGCTCCAAAAGACCGCTGAGGAGCAGCCTCAGCCAGAAGGGCGTCTCCGCCGGGAGCCACTTGCCGAGAAAGGCGCCGGCCACGGAAAACAGCACCACATAGGCGCAGATCTGGCCCATGGCACCCAGGCTCCCCCGGACGGCCTCAGGCACGCAGACGGGGGTTGGCCGGAAGGGCGGCGCTTTCTGGGGGGCGGTCCTGTTCCGTGCCAGGAGGGCCCCGGCGGCCAGAGCGGATAAAATTTGCAGTCCAAAGAGCAGGGCCGCCTGCTTCACCCCCAGGCAGCCGCCGATGATCCCGAAGAGAAAGGCGGGGCCTGCATTGGAGCAGAAGGCCAGCAGCCGCTCCGCCTCCGGCCGGGTGAGCTGCCCGGCGGCATAGAGGGTCCCGGCGGTCCGGGCGCCTACGGGGTAGCCTCCCACCAGCCCCAGGACCAGGGCGGGAGCCGCCGACGGGGGCAGACCGAACAGCGGCCCCATCAGGGGCCCGCACAGCCCCACCAGCCCCTGGCAGGCGGCGGAGCCCAGAAACAGCCGGGACAGCACCAGAAACGGCAGCAGGGAGGGGACCACCGCCTGTGTGCACAGCTCCACCGCCTGAGCGGCGGCGGAGGCGGCGGTTTTTGCGTCAAGGATGCACGCCGCCATGGCGGCGCAAAGGAAAACTGCGGCGGCGCACCGCCGGAAACGGGCTTTCATGGACATCACCTCACAAGACCCTATGCGCGGGCGCAAGTTTTTTTCCTCTGCGCATAGGGTTTAGGGAGAGGAGGCGGTGCCATGGAGAAGCGGCGCGGGATGCTGCGGCTGCTGGCCCAGGCGGCGGATGTGCCCCAGGAGATCCTGCCGGGGACTCCCCTGGTGGAGATCACAGACCGGAGCCGGGTGCTGGTGGAAAATCATGGAGGCGTGACGGAGCTGCTGCCGGAGCTGATTCGGGTTCGGGTCTCCTACGGCAGCCTGACGGTCCGGGGGATGGACCTGCGGATCGCGAAAATGAGCGCCAGCCAGCTGGTGATCACCGGACGGATCTTTGACGTGAGCCTGGAGGAGGGAGCAGGGTGAAGCTGTGGGCATTTTTGACGGGATGGCGGCGGGCGGAGCTGGTCTCCGCAGACCCGGCCGAGGCCCTGGGACGGTATGCCGCCGGGGGCATCCGCTATTTTGACCCGAGGCTGACCGCGCCTCTGACCCTGGAGCTGACCGTGTCCCGGCTGCAATGGAAGCGGCTGGCGGCCCTGGCCCAGGCCCGGGGAGACCGGTGCCGGGGCCTCCGGGAGGGGGGCATTCCCCTGTGGCTGCGGGCGGCGCGGCGGCGCAAGACCTTTTTGGCCTGCGCGGCGGCGGTGCTGCTGTTTTTCTTCCTGGCGCCCTCCCGGGTGTGGTTCGTGAAGGTGGAGGGGGCCCATGAGGTCCCGGAGCAGGAGATCCTTCGGGCGGCCCTGGAGTGCGGCGTGGGCTTCGGGGCGAGGGCCAAGGACATCCGCAGTGAGCGGGTGAAGAACCGGATGCTCAGTCTGGTGAACGAGCTGGAGTGGATGGGCGTGAACTTTTCCGGCGGGGTCGCGACGATCTGCGTCCGGGAGCGGGCCCCCGCCGGGCCGGTGGAGGACCACAGCCGCCCGGCCAATGTGGTGGCAGCCCGTTCCGGGGTGATCGTCTCTATGAGCGTCCTGGGGGGCCAGGCCGCCTGCAAGGAGGGCCAGGCCGTGCTGGAGGGGCAGCTTCTGATCTCCGGGCTGATCGACTGCAACACCCATACCCAGGTGACCCATGCCGACGGGGAGGTCTATGCCCTGACCCGGCACGCCTGGCGGGCGGTTTATCCCGCCCAGTGGCAGGAAAAGACCTACACCGGTGGGGAAAAGCGGTGCGTGAGCCTGGTGCTGGGAAGAAAAAGAATAAAATTATTCGGAAACAGTGGAATTTCCACTGCGAGTTGTGATAAAATGGTATCAGTGTGGAATTTGACCCTGCCGGGGGGCTACGCGCTTCCTCTGCGCGTGGAGACCGTGACCCTGCGCCCCTATGATGCCGGGGTGTGCGCCGCCGACGGGCGGCAGGCGGAAACGGCCCTCTGGCGGTTTTGCAAAGCCGGCACCGAAGGTGATATGATCGCCGGGCAGATTCTGAAGAGCGCCGGCGCCGTGAGGGCGCTGCCCGGGCTGTACTGCCTGGAGGCGGAGTTCGACTGCCGGGAGATGATCGCCAGACAAAAGAACCTCTATTGGTCAGAAAGTGAGGAAAACGGCCATTGGAACGGACGGTAAATGTGGAGCGGGTGGAGGATCTGATCTCCGTATTCGGCTCCCTGGATGAAAATATCAAGAAAATCGAGCAGAGCCTGCAGGTCCATATCGCCAACCGGGGGCAGGAGCTGAAAATTTCCGGAGACCCGGAGGACGTGGATAAGGCGGCCCGGACGGTGGAGGGCTTGATGGCCCTGGCGGCCAAGGGCGAGACCATCGACGAGCAGAAGGTGCGGTACCTGATCGGCCTGGTTCAGAGCGGGCAGGACGATCAGGTGGCTGAGATGGCCAAGGATGTGGTGTGCATCACCGCCAAGGGCAAGCCCATTAAGGCCAAGACCCTGGGCCAGCAGCGGTATATGAAGGCCATTCAGAAAAACACCGTGACCATCGGGGTCGGCCCGGCGGGCACGGGCAAGACCTACCTGGCTGTGGCGGCGGCGGTGGCGGCCTTCCGGGAGCGGACGGTGAACCGCATTATCCTGACCCGCCCGGCGGTGGAGGCCGGCGAGCGGCTGGGCTTCCTGCCCGGGGATCTGCAAAATAAGGTGGACCCCTATCTGCGGCCGCTGTATGACGCGCTGTATGATATGCTGGGGGCGGAGACCTTCCAGAAGTACCAGGAGCGGGGCTCCATTGAGGTCGCGCCTCTGGCCTATATGCGGGGCCGGACTCTGGACGACAGCTTTATTATTCTGGACGAGGCACAGAATACCACCCGGGAGCAGATGAAGATGTTCCTGACCCGCCTGGGCTTCGGCTCCAAGATCGTCATTACCGGCGACGTGACCCAGATCGACCTGCCGGAGGACAAGGTCAGCGGCCTGAAGGACGCGGTGCGGATTCTGGAGAATATCCCCGATATTGCCATTTGCCGCCTGACGGCGGCGGACGTGGTGCGCCACGCCCTGGTGCAGCAGATCATTGCGGCCTATGAGCGCTCCGGGCAGAAGCCCGCGCCCCAGGAGAGAAAGGTTTACAAGAGGTATAAAAAGTGAAAGTGAAGCTGAATATTTCCTTCGCCAGCCCCAGCCTGGTCAGCGGCCTGGTCTCGGGGCATATCCGCCGGTGCATCGAGGCGGCGCTGAACGCCGAGGGTGTTTCGGTGGACTGCGAGATCAACGTCCTGGTGACCAACGACCAGGGCATCCGGGCGATCAACAAGGCGGCCCGGCAGGTGGACCGGGCGACGGACGTGCTGTCATTTCCCATGTTTGAGATGACGGCCGGGGAGCTGCCCGGGGACTGGACGCCCTATCTGGACCCGGAGACGGGATTGTGCCCCCTGGGGGACATGGTGATCTCTCTGGAGCGGGCCAAGGCCCAGGCCAAGGAGTACGGCCACTCCCTGCGCCGGGAGGTGGGGTATCTGACCATTCATTCCATGCTCCATCTTCTGGGGTATGACCATTTGGACGAGGGCCCCCAGAAGCGGCAGATGCGCGCCCGGGAGGAGACCATCGCCAACTCCATCCCCGGAATGCACCGGGATTGACTTAGAAAAAGGAGAAACGCCATGCAGACAAAAGAAGCGGTCCTTGCCATCGTGGGGCGGCCCAACGTAGGGAAATCCACCCTGACGAACTACCTGGTGGGGGAGAAGATCGCCATTGTTTCCAATAAGCCCCAGACCACCCGAAACCGCATTTGCGGCATCGTCAACCGGGGGCAGACCCAGTTCGTGTTCCTGGATACCCCGGGCTATCATCTGCCCCGGACGAAGCTGGGGGACTATATGGTAAGCGTCACCCGGGAGTCCGTGGCGGACGTGGACGCTGTGCTGCTGTTGGTGGAGCCCATTGCCAACATCGGCCCCCAGGAGCAGGGGCTGATTGACCGCATCCGGGCGGAGAAGCGCCCGGCGGTGCTGGTCATCAACAAGATCGACACGGTGGAGAAGGAGAATCTCCTGGCGGTGATCGCCGCCTATGCCCAGGAAAACCTTTTTGACGCCATCATCCCCGTCAGCGCCAAGACCGGCGAGGGGGTGGAGGAGCTGCTGGAGCAGTGCGGCGCCTACGCCAAGGAGGGCCCGCACCTGTTCCCCGAGGATATGACCACGGACCAGCCCGAGCGGCAGGTGATGGCGGAGATCATCCGGGAGAAGCTCCTGTGGTGCCTGGACCGGGAGGTGCCCCACGGCACGGCGGTGGAGATCACGAAGTTTTCCGAGCGGGACAGCGGCGTGATCGATCTGGACGCGACCATTTATTGCGAAAAGGCCAGCCACAAGGGCATCATCATCGGCAAAAACGGGCAGATGCTGAAGAAAATTTCTTCTATGGCCCGGGTGGACTGCGAGAAATTCATGGGCACCAAGGTCTATTTGCAGACCTGGGTGAAGGTCAAGGAAAATTGGCGGGACAGCGATTTCCTCATTCGCAACTTCGGCTACCGGCAGCAGTGAGCGCCAGCAAATTTTCCCGGGGATAGGGCCGGAAAAGCGGCAGACCCTAAAGACAAGGGGGGAGCCGCCATGAACGAGCTTTGGAACCTGTTTTTAGAGACCGGCGCGCCGGAATACTACCTGCTGTATAAGAAATCTCTGCGCAAGGAGGAGACCGGGGTTGTATCTCAAAACCAAGGGCCTGGTGCTGCGGGAGACGGATTACAATGATGCGGACAAGTTGCTGACGGTCCTGACTGCGGACTTCGGAAAAATGACCCTCCGGGCCAGGGGGGTCAAGCGGAGCAAGAGCACCATGAAGTCCGCCTGCCAGCTGCTGGCCTATTCGGAGTTTACGCTATTTGAATACCGGGGCAAGACCACCGTTCAGGAGGCCCAGTCCCTGGCCCTGTTTCCCGGGCTGCGGGGGGACCTGGAGCTGCTGGCCCTGGGCTCCTATTTTGCCCAGGTGATGGAGGCCGCAGCCCAGGAGGACAGTCCGGACCCGGAGCTGCTGGCCTTGCTGCTCAACGCACTGTACGCCCTGTCGGAGCTGGGAAAGCCCCAGCCGGTGGTGAAGGCGGCCTTTGAGCTGCGCCTGGCCTGCCTGGCGGGCTATACTCCGGACCTGACCGGCTGCGCCCAATGCGGCGCGGTCTATCCGGACCGGTTCGACCTGTCCATGGGGCGGCTGGAGTGCGCCGGGTGCCGGGAGGAGCGCTCCCAGGGGATCCGGATGCCTCTGAGCCGGGGGGTGCTGGAGGCTATGCGGTACATTGTGGCCTGCCCGGCCAAGCGGCTGTTTTCCTTCTCCCTGCCGGCAGAGGCGCTGGAGGCGCTGAACGGGGTGACGGAGGGGTATCTGTCCACCCAGCTGGAGCGGGGATTTTACACATTAGACTTTTATAAGCAGCTAAAGCTGACATAACGGAGACAAACCATGTCTGAATTAAACGAAAAATCTATGAGAAAGCTGGAGCTGGATCAGGTGCTCAGGCGGCTGTCCGGCTGCGCCAGCAGTGAGGACGCCAAGGCAAAATGCCTGGTCTTACAGCCTACCTCCGACCTGGAGGACGTGAACGCGCTGCTGGAGCAGACCACGGCAGCCTGCGGCCTGGTGGCCGTGAAGGGGACGCCGTCGTTCCTGGAGGTCAAGGACGTAAACGCGGCTCTGGAGCGGGCGGACCGGGGCGGCAGCCTGTCCACCGCAGAGCTCCTGCGGATCGCCGGGGTGCTGCGGTGCGCCCGGTCGGTAAAGGGCTACTGCCAGGGCGATGAGAAGCCCACGGTGCTGGACCCCCTGTTCCAGCAGCTGACCCCCAACCGCCGCCTGGAGGACCGAATCTTCGGCGCGATCCTCAACGAAGAGGAGATCGCGGACACGGCCAGCCCCGAACTGGCGGACATCCGGCGGCATATGCGCCAGCAGAGCGCAAAAATCCGGGACGGCCTGCAAAAGATCATTTCTTCGCCCTCCTATGCGAAGTACCTCCGGGAGCCCATTATTACCATCCGGCAGGACCGGTATGTGGTCCCGGTGAAGAGCGAGTTCAAAAATGAGATTCCGGGCCTGGTCCATGACGTGTCCGCCAGCGGCTCCACCTTTTTTGTGGAGCCCATGTCCGCAGTCAACGCCAATAACGCCCTGCGGGAGCTCCAGCTGAAGGAGAAGAAGGAGATCGAGCGGATTCTGGCGGAGCTGTCTGCGGAGGCGGCAGGGCTGCGGGAGGTAATCAGCGAGGACTACCGCCTGCTGGTGGAGCTGGATGTAATCTTCGCCAAGGCCCGGCTGTCCTATGAGATGCGGGCGGGGGCGCCTCAGATGAACGAGGCGGGAATCATCGAGCTGAAGAAGGCCCGGCACCCCCTGATCGACCCCCAGAAGGTGGTGCCCATCTCCCTGCGCCTGGGGACGGATTTCGACTCCATGATCATTACCGGCCCCAATACCGGCGGCAAGACCGTCACCCTCAAGACCATCGGCCTGCTGACCTTGATGGCGGAGTGCGGCCTGCATATCCCGGCGGGGGACGGCAGCCGCCTGTCTACCTTTGACCTGGTCCTGGCGGATATTGGAGACGAGCAGTCCATTCAGCAGTCCCTTTCCACCTTCTCGGCCCATATGCGCACCATTGTGGATATTATTTCCCAGTGCGACAGCCGCTCGTTGGTGCTCTTTGACGAGCTGGGGGCGGGTACGGACCCGGCGGAGGGCGCGGCTCTGGCCATTGCCCTGATCGAATTCTGCCGGAAAATGGGCAGCCGGGTGGCGGCGACGACCCACTATGCGGAGCTGAAGCTTTACGCCATGCGGACCCAGGGGGTCATGAACGCCTCCTGCGAGTTTGACGTGGAGACCCTCCAGCCCACCTATCGCCTGCTGATCGGCATCCCCGGGAAGTCCAACGCCTTTGCCATTTCCCGGAAGCTGGGCCTGCCGGAGGAAATCCTGAAGGCGGCAGGGGACCTGGTGAGCAAAAACGATAAGGATTTTGAAGACGTGCTGGGGCAGCTGGAGCAGCAGCGCCAGCAGATGGAGCAGGCCCGCCAGGAGGCGGAGCGGCTCCAGCAGGAGACGGAGCAGATCAAGCGCCAGAGCGAGGAATTCAACGCCCAGATCAAAGAGGAGCGGGATAAGGCCCTGGAGAAGGCCAGAAAAGAGGCCCGGGATATTCTGGACGACGCCCGGCGGACGGCCAATCAGGTCTCCGACGAGCTCAGGCAGCTGCGTAAGCA
>CAKTIN010000034.1 GCA_934565775.1 uncultured Oscillospiraceae bacterium
CGAACCCGCGCAAAGCCCTGTGCGGCGGACATTTTCAGCGGACGAAACGGCCGGAGCTTCCAAAAATTTCGAGTCAGTCCCGTTATGACCACTTCGATCCCTCTTCAAACGGATGTCTCTGGGAGACTGTCTTATTATACCGGGATTCTGCTAAAAAATCAAGCACCAATCGAGAACGCGCCGCACTGCAATTTCCAAATTCATAGAAAAGCGGTCCTGCCGTTCCATCTCTCAACCCCCGTACCCATTTGCACTTTATTCTTCCATACACACAAATTATATGTCAAAGTCCGGTCTCACACAAAGGCCCGAGTTTGTATTTTGAAGGGCTGTCTCTTTGTGAGACAGCCCTTCACAGAAAGAACGCAGTTGAAATTTAGGCTGGGCAAAGTTCCGTGGGTCGGCGCTATCCGCAAGCCGGGTCCTACAGCCCCAGCAGCTGGCTCTTTTTTACATCAAACTCCTCCTGGGTGATGACCCCGCTGTCCAGCAGTTCCTTGTACTTCTTTAGCTCGTCCGCTGCACCGATTCCCGGGGCAGCCTGTGCCGCCTGACTGCCAGCCGGGGAAGATACGATACGATTCAATTTATCCTGCATCAGAATAGGTGGAAGGATTGGCACAAAAATCGCCAGGATCAGACACAGAGTCGAAAGCCCGGATTGCAGGCCCTTGTCCGCAGCCATCCGGTCCAGCCTCTGAGCAGTTTTATACGTCCAGTAAATCTGGTAGAAGGGGATAACCAAACACAGCAGCAGCTTCGTGGTGGGGTTCCGCTTTTGCTCCCCTCTGGTCTGGTTAGTGTAGCCGGTAACCCGGTAAATCCAGATTAGCGGCCAGACGCCAAAGGTAAGCAGGAGCAGAAGAATGTGCTTCAGCAGACCGCAATAGGCCTTATCCCCAATCGTGGCCTCCGCCCTGCGGCTCCAGGGGCCACGGGCATAGAACACGATGGACAGCGCAGCCGCCACGACCCAGCCCACAGGCCAGGCCCACCAGATCCCCGCCGTGCCGAAGGGCGCCGCCAGGACCTCAGCCAGCACCACCCGCAGAATCAGGTCCGTAAAGGTTGCGACCATAAAGGCCTTCATCAGGCCCGCGCCCCGCAGGATGCCGTCGGCTACCAGCTTTGCCGAAATCACGAAGTAGAACGGCGCCAGCACCCGCAGGAACTGGATCCCGGTCTGCATGGCCATGCCCGTGGGGTTATCCAGGAAGAGATACAGCAGGTACTTCCCTGCCAGCAGATACAGCAGCACCAGCGGCAGGCACAGCCCCCACACCAGCTTGAGCCCGGCCTTGAAGCCCTCCCGGACCCGGTCCAGCTTCTCTGCGCCCATATTCTGGGCGGTATAGTTGGAAATACCATTGCCCAGAGTCGTAAAGGAGGTAATGACCAGGTTGTTCAGCTTCACGGCGGCGGAATACCCGGCCATCACGCTGGCGCCGAAGGTATTGATGACGCCCTGGATGACCAGATTGCCCACGGAAATGAAGCTCTGCTGCAAAATACTGGGAATGGCCACCACGGAGATCCGCTTCAGCAGCTTCCAGGAGAAGAGCTCCGGCCGCCCCTGGGAGGGGATGGTGCGGAACCGGCGGAAAACCACAAGGACCGCCAGCACGCAGCTCACGCCCTGGCACAGGAAGGTGGCCCAGGCCACACCGGCCACGCCCATATGGAACGCAGTCACGAACAAGATGTCCACCACAATGTTGGAAAGGGAGGACGCCGCCAGGAAGCAGAATGGCGTTTTGGAATCCCCCAGGGCGGAGAAAATTCCCGTCGCCACATTATAATAGAACACAAAGGGCAGACCCAGAATGTAAATATCCAGATACAGCTTGGAATCCGGCAGGATGTCCTCCGGCGTGTGAATGAGCCGGAGCAGGTCCTCACACAGCAGGCTCCCCACTCCCATGAGCACCAGGCAAACCACGCCGCTGGCGATCAGGGTGGTGTAGACCGCGGTTTTCAGCTCCCGAAAATGCTTGGCGCCGAAGAGCTGGGAGACGATGACAGAGCAGCCGATGTTGCAGCCGAAGGCAAAGGCAATGAAGATCAGGGTAATCTCATAGCTGTTGCCCACTGCCGCCAGGGCGTTCTCCCCCACGAATTTACCGGCCACAAAGCTGTCGGCCAGGTTATACAGCTGCTGGAAAATGATGCTGCCGAACAGGGGCAGGCAGAATTTCCACAGCACGCTGCTGGGTTTTCCCACGGTCAAGTCCTTATTCATGGGAAACCGCCTCCCTCTTCTCCTTTACGGCCTGGGCGATCAGCGCCGCGCAGCCCTCCAGGCCCAGCCGGTCCGTGGAGAGCATCAGATCATAGCTCTCGGGCTTGCCCCAATCCGTAAGGGAGTGGAAATTGAAATAGTGCTTCCGCATCCGGTTGACCCGCTCCATGCGCTCCCGGGCAGCGTGCTCCGTCAAGCCGTTACGCGCGGCAATCCGCCGAATCCGGCTGTCCTCCCCCGCATACAGGAACACGGACAGCACATTTTCCCGCCCGGCCAGGATTGAAGAGGCGCACCGGCCAATGAGCACGGCGGACTCCCGGTCCGCAATGGCCCGGATCTCCCCGGCCTCGGCCTCGAAGGCCGCCTCCCCGGGGGCGTAAAACAAATTGGACAGATCCGCCGCATCGGCAAAGCAGTTTCCGCTGAAGGACGGCAGCTCCTCCGTCAGATTCTCGTCGTTTTCCTGAATCTCCCGCACATCCATGCCGCTGCGCTTGGCAGCCTCCTGAATGAGCAGCTTATCGTAGCAGGTGACGCCCAACTTTTCCGCCACCAGCTGGCCGACCTCCCGGCCGCCGCTGCCATACTGCCGGCCGATACAAACCGCAAATTTGGATTTCATTGTCTGTGTTCCTCCTTCTTTTGACACCCATTGACACACTCAAACGGATATAGTATAATCCCATTTGCGAAATGTGCAAAATGTATGATCGGTATTTTTGCCATATAATTTTGATATGGAGGCGGTTATGAACCTCAGCTACGATTATTACCGCGTGTTCTACTATGTGGCCCGCTTTGGGAACATCACCCAGGCGGCCAACGCCCTGTTCTGCAATCAGCCCAACGTGACGCGCACCATAAAGCTCCTGGAGCAGGGGCTTGGCTGCACCCTCCTGGTCCGGTCCAACCGGGGCGTGACCCTGACCCCGGAGGGGGAGCTGCTGCTGTCCCATGTTGCTCCGGCCATGGAGCATCTGGAGAGCGCCGAGCGGGAGCTCTGCGCCCAGGGGGAGCTGCGGCAGGGGCTGGTGTCCCTGGGGGCCAGCGAGGTCGCCCTCCGGTGCCTGCTGCTGCCGGTGCTGAAGGCCTTCCGCGCGGCCCATCCCGGGGTGCGGGTCCGGGTGACGAACTCCACCACTCCCCAGGCTCTGTCCGCCCTTCAGGACGGACTGGTGGACCTGGCTGTGGTGACCACGCCCCTGCTCCTGCCCAAGGGCCTGGACCGGCGGGTCCTGAAGCAGGTCCGGGAGGTGCCGGTGTGCGCGGACGCCTACCGCGCGGCGTTGTCCGGCCCTCTGGGCCTGGAGGATCTGGCCCGGTATCCCCTGGTCAGCCTGGGCAGCGGCTCTGCCACCTATCAGTTCTATGCCGAGTGGTTTGCCCAAAACGGCCTCTCCTTCCGCCCGGAGGTGGAGGCCGCCACCGCAGACCAGATCCTCCCCCTGGTCCGCAGCTGCCTGGGGCTGGGCTTTGTGCCGGAGGATTTTCTGCGGGACGACGCAGAATCAGCGGGGATTTCCCGCCTTACGCTGTGCCAGCCGGTGCCGCCCCGGTCCATCTGCCTGGTCACGCGCACCGGCCAGCCCCTGCGCGCCGCCGCCAAAAAGCTGGAGGCCCTTCTTCTGACCGCAGACTGAGGGCGCTCAACAGACGTACAAAGCCCCCGCCTCTGCCGAGGCGGGGGCGCAGCATATCAAAGGCAGTTTCCTTTGCCGGTTCGGCGCAGGCTTCCGGCTTTACTTGTTGTTCTCAGCCATTTCCTTCAGAGCGTCCTTGCGGCTGAAGTTGGCGCGGCCCTTCTCGTCAAAGCCCATGAACTTCACCCAGGTCATATCCCCCAGGTTCAGCACATCCTCGACCTTTTCAACCCGGCGGTTCTCCAGCTTGGAGATGTGCACCATGCCGTCATGGCCCGGAGCAATCTCCACGAAAGCGCCGATGGGCAGAATGCGGACGACCTTGCCATAGTACAGCTTGCCCACCTCGGGGACGAAGCAGATGTCGTCCACCATCTTCTTGGCGGCGTAAGCAGCGGCGGAGTCCACAGCGGAGATGAACACGGAGCCGTCATCGTCAATGTCCACCTTTGCGCCGGTGTCCGCGCAGATCTTCTGAATGGTCTTGCCGCCGGAGCCGATGACCTCCCGGATCTTATCCACGGGGATCTTCAGAGACAGCATCTTGGGGGCAAACTCGGAGACCTCGGCCCGGGGGGCGGGGATGCAGGGCAGCATGATCTCATTGAGGATCTCCAGGCGGGCCTTGCGGCAGCGCTCCAGCGCGTCGGCAATGATCTCCATGGTCAGGCCCTTGTTCTTCAGGTCCATCTGAATGGCGGTGACGCCCTCGGTGGTACCGGCAACCTTAAAGTCCATCTCGCCGTGGAAGTCCTCCACGCCCTGAATATCCGTAAAGGTCCGCCAGGCTCCGGTCTCCTGGTCGGAGATCAGGCCGCAGGAAATGCCGGCCACGGGCCGCTTGATGGGCACGCCGGCGTCCATCAGAGCCAGGGTGGAGCCGCAGATGGAGCCCTGAGAGGTGGAGCCGTTGGAGGACAGCACCTCGGAGACCACCCGGATGGCGTAGGGGAACTCCTCCACGGAGGGGATCACAGGCAGCAGGGCCTTCTCGGCCAGAGCGCCGTGACCAATCTCCCGGCGGGAGGTGGAACGGGCAGCCTTCGCCTCGCCGGTGGAGAAGGCGGGGAAGTTATAGTGATGGATATACCGCTTGGTATCCTCGGGGTAAATGGTGTCCAGCTTCTGGGCGGCGGACAGGGTGTTCAGGGTGCAGATGGACAGCACCTGAGTCTGGCCGCGGGTAAACAGGCCGGAACCATGAACCCGAGGCAGCACGCCGACCTCCGCGTCCAGAGGACGAATCTCGTCCATGCCGCGGCCATCCACACGCTTCCCGGCCAGAAGCCACTTCTTCACGACCTTCTTCTGCATCTTGTACAGGCAGACGTCGATGTTCACGTCGAAGTCCTCATACTTCTCGGCGAACTTGTCCGCAAAGTCCCGGCGGGCGGCGGTCAGGCGCTCCTCCCGGACGTTCTTGTCGTCGGTATCCAGGGCGAACTCGATCTGATCCATGCCATAAGCGCACAGGTCGTCCAGCAGCTCATGGTTCACGGCGGCCTTCTCAAAGGTGAACTTGGGCTTACCGATCTCCGCGACGATGCCGTTTATGAACTTCACGATCTCCATGTTGGTCTCGTGGGCAATGCGGATGCACTCCAGAACGATGGCCTCGGGGGCCTCGTTGGCCTCGGTCTCGATCATGACCACCTTCTCAAAGGTGGAGGCGATGCACACGAAGCAGTCGGAGGCGGCGCGCTGGTCGGCGGAGGGGTTCACCACATACTCGCCGTTCACATGGGCCACGTTGGTGGTAGCCACGGGGCCGTTCCAGGGCACGTCGGAGGAGGCGATGGAGATAGAGGCGCCCAGAGAGGCGACAATCTCCACGGGGTTATCGTAATCGTTGGCCAGGACCGTGCAGGTGACCACCACGTCGTTGCGCAGCTCGTCGTCAAACAGAGGGCGCATGGGGCGGTCAATGATCCGGCTGTTCAGGATGCCCCGCTCGGAGGGCTTGCCCTCCCGGCGGTTGAAGGAGCCGGGGATCCGGCCCACGGAATACATCCGCTCTTCAAACTCGATGGTCAGGGGGAAGTAGTCGATGCCGGGCTTGGGGTCCGGGGAGCAGGTGACGGTGGTGAGCACCACGGTGTCGCCATACCGGCAGATGCACTCGGCGTCAGCCAGCTCGGCGACCTTGCCGGTCTCCACGGTGAAGGGGCGGCCGCCGATTTCCATTTCGAAAACGCGGTGGTTGGGGAATGTCTTGTGAGTGACCAAAATTCAAACCTCCTATTCAAATTGGCGGGCCTGCCGGGAGGTTTAGCACTTGAAACCGGCTCCGGACGCCCGGGGCTGCTTTCAACTGCTAAAGGGGCTCCCAACAGGAGTTTGGAAAAAAGGGCGACTGAATCGCCGCCCTTTTTGCATACTGAATTACTTCCGGATGCCCAGCTTGGCGATAATCGCACGGTAGCGATTGATGTCCTTCTTTGCCAGGTAGTCCAGCAGGTTGCGGCGCTTACCGACCATCATCAGCAGGCCGCGGCGGCTGTGGTTGTCATGCTTGTGCACGCGCAGGTGCTCGGTCAGCTCGTTGATCCGAGCGGTAAGGATCGCGATCTGGACCTCGGGGGAGCCGGTGTCGCCCTCATGGGTCGCGTACTGGGCAATGACTTCGGTCTTTTTTTCCTTCTGAATCATGGGAATTTCCACCTTTCTAATACTTCGCCCGGCAGCTAAGAATGGGCCAGTGGAGAGCCAATGGCAGTATCCCGAAACTGAGCCGTGGGCGCACAAAGATCCTGGCTCAAAGGCCAGCAGAGCAATGATAGCACATTTTCTCCGAAAAGTAAAGAATTATTTTCGAAAATCGCCGGATTTTCCCCCATTTTCCGGGGGAGCACCCTTCTTCCGCTCCTTCAGCCGCCGGGGCAGGGTCCGGACCTTTTCGGGCAGGGCCCGAATGCTCCGCCAGATCCCCGTAGGGGCCGGGAGCGAGGCGCGGAATTCCTCCGGCTTCTGGGCCTCCAGCTTCTCCGGGGCCGTCCCCTTCTTCTCCAGCCGGACCTGGGTCAGCTCCCGCAGAAGGCTGTACAGCACCGACGCCAGGGGAATCATCAAAATCATGCCTACAACACCGGAGAGCATACCGCCCACCGTCACCGCCACCAGCACCCAGATAGACGGCAGGCCGATGGAGCTGCCCACCACCCGGGGGTAGATCAGATTGTCCTCGATCTGCTGGTCCACCTGGTACAAGATCAGATACCAGACTGCCTGCATGGGGCTCTGGACCAGGATGAACAGGGCGCCCAGAATCCAGCCGATGGCCGCGCCCACCATGGGCACCAGCGCCGTCACCGCCGCCAGCGCTCCCACCAGGGGCACGAAGGGCATCCCGCAGATCCACATGGTCACCGCCACCAGGCAGCCGAAAATGCACGCCTCCACGCACTGGCCGGAAATAAAGCTGGAGAAGGTGGAGTTGGTCAGCCGGGCGACCCGGAGGATCCGGTCCGCCCACTTCTCCGGCAGCCAGCCGTACAGCAGCATCCGGGCCTGATGGGCCAGGGTCTCCTTCCGGGCCAGAGCATACATACTGAAGGCCAGGCTGATGATGGTATGAATCACGCCGTTGACCACGGAGCCCACCACGGAGAAGGCGCTGTTGACCACGGTGGTCACCCCCGCCTCCACCCAGGCCATGGCCTTGGCCAAGAAGCCAGACCAGTCAAAGGTCTCCAGGGAGGTGTACTGCCGGAGGAACTCCGCCTCGTCCGGGTGCTTCTCCAGCAGCTGATTGGCCCAGGTCTCCACCCGCTTCCAGAAGGCCGGAAGGCTGGAGATCAGGGACTCCACGGTCCGCTCGATCTGGGGCATCAGAAGCTTCCACATAAGCACCAGCACCAGCACCACGGCCACCAGGGTCAGGACCATGGCCAGGCCCCGGCGGACCCCCGCCCGCTTGATCCGCCCCAGGCGGCGCTCGATGCCCCGCATGGGAACATTCAGCACAAAAGCCACAATGGCGCCTGCAAAAAACGGCGCGACCAGCCCCCAGAGCGCCCGGCCAAACCGGGCCACCGTAGCGGTCTCATGGAGCAGCCAGTACAGGATAATGCACCCGGCCACCCCCAGGAAAATTCTGCGCAGGGTCTTTTTGCTGACTTCCATGGCGCCCACCTCTCTCTTTATCCTCTTGCGTCTGCCAGCTGGCGGCTGTTGGCCGTGTGGAACACGTTATCCAGCCCGGGCAGCAGGTTGGTCGCCACCCCCCGGGTGGCATAGACGGCGTAGGTCCGGAATACCAGGGGGCACAGCCGCCCGTCCTCCATGACCGCCTTATACAGCTCATAATAGTTGCCGCTGTTCTCCAGAGCGGCCAGATTCTGCTGGTACAGCGTCCCGCTGGCCATGCCGCCATAGGCTCCCACGGCCCCGTCCACCGCAAAGAAGGGCGTCAGGTCGAAATTGGGCGACAGGCGCATCTCTCCCAGGTACAGGTCAAAGCGCCCGTACTTCAGGTCGGCCGCATACTTTTCTCCGGTCCGCTCCAGCACGTTCACCTTCAGGCCGCAGGCCTCCAGCTGCTGGGCGACGACCTTGGCCGCCTCCACCCGGAGGGTCTCGTTGCCGTCCACCAGAAGGGTGATCTCCATGCTGTACATTCCCGCGTTGGACAGGGCCTTGGTAAGCGCCGCCGGGTCATAGTCGTAATTGGCCGCAAGGGCCGTATCGTAGCACCCGGCCGTCGGGGCCGCCGGGAGATAGGCCGCCTGGGCAAAGCCGCTGTAATTGCTCAGCAGCGCCTCCCGCTGCAAGCCGTGGGTCAGGGCCGCACGGACATTCTCGTTGGCAAAGACCCCCTCGTTCCGGTTGCAGCCCAAATACAGCAGGATTCCCGTGGCGCAGTCCCACAGCTCATAGTCGCACCGGAAGGCCACATAGGATTTGGCGCTGGGGTCCGCGCAGACCACGTCCGTCCCGCCGAACTCAAAGTTATCCCGCACCTGGGCCGGATTGGTGGTCGCGGTGAGGTACACCGTGTCATAGTTCACTGCCGGAGGATACTCGCACCACCAGCTCTGCACCCGCAGGAGCTTGGTCTCGCTGTCCGTCTGGGCCAGGCGGTAGGGCCCGGTGCCCAGGGGGAAGTCCTTTCCGGTCTCGTCCGCCGGGACGATGGGAATATCCAGCAGCACCGGCAGCATTTCATAGGGGGTGGACAGGGTCAGAACCACCTCTCCCGCCTCATTGACGGAGATTCCACTGACATATTGCAGCCGGTCGCCATACATGGCGCTGCCCCGGGCGGCCCGGAGGCTGGCAGCCACATCCTCCCCGGTGAGGGGCGCTCCGTCGGAAAACACGGCCTTCTCCAGGGTAAAGGTATAGGTCTTTTCGTCGGCGGAGACCTTGTAGCTTTTGCACAGCACCGGCTCCGCCGCATAGTTCGAGGTGACGGTAAACAGCCCCTGGTACAGCAGGGACATCACCGTCCGGTTGATCAGCGTCGTGCAGGCATAGGGGTTCAGCCCCGCCGTGGGGTCATAGGACAGGCCGAACTGATCGGTCCGCCCCGTCTCCGTCGCGGCGGGGATTTCTCCGCCGGAGGTCGGCTCCGTAGCCGGGGTCTCCTGCCCTCCGCAGCCCCCCAGGAGCAGGCAGAGTGCCAGGCCCAGGGCCGCCAGGGAGGTGAATTTGCTCTTTTTCTTCATGGCGTCTCCTTATTTCAGCAGGATCACCGCAGCCTGAGACCCCCGCGCCCCGCCCACCTTACGGTGGGACCAGAACCGGTCCGGCCGGCAGGCGGTGCAGGAGGGGCTGGTGTAGATCTCCCGGACTCCCGCCTGGCGGAGCCACATCGCCGCCAGGGCCTTCAGGTCCACGAAGAACTTCTCCCCCCGGGGCTCAACTGCCGCCTCCGCCTGGGGGCCCAGGGCCGCAACCATAGCGGCGGGGACCTCCGGTCCGGTCTCAAAGCAGCATTTGCCGATGCACGGGCCGATGGCCGCCCGGATATGCTCCGGCTTGCAGCCGAACTCCCGGACCATGGTTTCCACGGTTTTCTGAGGAATGCCCAGGGCCATGCCCCGCCAGCCGGCGTGGCAGCCCCCCACCGCCCGGCGCACCGGGTCATAAAACAGCACAGGGGTGCAGTCCGCAGAGAAGATCACCAGGGCCACCCCCGGCTCGTCCGTCACCAGGCCGTCCCGCTCCCCGGGCACCGGGGCAAAGAGCCCCTGCCCCCGGTCCGCCCGGCCCACCCGGGCGACCAGATCGTGGTGCAGCTGCTTGGTCAGCACCGTGTCCTCCGGCCGGAAGCCCAGGGCGCTGCCCAGGATCCGGTAATTCTCCAGGACCCGCTCCCGGTCGTCTCCCCGGTGAAGCCCCAGATTCAGGCTGGACCAGATTCCCTGGCTCACGCCCCCCAGCCGGGTGGTGAAGCCGTGGGCGCACCCCGCCGGAAAGCCGGCGCAGACCTCGTATTCCAGCGCTCCCCGCCGCTCCAGGACAAACTCATCCATTCTTCCGCGCCGCCTCCAGGTCCTTGCTCATGCAGCACTTCTTATACTTTTTCCCGCTGCCGCAGGGGCAGGGGTCGTTGGGGCCAATCTTCCGCTCCTTGCGCACGGGCTGCTTCTTGACGGTCTTGTCGGAGGTGGAATTGGTCGCCATCTCCTTGGCCACCTTCTCCCGGCGGACCTCCTCGTCGGTCTTGAGCCGCACCAGGAACAGCCGCCGGACGGTCTCCTCCTTCATGGCGTTGATCATGGCCTCAAACATCTCGTAGCCTTCCCGCTTGTAGGCCACCACGGGGTCCTCCTGGGCATAGGCCCGGAGGGTAATGCCCTGCTTCAGGTCGTCCATGGCGTCGATCTGGTCCATCCAGTATTCGTCCACCACCCGCAGGAGGATCACCCGCTCCAGCTCCCGCATGATCTTGGAGCCGTACTTGGTCTCCTTGGCGGCATAGACCTCCCGGCATTTCTCCAGCAGCAGCTCCTCCGCCTGGGCTCCGGTCATCCCCGCCGTCAGCGCCACGCTGCCCTTGGGGAAGTAGACCCCCTCAAACTGGCTCAGCAGCTCCTGGGCCGCCTCCTCGTCCAGAGCGCCGGATTTGCTCATGGCGCTGGACACATGGGTGCTCACCACATATTGCAGCATGGAGGCAATGACGCCCTCCAGGTCCTCTCCGTCCAGGACCTTCTGCCGTTGGGCGTAAATGACCTCACGCTGGGTATTCATCACGTCGTCGTATTCCAGGACGCTCTTTCTGGCCCGGAAGTTCCGGCTTTCCACATTTTTCTGGGCGTTTTCCACGGCGCCGGAGAGAATCTTCTGATCGATGGGGGTATCCTCGTCCAGGCCCAGGGCGTCCATCATACCCATGATCCGGTCCGTGCCGAACAGGCGCATAATATCGTCCTGGAGGGACAGGTAGAACCGGCTCTCGCCGGGGTCGCCCTGGCGGCCCGCCCGGCCCCGGAGCTGATTGTCGATCCGCCGGGACTCGTGGCGCTCGGTGCCGATGATGAACAGGCCCCCTGCGGCGCAGACCTGCTTGGACTCCGCCGCCGTCTGCTCCCGGTACTTGGCAAGCAGGGCCTCATACTGCCCCCGGACCGCCAGAATCTCGGGGTCCTCCGTCTCGGCGTAGGAGTTGGCCTCAGCCAGGAGCGCCTCGGGGACCCCCTGGGCCCGGAGGTCGTTCAGCGCGGCGAACTCTGCGTTGCCGCCCAGGACAATATCCGTGCCGCGTCCGGCCATGTTCGTGGCGATGGTCACGGCCCCCAGCTTACCGGCCTGGGCCACGATCTGGGCCTCTTTTTCGTGGTATTTCGCATTCAGCACCGTATGGGGCACATTCTCCGCCTTGAGCATTTTGGACAGCAGCTCGGACTTCTCAATGGAGATGGTACCCACCAGCACGGGCTGGCCCTTGGCGTGGCACTCCTTTACCTGGCGGATGATGGCCCGGTACTTTCCGGCCTCGGTCTTATACACCACATCCGGGTGATCGATCCGGGCCACGGGCTTATTGGTGGGGATCTCCACCACGTCCAGCTTGTAGATTTCCCCGAATTCCTGCTCCTCGGTCAGGGCGGTGCCGGTCATACCGGAAAGCTTCTCATACAGCCGGAAGAAATTCTGGAAGGTAATGGTGGCCAGCGTCTTGGACTCGTTGGCTACGGTGACGCCCTCCTTGGCCTCGATGGCCTGATGCAGGCCCTCGTTATACCGGCGGCCGTACATCAACCGGCCGGTGAACTCATCGACAATGATGACCTGCCCGTCCTTGACCACATAGTCAATGTCCTTCTTCATCAGGCCCCGGGCCTTCATGGCCTGGTTAATATGGTGGTTCAGGGTGGTGTTTTCCACATCCGCCAGATTTTCCACCTGGAAGAAGCTCTCGGCCTTCTCGATACCCTGGGCCGTAAGGGTGACGGTACGGGCCTTCTCGTCTACAATATAATCGCAGTCCAGGCCGTCCAGCTCTTCCTTCTCGTCGGTCTTGGCAAAAACCTTCTTGCGCAGACGGGAGACGAAGAAATCCGCCATTTCATACAGCTTGGTGGAGGCCTCGCCCTTGCCGGAAATGATCAGGGGCGTCCGGGCCTCGTCGATGAGGATGGAGTCCACCTCGTCTACAATGGCGAACACATGGCCCCGCTGGACCATCTCGCTTTTGTAAATGGCCATGTTATCCCGGAGGTAATCAAAGCCCAGCTCGTTATTGGTGCAGTAGGTAATGTCCGCCCCGTAGGCCGCCCGGCGCTGGGCGGGCTCCATGCCCGGAATAACCAGGCCCACGGTCAGGCCCAGATAGCGGAATACCTTGCCCATCCACTCCGAGTCCCGCTTGGCCAGATACTCGTTCACCGTGACGATATGCACGCCCCGGCCGGTCAGGGCATTCAGATAAGCGGGGAGGATCTCCACCAGAGTCTTGCCCTCGCCGGTTTTCATCTCGGCGATCCGCCCCTGATGCAGGACGATGCCGCCAATAAGCTGCACATGATACGGCCGCATTCCCAAGACCCGGTCTGCCGCCTCCCGGCAGACCGCAAAGGCCTCCGGCAGCAGCTCGTCCAGGGTCTCCCCTCCGGCCAGCCGCTCCTTAAATTCCGCAGTTTTCGCCTTGAGCTCTCCCTCGCTCATGGCCTTGCACGCCGGCTCCAGGGCCTCGATGCGCTCCACCTGGGGCATGAGGCGCTTGATCTCCCGCTCCGAGCGGGTGCCGAACAGTTTGGTGATCAAACCCATGGTAAACGTTCCTTTCCAGTGCTATGTGAATCGGCCAATGGCCGCACTTTTGCAATATACAGGTTGATTATACCACAGCCCCCGAAAAAAAGACAGAAGAAATTGTAAACAAACCGGTGCCGCCGGGAATTTTCTTCCTCCGGCGGGGCATTCTAAGGGCATTGGACTGTGTTGGGCAGCAGTTGCACCGGGCGGGCTACATCCCGCCATCCGATGGCGCGGCGCATCATCCGATGGTGCACCGTGAGATAAGAAATGTATAAAAATATGCGTAGATTCTAAAATTATGATTGATATGCGTCAAAATCATTGTAAGGGGTTCGAAATTCAGAAGGCCCAAGGCTCCCTTGTGGAAAGGGCGGGTGCAACCCGCTGCGGATCAAAATAGGACGCTTGCCGGTGGCAAGCGCACCACACAAAAATCTTTGATTTTTGACTGAGGACTTGTAAGCTCTCCCATTTTGAATCAGCGCTCAGTCGAGGCAACCTGCGCTGCCCCCGGCGAGGCCCTTTCCTCTGGGGGAAAGGGCCGAAAGCCCACCGGGCTGCGGCCCGGACCCGAGGCCTAGGCGGCGGTACGGGTCAATTTTCCGGCAAGCTTTGTAAGCCGCTACATCGCACAGGCTCTGTTTCCGTATCCCACAGCGCTTGGCCGCGCACACGCCCGAAATGCACCAGGCAGAATTTGAAAGTAGTTGCGCCGGGGGAAGTGCATCATGCCGCCCGATGGAGCCAGACATAACAAGATGGTGTAGGCATAGCCCAGTGCGCTGGGCATAATCCGATGGCGCAGTGTGGAATAAAAATGCGCAAGAATATGCGTAAATTTTCAAATTTCGATTGATGCGCACCAAAATTGTTTCTAAAAAGTTTGAAATATCAGAAGGCAAAAGGCTCCCTTGTGGAAAGGGAGCTGTCAGCCGCCAGGCTGACTGAGGGATTGTAAGCGTTCCACTTTTTGCGGAAAGCGTCGTAAATCGCGCCCTATGCCGCATCGGACCGTCCCGCCCCGAAATGCGGAGCATTCCAAGCCATCCACTTGAAAGGAGACGCCCCATGAAAAAAGAAGCCTTGCACTCTGCCGCCGCCGGAGCCGCCGCCGGGGCCGCCAACGGCCTGTTCGGCGCGGGCGGCGGGATGCTCCTGGTCCCGGCCCTGTCCCGCTGGACCGGACTGGAGGGGGAGGCTCTCTTCCCCACCTCCCTCGCGGTCATGCTCCCCCTGTGCCTGACCTCTCTGGCCGTTTACGGCTTGCAGGGCGGCCTTCCCTTTGCCGCCGCCTGGCCCTATCTGCTGGGCAGCGCTCTGGGCGGGCTGATCGCCGGGCTTTGGGGGCGGCGGGTCCCCACCGTCTGGCTCCGCAGAGCCCTGGGGGGGCTGATCCTGTGGGGAGGTGTGCGGTCATTTTTCTGAATTCCATCCCCGCCGCGCTCCTTGTGGGGACGCTTCTGGGGACCCTGTCCGGCCTGGGGATCGGCGGCGGGAGCCTGTTGGTGCTGTATCTCACCGGGCTTCTGTCCCTGGAGCAGCGCACCGCTCAGGGGATCAACCTCCTGTTCTTTCTCCCGGCGGCCCTGGTCGCCCTGGGCTTCCGGCTGAAAGGCGGGCGGGTAGACTGGACCCGGGCTCTGCCCGCCATGGCCGCCGGGGTCCTGACCGCCGGGCTATGCGCCTGGCTCGCCGCCAAAATCGACACCGCCCTGCTGCGGAAGGCCTTCGGCCTGCTTCTGCTGTACACCGGCGCGTCAGAGCTGCTCCGCAGCTTCCGCAAAGAAGGGCCGGGCAAGCCATAGGCCGCCCGGCGCTCCCCAGATTTTGCGGAATATCTTGGATTTTTCAAAAAATATTTCGCAATATATTGTGTTTCGACAAATTGCGTAAGGAACTTGTGCTATTGTGTAGAGGACACGAGAGGCCGGAGGGTCACCGCCGCAGCCGTCGCGTCATCCTCTCCTTCTTTCGCGCTGGCAACCAGATGTGCCGCCAGCGCCCGGGGGTCCTGGCTCCCAAATGCGGCAATGCGCTGTTTTACCTCCTCTCCTCCGGCGCCGTCGCTGACCAGGACCACGGTCTGCCCCCGCTGCAGGGACAGCCGGATCACCTCCGCGCGGCAGGAACTCCCGATTCCCAGCCCGGGCGGCGGCCCGGCTGTCCCCAATTTTTTTGCCAGAGACCGGTTTTTCAGATAGGACGGCGCGCCGCCCCACTTGTACAGGGTCCCCCGCCCGGTATCCAGCCGGAGCTCCAGCAGGTCCACCGTGGAAAACGCCCCGGACTCCCGCAGCACATACAGGCTGTTGAGCATCTCCAGTGCCTCCCCCGGGGGCAGCCCCGCCTGGAGCAGGCCCATGAGGATATGCAGCGCGTCCTCCCCCTCCTGGGCCGCCGCAAGGCCGGTCCCCATGCCGTCGCAGAGCAGCACATAGTATCGCCCGCCCAGGCCGGGGAAGTGCGCCCCTCTGTCCCCGCAGGCGGTCTGTCCCAGCCGCCCGGCGCTGCACAGGCCGACCTCCGCCCGGTACCGGGGCGCGGCGCAGGGCGGATCCTCCAGCTCCCGGGCGGTATCTCCCAGAAAATCCCCCAGGAACCGATACTGCTGCCGCAGGGCCCGGCGGGTCTCCCCCAGGCGCACGCTCCGGCCCCGGCTGGCCCGAAGGCGGTCCAGCGCGTCATTCACGCTCCGCAGAAACGCTTCCTTCTGGCAGCAGCGGTTCCAGAACTCCTCGGGCAGGTCCCGCCAGGTGGCGGTGCGTCTGCCCAGGATCTCCGGCGCCGCCCGGTGCAGAGCCCGGTAGGTCTCGTCCCCCTGCTCCTCCCAGCACAGGCCCCAACGAACGCAGCCCCGGCACACCCGCTCCGTGGCCAGGTCAAACACCTCCGCGTCCGCCGGGCGGGGCTCCGGCTCCGCCGCCAGCAGGTCGTGGAGCCGCCCCAGGGTCCGGGCCGCCTGCTCCAGGTGCTCCCGGGCCAGCTGGACCGTATCCGGCGGAGGGATCTCCGGGCCCTTCGGCTTTTCCGGAACCAGCAGGGCCACGCCCCCGCCCAGAAGCAGGCTCACCGGCGCCATAAGGTCAAAGCTCCCCGTAAACGCCATGGCCCCCAGGGTCAGGGCCGCCGGGAGCAGCTGCCGCTTCGGCTTGGTCAGGCGCCGCCCCCCAAAGGCAGCCAGGCACAGCACCGCCCCCATGGGCAGGCCGGTCACACCGGACAGTTCCAGCGCCCCGCCGTACAGCGCCGCCCCCAGAGCCCCCCGCTCCATAGGCAGCGCCGCCAGCGCCCCTGCCGCCACAAAGCCCAGGTCCACCCGGCGCAGCAGCAGGATCTGCGCCAGGGCCAGGACCCCCAGGGCCATGGCCCCCTGGTCCGCCCAGGTCCCCCGTTGGGTCCAGACCCGGCGAAACAGCCAGGTTCCCCCGGCTGCGGTCACGGTCCGCAGAGCAAAGCGGCCGAAGTCCGCCAGCGGGACCGCCGCGCTGCCCAGAAGCGCAGCCAGCTCCAGCACCGCCGTGACCGCAGCGGCCACGGCCGGGTAAAATACGGACTCCTGGCTCAGCGTTGAGCCGTCAAATACGGCAGCGGCCAGCAGCAGGCACAGGCTCACGCCCATAGACGCCAGACCCATGCGCCCCCAGAAATGCCAGTAGCCCAAGCAGGCGCAGGCGGCGCTCAGCAGGGAGCCCACACCCAGGTCCGGCCCCAGCACCCACACCGCCCCCAGGGGCACCGGCCCTCCGGCCAAAGCCGCCGCAGGAAGCAGAAAGCCCCCCAGGGCTTGTCCTGCCAGAGGCAGCAGCCGCCGCAGCCCGGCAAGCCGCCTCTGGCCCCGGTCCAGCCACCGGCCGACTGCTCTGCGATCCAGCTTTGTGGTCAACCCAGTCACCTTCCTTCCCCTTTTTCCCGGATTTTACCACGATTCAGGGGGCGAAGGCTGTCAGGGTCTGTCGCCGCAGAAAAATTCTCCGCCAGCAAGGGCACGGAGGGGCGCCGCCAGACGGATTCAGGGATTGAACGCAATGAGAAGAGGGCCAATGATCGGGGCCTGTATCCCGCTTTTGTTTCTTATGGAATTACCCTCTTTCCGCAAAGGCATCTCTGCTCAAAAAAGTCTGAACCGGGAAGCAGCAAAGGCTGCTTCCCGGTCCAGCGTGTCAAAAAGCTTGTTTTTGACACGCTGCCAGACGGCAAGAAAGCGCCGGAGACTGGGGAGCCCACGGCAAGCGTTCTGCGGCTGGGGCCGGATCTTTTGCCCCAACTGTGCGCTTTCCAGGCCTAGAAAGACAGTAAGTATTCCTTCGGCCTGGAAAACTTCATTTGAGCCAAAATCTCTCGCTCCCAGCTCTTGAAAGCTTGCCGTGGGCTCCTACAACTCGCATCCGTCGGCGTATATAGATACGGTAGAATGCGAGTTGCACAGTAAGTTAAAACGCTATACTTCCGGAGAATTCCAAACTTTTTATCCGATTTCTAAATTTACGAAATAGAGCATAAAGTCAAAAGGCCCCTTATGGATTACCTGCGTTTTAACGGTCCGGGGGGTTCTTGACAGTCTGAACCGGGAAGCAGCAAAGGCTGCTTCCCGGTCCGGTCCTATGGAGGCGGTCACATGGCCGCAGTGTCCATGCCCTTGAGCTGCAATTGCAGCTTGTCCGCAATCAGGGCGATAAACTCCGAATTGGTAGGTTTCCCCTTGGTGTTGGACACCGTGTAGCCGAAGAACCGCTGCAGGGTATCCAGGTCTCCCCGGTCCCAGGCCACCTCAATGGCATGGCGGATGGCCCGCTCCACCCGGGAGGGCGTAGTCTGGAAGGTCTTAGCCACCTGGGGATACAGGACCTTGGTAATGGCGTTGATCACATCCATGTCCCCCACGGCGATGATGATCGCCTCCCGCAGATATTGGTAGCCCTTAATGTGGGCAGGAACGCCGATCTCATGAATAATGTTCGTCACCATGGCTTCAATGCTCCGCTCCGGCTGGCTCTTCCGCATAAGCGCCGGCTGGCGCGTCCCCGTGCTGTCCCGGATCTCCTCCAGCCGCTCCACCAGAGCGGTCATATCGCAGGGCTTCAGCATCAGATACTGCGCCCCCAGAGACGCGGCGACATTCACCACATAGTCCGTGGCGAAGGAGGTCGTCACTAAAATTTTCGGCTTCCGTTCCATGGCTGCCGCTTCTTTCATGACGCTGATGCCATCCCGCTTGGCCAGCATCAGATCCAGCACCATGGCGTCCGGCTGATACTTCTCCAGCATTTGCAGCGCAAGCTCTCCGTCGGCCGCCGTGCCCACGACCTCGAAGCCCTCCGCTGCGGCGAGCGCCTCCCGCAATAAGCTGCTGAAGGTATCGCTGCTGTCCGCAATCAATACTTTTAGACAGGTTTTCATTGGTTTCCTCTCCCCTTATTCCTTACTGATTTCCTCCGGCTTTGGCAGGACCGCCGCGCGTTTGCCCTGCCGCGCGTGGCGCTTACCTTCCCCTATGAACGGCAAAATCCCTCCCACTCGGCCTTTGTCTCGCGCTTCGGCGGTCCCTTAGCCGGAAATTGATGATTTCCTTATCGCTGCGACATTAATAAATTAGCATAAAAGTGCAATTTTTGCAAGAAGCATATGCAGAGAATCGTTCGTGAACTTCCACGTCTTTTCGACATTTGGGTTATTTTTAAACTATGATAAGAGAAATTGATAAAACGGAAAAGCAGAAAAGCAGATTCCGGTGCCGTCAGATATTCAGCTTCATATCACCTTCCCGCACCCAGCCCAGGCGCCGGAACCCCCGGTCCAGGGCCCAGGACAGGACTCCCGGCAGCACAAAGCAGATGAGGATCAGCCCCGCCCAGTCCATGGGCGTAATGGCGGCCTTGGTCCCGGCGGCCACATCGTTGACCCAGCCGGTATAGACGCCGATCTGCCCCACCAGCCCGCAGGTGCCCATGCCGCTGGCAATGGCCTCGCCGTTCATTTGCAGGCGGAACACGCAGGTAGCCAGAGGGCCGGTCACGGCGGAGGCCAGGGTGGGCGCCAGCCAGATCCGGGGATTTTTCAGAATGTTGGGCACCTGGAGCATGGAGGTCCCCAGTCCCTGGGCCACCAGACCGCCCCACCGGTTCTCCCGGAAGCTGATAACGGCAAAGCCGATCATCTGGGCGCAGCAGCCCGCCACCGCCGCGCCGCCGGCCAGGCCGGTGAGCCCCAGAACGGAGCAGATCGCGGCGCTGGAGATGGGCAGGGTCAGGATCATGCCCATGACCACGGACACCACAATGCCCATGAGGAAGGGCTGCTGCTCCGTGGCCCAGCGGATGATCCCACCCAGCTGAGAGGCCGCCCGCCCGATGGCCCCGGCGCAGAGGTAAGCCAGCAGCACCCCGGACAGGATCGTCACCAGAGGCGTGACCAGAATATCCACCTTCGTTTTTTTGCTCACCAGGCGGCCCATCTCCGCCGCAAAGATGCCGATAAACAGCACGGCCAGCGGGCCCCCCGCCCCACCCAGGGAATTGGCGGCATAGCCCACGGTGGCCAGGGAGAACAGCACCAGCGGCGCCGCCCCCAGGGCATAGCCGATAGCCACGGCCATCGCCGGGCCGGACATGGCCGTGGCAAAATCGCCGACCTTTACCAGGAGCTCCAGCCCCGTCTGCTGGCCCAGGGTCTTGATAATGGTGCCGATGAGCAGAGAGGCGAACAAACCGTTGGCCATGGCCCCCATGGCCTCCACGAAGTAGCGGTGGGCATAGGTCTTGACCACCGCGCCAAAGGAACGTTTTTCTTTCATTTGTGTACCTACTTTCTGATGATTTTGGAGTATTTCGGCACACGAAGCGCAAAAAAGTGCCAGTGCAAAGGGCAAACTTCACCCCTAGCCTGGCACGCAAGGCAAAAGCTGACCCTCCGGGCCAAAGTCGGGGACACGGGCCAAAGCCCGCCCCGTACCCGCCGGGAGCTGCCGCTTCTGTCAACCTCAATAGCCCAAACGGCTGCCGAAGTCCTACGTTCTGGCCCGCCGGGTCCGGCGGGCTGCTTGCAGTATATCATAGTCTCCGGCGGTTTGCAAGCAAAAATTCCCTGGCCGCGCTCTTCGTGGGAGGATTTGCCTTTTTGCCGGGAATGTGATAGAATGGGGCTATCGTTTTCGCCCGGCGTCAAAGGAGGAGCCATGCCCAACTTTACCAAGCAAGCCATTGAGGCTTCCTTTATCAAGCTGCTGAACCAGCGCCCGCTGAATCAGATCACCGTCAAGGACGTGGTGGAGGACTGCGGCGTGAACCGCAACACCTTCTATTACCATTTCCGGGACCTGCACGCCCTCATCGAGGAGCTGGTCACCGAGGAGGCCAACGCCATCATCGGCCGGTATCCCGCCATTGCGTCCATCGAGCAGTGCATGGATGTGGCGGTGGAGTTTGCCATGGCGAACAAGCGGGCGGTGCTGCACATTTACAACTCCACCGACCGGAATCTGTTTGAAAAATACCTCATGCAGGTGTGCCAGACCGTGGTCAGCACCTATGTGGACACCATTCTGCGGGACCGGGAGGTTGCCCCGGAGGACCGGGCCGTCATTGTGCGGTTTTACAAATGCGCCTGCTTCGGGCACATCATCGAGTGGATGGACGGCGGGATGCGGGAGGACATCCGGGTCCCCTTCCACCGGCTCTGCCAGCTGAAAAAGGGCGCCGTGGAGGAATTTTTGCAGGAAACCGCTCCATAAACCATTCCCCGCAGAGTCTCGGCCCGGGGTTTAGGCAGCGGTGCGGGTCTATGACTTAGACGAATCGGATCGCAGTTGCGCCAGGAGAAGCACATCATGCCGCCCGGTGGCGCCGGACGAACAAGAATCTCGCAAAATAGGTGCAGCCATTCAAAGCCATAACCGATACGCGCTTAAGCCGCTGCTTTAAGGCTCGGAAATTTGAAAAGTCAAAGGCTCCCTTGGGAAGGGAGCCTTTCAGACTGTCAAAGAACCCCGGCTTTCCGTGCGCGAAAGCTGGGGCTTTGCTGCAATTTGGACGGTAACGAACAA
>CAKTIN010000035.1 GCA_934565775.1 uncultured Oscillospiraceae bacterium
GGCGCCAAGGGCGTGGAGCCCCAGACCCGGAAGCTCTTTAAGGTCTGCGCCATGCGGCACATTCCCATTTTTACCTTTATCAACAAAATGGACCGGGAGGCCCGGGACCCCTTCGACCTTCTCGACGAGCTGGAGCGGGAGCTGGGCATTGAAACCTATGCCATGAACTGGCCCATTGGCTGCGGCAAGGAATTCCAGGGGGTCTACGACCGCCAGGGCAGCCAGCTGCTGTTCTTCTCCGGCCTCAGCGGTAAGAACCGCGCGGCTAAGGAGAGCATTGATCTGTACGACGCGAAGGTCGGCGACATGATCGGCGAAAAAAAGCACCGGCAGCTCATTGACGACGTGGAACTTCTGGCCGCCGGGCGGGAGTTCGATCTGAAGGAGGTCCAGGCCGGGCAGCTCAGCCCCGTGTTCTTCGGCTCCGCCCTAACGAACTTCGGCGTGGAGCCCTTCCTGGAGGAGTTTCTGAAAATGACCCCGCCTCCCGCCTCCCGGGTCGCGGACTGCGGCGTCATTGACGCCTTTGACCCCAGCTTCTCCGCCTTTGTCTTTAAGATTCAGGCCAACATGAACAAGGCCCACCGGGACCGGCTGGCCTTTATGCGCATCTGCTCCGGAAAGTACCAGCGGGACGCCGAGGTCTACCATGTACAAAGCGGCCGGAAAATGCGCCTGAGCCAGCCGCAGCAGCTCATGGCCGCCGAGCGGGAGATCGTGGAGGAGGCCTACGCCGGGGATATTATCGGCGTCTTTGACCCCGGTATTTTCTCCATCGGCGACACCATCACCATGCCGGGCAAGAAATTCTGCTTCTCCGGCATCCCCACCTTCGCCCCGGAGCACTTCTGCCGCGTCTCTGCCAAGGACTCCATGAAGCGCAAGCAGTTTGTCAAGGGTACGGAGCAGATTGCCCAGGAGGGCGCCATCCAGATCTTCAAGGTCCCCGGCTCCGGCATGGAGGAGGTCATCGTGGGCGTGGTCGGCACCCTGCAATTCGATGTGTTCCAATACCGGATGAAAAATGAGTACGGGGTGGAGCTGCGCATGGATCACCTGCCCTATGAGGAGCTGCGGTTCATCGACGCCTACCCCGGTGATCTGCACGATCTGAATCTCGGCTCGGATGCAGAGCTGCTGGAGGATTATAAGGGCCGGAATCTGCTGGTCTTTACCAGCTATTGGGCCATTGACTTCACCGTCCGTCGGAATCCCGGCCTGGAGCTCAGTGAAATCGCCGTCACCCAAATGCAAGAAAAATAAGCACGGGGCCGCCTCGTTGAGGCGGCCCCGCTCTTTTTATGTCCCTTCTCCTTCTTTATTTGGAAGAGGCGTCCTCGATTGCGTCATTTCCCACGCTCTCCGGGTCTGCCGCCGCCACAGCCCGCTGTGCCGCGGCAAGGCTGGCCTGCTGCGCCCGGTGCAGCTCCTCCGCCTTCCGGTCCTGCTGAATCAGCAGCTTCAGGGCCTCCACGCCCACCTTAACGGCGCCGGAAGTGTCCTCCGTCATGCGCTGATCCATGCCGGCCTTCTCCCGCTCCTGATTCCAGATCACATGGAAGCAGGAACCGCAGCGGACCTTCAGCGCACTGGCCACCACGAACAGAGCCGCAGACTCCATCTCGCTGGCCTTCACGCCCAGGCGCTTCCAGGCCAGCCACTTGTTCAGCAGCTCATAGGACACCGGCATCCGCTCCGGCTGGTGCTGCCCATAGAACGCGTCCTTGCACTGCACCACACCCACATGGGTCCGGTATCCCAGGGCCAGGGAGGCCTCCCGCAGGGCCAGGGTCACATCCAGATCCGGCACGGCAGGGAACTCGATGGGAGCGTACTCCTGAGAGGTATGCTCAAAGCGAATGGCACCGTTGGCGACCACAATGTCCCCGGGCTCCACGGAATAGTCGATCCCGCCGCAGGTCCCCACCCGAAGGAAGGTGTCTGCGCCGATGTTATGCAGCTCCTCCATGGCAATAGAGGCCGAGGGGCCGCCGATGCCCGTGGAGCACACGGAAACCTTCTCCCCCAGCAGATAGCCGGTATAGACGTTGTATTCCCGGTTCATGCCGATGTGGACCGGGTCGTCAAAAAGCTTGGCAATGGCCTCGCAGCGGCCGGGGTCCCCGGGCAGCAGGCAATAGCGCCCCACGTCTCCAGCCACACAATGAATATGGAATTGTCTCCCAGTATCTTGCATTCTTCTCACCACTTTGTTTAATTTGATGGAAATAGTATAGCATACTTCCATCCGTTTTGCAAGTATTACACAAAAATTTTACAACTTGGCGAAAAGAAGGAGCCGGCAGCTGACACTGACGGCTCCTTGTGTCTGTTAACGGTGGATAATCTCGTCCCGCCCGGGGCCATTGGAGACCATGGTGATCGGCACGCCAATGTGCTTTTCAATGAACTCCACATAGTTCCGGCAGGCCTCCGGCAGGTCCTCATAGCGCTTAATGCCCCGGATGTCGCAGTTCCAGCCGGGCAGCACCTCATACACGGGCTTGCAGCGCTCCAGCAGCCGGGTCGCGGGGAATTCGGTAATGGTGCGGCCATCGACCTCATAGCCCACGCACACAGGGATCTCCTTCAGATAACCCAGGGCGTCCACCACGGTCAGCGCCACCTGGGTCGCACCCTGCACCTGGACGCCGTACCGGGTCGCGACGCAGTCCTGCCAGCCCATCCGGCGGGGACGGCCGGTCGTTGCGCCGAACTCGCCCTTATCGCCGCCCCGGACCCGGAGCTCCTGGGCCTCGTCGCCGAAGATCTCGCTGACAAAAGCGCCCGCGCCCACGGCGCTGGAGTAGGCCTTCACCACGCAGACAATATCCCGGATCTCATAAGGCGGCAGTCCCGCGCCCACAGCGCCGAAGCCGGCCAGAGTGGAAGAGGAGGTCACCATGGGATAAATGCCATGGTCCGGGTCCTTCATGGAGCCCAGCTGCCCCTCCAGGAGAATCTCCTTGCCCTCGGCCCGCGCCTTCTGCAGGAAGTGGAAGGTGTCGCCCACATAGGGCGCAATGGCGTCCCGCTGGGCAAGAAGCTGCCGGAAAATGGGCTCCGCCTCCAGCTCCGGCTTATGGTACAGGTACTTCAGCGTCACATTCTTCACTTCCAGCACCCGCTTGAGCTTATCAAAGGCATAATCCTCATCGAACAGCTCCTGAATCTGGAAGCCGATCTTTGCATACTTATCGGAGAAGAAGGGCGCGATTCCGGACTTGGTGGAGCCGAAGGAGCGGCCGCCCAGGCGCTCTTCCTCATACTGGTCAAAGAGCACATGGTAGGGCATGACCACCTGGGTCCGGTCCGAGATCATAAGCTTGGGGTTCACACCGGCCGCCTTCAGGCTCTCCAGCTCCGCCAGGAATTTGCCCATATCCAGAGCCACGCCGTCACCGATGATGTTGGTAATCTTCTCATGAAATACGCCGGAGGGAAGCTGATGCAGAGCAAACCGGCCATAAGAATTGATGATGGTGTGGCCTGCGTTGCTGCCTCCCTGGAAGCGGATGACAATGTCTGCCTTCTCCGCCAAAACATCCGTAATTTTACCTTTTCCCTCGTCGCCCCAGTTGGCGCCGACAATTGCATGTACCATGATGTTACATCCTCCCTGAGTGGGTTTTCTCACACGGAATAGTATAGCACACCGGAAGAAGGATGTAAATACAGAGTTTTTTCCTTCCCTTCTCCGCATTTTTGTGCTAATTGGACGGTTTTTCCCTTAGAAGTCCATATTGCTCCAAAAGCGCCTCCAGCTCCTCCAGCGTCTCGGGCTCCGGGTCGGTCAGCGGCAGGCGGCAGTGCCCTGCCTGCAAGCCCAGCAGGTTCATCGCAGCCTTGACGGGGATCGGATTGACCTCTCGGAACAGACCGTCGATCAGCGCCATATACCGGCATTGCAGGGCCCCCGCCCGGGCGAAATCTCCTTGGAGCGCCAGCTTCGTCATCTCCACCGTAAACGCAGGACACAGATTTGCCAGCACGGACACCACGCCGTCCCCGCCCAAGGCCGCCACCGGCACCGTTTGGTCGTCATTTCCCGACCAAATGCCGAAGCCCGCCGGGCAGGCCGCCCGAATCCGGGCGACTTTTCCGATGGCCCCGGAGGCCTCCTTGACCCCGCAGATCATGGGGTGCTCCGCCAGAGTCCGATAGACCTCCACCGGCACGTCCACCCCCGTCCGGGAGGGGACGTTATACACAATCAGAGGAATCGAGACTTGGTCCGCCAGAGTCAGATAATGCTCGATCAGCCCCCGGGGCGTCGCCTTGTTATAATAGGGCGTCACCACCAGCAGGGCGTCCGCCCCCTGGGCCTCCGCCGCCCGGCTCAGGGCAATGGCGTGAGCCGTATCGTTGGACCCCGTCCCGGCGATCACCAGGCAGCGCTCCCGGACTGCGGTAACGGTGTGCCGGATCAGCTCCAGCTTCTCTCCGTCCGACAATGTCGCGGACTCCCCTGTGGTGCCGCAGACCACCACCGCCGCCACCCCGGCCTCCAGCTGCCGCAGGAGCAGGCGGTCATAGGTTTCGTAGTGAATAAAGTCCAGCCGGAAGGGCGTGACCAGTGCCGTGGCGACCCCTCGAAAAAGTGGATTGCTCATTGTTCTCACCTCCCGGTTATTCTATGCGCCGCCCGGTTCTTTTGTGCCGGAACAGTTGCAAAACCGGAAGAATCCATGTATAATGGGAGCCATGAAATAAGGGAGGCGTTTGCTTGAAAACCCACGATTTTTGGTATGATCTGCCGGAAGAGCTCATTGCCCAGACTCCCCTGGAGCGGCGGGACAGCTCCCGGCTGCTGGTCATGGACCGGCAGACCGGCACGCTGGAGCACCGGCATTTTTATGACGTGATCGACTATCTGAACCCTGGCGACTGCCTGGTGATGAACGATTCCCGGGTGCTCCCCGCCCGGCTGCTGGGCCATCGCCCCACCGGCGGCGCCGTAGAGGTGCTGCTGCTCCGGGATCTGGGCGGCGGCGCCTGGGAGTGTCTGGTCAAGCCCGGCCGGAAAATGCAGGAGGGGCAGGAGGTCGTATTCGGCGACGGCCAGCTGACCGCCACGGTGGCCCGGGTGGAGCCGGACGGCAACCGGGTGGTCCAATTCCACTATGAGGGCATCTTCCTGGAGGTGCTGGAGCGGCTGGGGAAAATGCCCCTGCCCCCCTATATCAAAGAGGAGCTCCAGGACCAGGAGCGCTATCAGACCGTATACTCCCGGGAGGTCGGCTCCGCCGCTGCCCCCACCGCCGGGCTGCACTTCACCCAGGAGCTTCTGGACAAAATCGCCGCCAAGGGCGTAAAGCTGGCCTGGGTCACGCTCCATGTGGGCCTGGGGACCTTCCGCCCGGTGAAGGCGGAGGAGATCTCCGAGCACCATATGCACTCGGAGCTGTGCATGATGAACGCCGAGACCGCCGCCCTGCTCAACGAGACCCGGGCCGCCGGAGGGCGGATCATCTGCGTTGGGACCACCTCCTGCCGCACCCTGGAGTCTCTGGCGGACGAGAACGGCCATTTTGAGCCGCAGAGCCGCTGGACCGACATTTTTATCTATCCGGGCTACACCTTTAAGGCCATGGACGGGCTCATCACCAATTTCCACCTGCCGGAGAGCACCCTGGTCATGCTGGTCTCCGCCTTTGCCGGGCGGGAGCACATTCTCCACGCATACCAGGTCGCCGTGGAGCAGCGCTACCGTTTCTTCTCCTTTGGAGACGCCATGCTCCTGATTTGAGGGACTAAATTGCGGTGCATTTTTGCTGCACCGCAATTTTCTTTTTTCTTAAAAACAGGTTGCTTTTTTCTTTTCTATGTGTTATTCTTAAAAATGTAAAATTTCTTCAGGCATCATACCGATTCACTTCGCACACGCAGCGGCCTTGCCGCAGAAACGGAGGAACGCACATGAAACGGAAAACCAGAATTCTGCTCCTCGTCCTTGCCGCCGTGCTTCTTCTGGGCATCGCAGGCGCAATCTATGCCACCACCCGGGACGATCCCTACTTCTCCCTCGGGCGGCTCTTCCGGTCCGCCCGGAACCGGCAGGAGGCCAATGCCACCGGAAGTGCCGGCGTAGTCGCCACATATAACGGCCATGAGATTACCGCCACGGTGGTTGCCTATCAAAAGGGGCTCAATTCCATGCGCACCCCCGCCGAAGCCGCCCGGTATCAGACCGACCGGGATGTGATCGACCGCATTGCGGAGACCTATATGGTCCAGGAGGAGGCGGAGCGTCGGGGGCTCACCGCCTCTGAGGAGGAGATTGAGGAAATGGTGCGCAACGCCCAGCGGGCCTATGAGCTTCCCGAGGGGAAGGCGCTTCTGGACTCCTATTGCCAGGGCGCGGGTATCACCATCGACGAATACTATGATCTGCTCCGGGAGCAGGCCCCCGCGACCATCGCCCGGCAGAAGCTGAAGGACGCCGTCGGCAAGGAATATTGCGAGGCCCACGGCCTGACCTTCACCAAATCCAGCCCGCCTCAGGCCATGCTAGACGCCCAGGACGCATTCTTCGACGACCTGTTCCGGCAGCACAAGGGCGAGATTCAGTATTTCATTTCCTAAAATGCAGGGCCTCCGGCAGTGCCGGAGGCCCTCAGCGTGTCAAAAAAACTCGTTTTTTGACACGCTGGCAGACTGCAAGAAAGCGCCGGAGACAAGCAATTTGCTCCCGTCGGCGTATATCGATACGGTAGGGAGCAAATTGCGCAGGAAGTTAAATGCTAGCTTTTTATTGAATTTCGAACTATTTCTGGGGCTTTGCGGTTTGTAAAGTGCTGTGAAATAGCAGGAAGCCCCCTCGTGTTTGATTCTGCATTTGAACGGTCCGGGGATTTCTTGCCCGTCTGAGGGCCTCCGGCAGTGCCGGAGGCCCCGTTCCCGGATCATGCAAAGGGATTGGCGCACAGCCGAAGCCGTGCGCCAATCCCTTTTCCTATTCTACCACCTGCAAAAGGTCTGCAAACTGATTTAAGCTGTAGGTCGCTTTCCCGCAGCGGGCCGCAGGGCCGATTCCGGCGCTGTCAAAGCCCCCGGCAATCGCCGCCTGGATTCCGGCCTCCGCGTCCTCCACCACCAGGCACTGCGCCGGGGCCAGGCCCAGCATCTCCGCTGCCATGGTGAATACCTGGGGATCCGGCTTCGACCGGGTGATGTTGTTGCCATCGGAAATTTTGTCAAAATAGGTCCCCAGACCGATCCGCTCCAGGATCAGGGGCGTGTTCTTGCTGGAAGAGCCAATGGCCAGCTTCAGGCCCATGGCCCGCAGGCCGTCCAAAGTGCTCTTGACCTCCGGGGACAGGTCCGCCGGGGTCATATCCTGCAAATAAGTCCGGTACAGATTGTTCTTCTTCTCCGCAAGGGCCACCTTCTGCTCCTGGCTTAGCACGGGGCCGTGGTAGTCCTCCAGAACGATCTCCAGGCTGGCCATCCGGGAGACGCCCCGGAGGCGGTCGTTCTTCTTCTCGTCAAAGGCGGCGCCCAGAGAGTCCGCCAGGGCCTTCCAGGCCAGATAGTGGTAATGATCCGTAAAGCAGATCACACCGTCCAGATCAAAAATCACGCCTTCATACTTCATAGCGCTTCAACCTTTCCTTCCTGTTCCTCGATGGTAATGCGGTACCGCTTGCCCCGGAGGCAGGCCTGGAAGCGCAGCGCCTTCCAGCCCTCCGGCAGGCAGGGCCGCACCTTCAGCGTGTCCCCCTCTGCTTCCATTCCGGCAAAGCCCTGGGCAAAGACCTTCCACGCGCCGCCTGCGGCAGCGGGATGGGTCCCGCCGATATACACCAATCCGGCCCACTGCTTTCCGCCGCCGTCCCAGTCCGCTCTGGCCGACTTTCGGAAGAAGGGATAGGCCGCCTGCGCGCCGCCAAACCGGCAGGCAAGCAGGGCGTACATACAGGCGCTCAGGGAGGAGCCGTGCTCCGTCCGGGGGGCGTAATAGTCCCAGTTCGCCTGAAGCACCTCGGCTGGATAGTCCCCGTGGAATATCTCCAGCATGGTGACCACATCCGCCTGCTTGATCACCTGGGTGTGCGACGCCACGCCGTTGGCCCCGCCCCAATACTCTCTGGGGTCCAGGAGGCGGCTGCGGACCGTATCCACCGACACGTCCTCCATGGCAAAATAGCCGTCAAACTGCTCGATGACTCCCCGGTCATCCGGTGCGGGGATCTTCAGCTCCTCCGCCGCCCGGGCAAACACAGGCAGCCAGCGGGCCGCGTCCGTCTCCCGGCAGAAGGCCGCATAGGCCTCCCGATCCGTCTGCTCCAGCAGCGCTGCGGCCTCCACAGCCCAGCGCAGCGTTGCCTGGGCCATTTTGTTGGTATAGGCGTTGTTATTCACCCGCTCATGGTACTCGTCCGGACCAATGACGTCGTGAATCTCCCACCGGTCTCCGGTGGCCCGGCGCAGGAGCAGGGAGTAATAGAACCTCGCGCACTCCAGCACGGTCCGCGCGCCGCCCTGAATCAGAAGGGAGGTATCTCCAGTCACACGGAGATACTCCATAATCGCCCGGGCGACTGCTGCGGAAATGTGCACCTGCTTGTCCCGGAAATAGGTCCGCATGGGCCGCCCGGTAAACACATCCGTCACATTGTAATCGGAGCAGCCGTCATAGCCGCCCTCCTGGCTCTCCCAGGCATAGAAAGCCCCCTGCCAGCCGTACTCCTTCGCCTTTTGCAGCGCACCGGGGAGGGTCTCAATGCGGTAGCGCACCATGGACCGGGCCACCTCCGGCTGGGTATACAGGAAATAATCCAGAATGAACATCTCGCTGTCCCAGAAGATGGCGCCCTTGTAGGTCTGCCCGGACAGGCCCCGGGCCGGGATGGACAGATCGCCCCGATGCCGGGGAGCAATGGCGTTCAGATGGTACAGCGAGTAATTCAGCGTCTCCCGCGCCTCGTCGTCTCCCTCCAGGTCCACCGCGCCTACCGCCCAGATTTTCTCCCAGTTTGCTTTATGCTCCGCCAGCAGGGCCTCATAATCCCCATTGCGCACCTCGGAAAGGGCCGCCGCCTCGGGGTCCGCGCAGTCCTGAGAGGTATAAACGGCGCTGACGCTGGTCAGAACAGCCCTCTGCCCCGGCTCCAGATGGAAAGAATCCTCCAAGCCATGGGCCAGAGGCCGCCTGTCCCCAGTGCAGCCGGTCAGCACGCACCGCCGTGCCACTGCCACCCGGTCCTTCCCGTTCTGCACCTGGGCCAGGCACGCAATGGTATCGCCCTGGACCCGGTAGGTCAGCTCGTTATAATGCGGACCGTAAATTTCCCAAATCTGATCGTCAATCTCGGCGGTTAGGGTCAGGTCCACCGGAGCGGTAGCCGTAACGCAGCAGCGGCTTAGGATCAGGTGGGGCCGCCCCATATGGGCAAGGCGGGAATCCTCCAGGGTCACCGTCCCCTCTTCCAGAGGCCAAACCGTCCGCCGGGAGGCAATGCCATGGTAAAAGTCCAGCTCCTGCACATGGCTCCGGGGCGCCGTCTCCGGCAAAGCCAGCCGCCGGTTTTCCGCAGAAAGAACCGTATACAAAGGGTTCGGCGCATTCAGAGGTTCCCGCCAGCCGTCCCCGACCCGGTCATAGATCCCGGCCAGGTTCACCGCCGCCAGCTGGTCCTTGCCATGCTCCGCCAAAGTCCCACGGATCCCCAGATAGCCATTGGCCACCAGGAAGCGGTTGCCGTTATCGGCAGCCGCCTCCTTAGAATAATCTTGATTTTCAATCCGCCATCTCATACGCAGGCCTCCATGGGGCAGGCCGCGCCCTGGGTCCCGACCGTCACGGGCCGGTCATACAGGGTCAGGGCCACGTCGGGCCCGGCCAGGAGCTCCAGCCGCACCTCGGTATGGCTCACGCTCACCCGCAGCAGGCTCTCCCCCACCCGCAGGCGGAAGCTGTACCGCTCCCAGCCAGAGGGGATGCAGGGGGCCAGCGCCAGCCCGGCGCCGTCGCTGCTCAGGCCGCCGAAGCCATAGACAATGTTCATCCAGGCCCCGGCAATGGAGGTCGTGTGCACGCCCTCCCGGGTGTTCCGGTTATAGTCGTCCAGATCCATACGGGTGGCAAAGCCGAAGTAATCCTCCGCCTTTTCCACCCGGCCCAGGCGGCAGGCCAGAATCGAATGGATCGAGGGGGACAGGCTGCTCTCGTGGATGCACCGGGGCTCATAGTAATCAAAATTCGCCGCCAGCTGCTCCTTGGTGAACTCGGAGCCGTAAAGCATCATAAACATCAGCACATCCGGCTGCTTAAGCATCTGATTGCGGTAGATCCGCTCATAGGACCAGTGGGCATACAGGGGGAAATCCGTCACCGGAATGGCGGAAATATTCAGCTCCGGCAGGTGGAAGAAGCCCATATGCTGCTCAAAGAGCTTGGTCTTTTCATCATAGGGCAGATACATCTTCTCCGCCTTCTCCTGCCAGTCCGCCCGTTCCTCCGGAGAAACGGCCAGCCCGGCCAGCCCCGCAGGGTCCTCCTTCTCCATCTGCTCCAGAGTCTCCAGGGTGAAGAGCAGGGTCTTTTTGCCCATGAAATTCGTATAGGCGTTGTGATGCACCATCATCTGGAACTCATCTGGGCCCATCACGCAATAGTAGCCGTATTTTCCGGTCTCCGGGTCAAAGTCCCCCCGGGAGGCCAGCATCCGGCTGATCTCCACCAGCATTTTTGCCCCGTAGCGGTACAGGAATTCCTTATCCCCGGTCTGGTGCACATAGTTCCACAAGCCATAGGCTACGCCGGTGGAGGCCTGAAGCTGCAAACTGGCGTGCTGCCAGAGGTCGCAGCACTCCCGGCCGCTAATGGTCGCAATGGGGTAAAACGCACCCTTGCAGTCCAGCGCCGCCGCGCGCTCCATAGCCTCAGGCAGGGTGTCATAGCGGAAGCGGAGAATGCTCTTGGCTGCCTCAGGATTGTTGAACAGATAGAAGGGCAGGCAGTAAACCTCGCTGTCCCAGAAGGTATTTCCGTTGTACGCCTCTCCCGTCAGGCCCTTGGCGCCGAACACCGCGCCGTATTTGGCGGTATGGAGGGTCTGATGCAGCTGGAAGATGCAGAAGCGAATGCCCTGCTGGTTCGCCTCGTCCCCACAAATTTCAATGTCTGAGGTCTCCCACTGCTCCGCCCACCACCGTGCGGAGGCCGCCTTCAGGCTCTCATAATCCGCCTCCTCCAAGCAGGCGTTGCCCTCTGCGATCCGCTGGGGCAGGCTCTGATGCTCCGCCTCATTCCGGGCGCACAGGAGCAGCACCACCCGCTGCAGAGCGGCAGTCTCCCCGGCGCGGAGGGTCAGAGCGAAGGCGTTGGCTGCAATATTCCCGCAGTTTTCCTGCCCCACGCCGGAAAGCCCCGTAAACTTTGCGGCGGCATAGACCTCCTGCCCGGTAAGCTTTGTAGCGGCGCGCATCCGGCAGCAGCTGCCGGTCGCCTGGGATTCCTGCACCCGGAACATACTTCCCTTCATGGAGACATGGGGAATGGAGAAATCCAGGCCCGCCTGCACGGTCACATGGGCCTCGCCCTTCCGGGCGGTGAGGGTCAGCTTCTGGCCGCAGAACTGCTCGGAGACCATGGAGGTAAAGCGCTCAAAGTGCAGCTCCAGCTCCGTATCCGAATCCACTTGCCAGAGGAAGGATCGGGTCAGCAGGCCCGTGCGCAGGTCCAGCTCCCGGCGGAACTCCGAAAAGCGGCTCTTGGCAAGGTCCAGCGTCTGCCCGTTGCAGGTAATGCGGGTATACACCCAGTCCACGGTATTGACCATGAACTCCGTGAAGGACAGCATCCCCCGATAGCCGGAGCCGGGCAGGTCCCGGCGCTCATAAACGCCGTTCAGATAAGAGCCCACCAGGCGTTCGCCGGAGTAGCCCTCGTCAAAATAGCCCCGCAGGCCGGTGTACTCATTGCCCAGGGAGAAGATGGACTCCGCCATCTGGCTGTGGGCCGGGTCAAACCCCCGCTCCACGACCTGCCAGGGCAAAATGTCAAAATAACGATCAGCAAATTTTCCCATGAAGTTACCCCTTGATTCCGCCGGACATGACGCCGCCCATGATCTGCTTCTGGAACACGCCGAACAGGATCGTGGGAGGAATAATGGAATACAGCACCGCGCGGATAATGTCGATTTGGTTGGTTTTGATAGAATCGTGGAAGGAATACAGCTTGACCATGACGGTCTCCTTACCGGTTCCGTTCAGAAGCAGGTAAGGCATCAGGAAATCGCTCCACGCAGCGCTGATGGCGAAAATGGCCACGACCACCAGGATTGGCTTGGACAGCGGGAGGATGATCCGGGTAAACACCTTAAAGTCCCCGCAGCCGTCGATCCGGGCCGCATCGATGAAGTCCTTGGGCAGGCTCTCGAAGTAATTTTTAAACAGAACCACCCAGTACGCATTGGCGCCCATGCCCAGCCAGAGCGGGATAAAGCTGCTGGTCAGTCCGAGCTTCTTGATGTTCACAAACAGGGCCACAAAGCTGGTCGTGGGGGGAATGAGCAGGCACCACATGACCAGGACCATAACAACCTTATGTCCCTTGGGCTTCAGAACCCCCAGCACATAGGCAAGCAGGCCATTAAAGAACACGGCGCAGAACACGCCGCCCAGCACGGAAATGCCGGAATTGATGTAATACTTGGTAAAGCCGAAGTCCCGCCAGGTCTTGAGCCAACCGCTCCAGTCCGCGTGCTTGGGAAGGATTTGGGTGGTGCTTAAGTATTCCGTCAGATTTTTTAGCGAGCTGCAAATCAGCCAAAAAACCGGGAACAGGGCAATCAATGCCATCAGGCAGCACGCAATGAAAATGACAATGACCCAGAATTTGGTCTTTTTCGACTTAACATCATAGAACCGGATGCAGCCGTCGTCCTTATGCTGATAACCGCTGAATAAACTCATGCTACTTCCCTCCTCAGTCTCTGTCCGCGCGATTGGCCACAGCGTAATACAGCACCGTCAGCACAATCAGGATCAGGCAGACCTCCACAGACAGCGCCGCCGCCTGAGAGAACTTCATCTGGGAGAACGCCAGGTTGTACACCAGCTCCATAATGGAGATACTGGCGTTATTCGGGCCGCCGTTGGTCATCATCATGGGCTCATAGAGGATCTGGAACACGGCCAGGATCTGAAGAATGAGCATGGTCTTGCCGGTTTTCAGCACCGTGGGAATGGTGATGGTAAAATACCGGCGGATGGGGGACGCACCGTCAATGGTGGCAGCCTCATACAGGTCCGGGGAGATTCCGGAAATACTGGACATATACACCAGCGCCGTACTGCCCGCCGCCTTCCAGGTCATGGCCACCACGATCCAGAATATGACCGTTTTCTCGTTGGTCAGGAAATTCACCGGTCCGATGCCAATCTTGTTCAGCAGAATGTTCAGAACGCCGCTATTTCCCGTGCCAAAGAAGAAGGTGAAAATCATCACCGCCGCGATGGAGGGGATGACGTTGGGATAATAAGTCGCAATGCGGAAGAAGCCCCGGAAATGGGTCACCTCCGTAATCAGCGACGCAATGATTACCGGCACCGCCAGGCCCACAAACAGAGAGCAGATGGTGTACTTAACGGTATTCTTCCACGCGATCTGATAGGCAGGCTGCACCAAAAGCTTCTGGTAATTCTTCAGCCCCACAAACTTCCCTAGATTTACGCCCTTTGTCTCATAAAAGGACATCCGCACCGTCTCCAGCAGGGGGCCCCAGACGAAAAATGCGAACAAAATCAGGCTGGGAATCATGAGCAGCCAGGCCGTCAGGTTCCGCTTGAAGCTCCCGCCACCAAGCCTGCGGCCGCTTCCGTTCTTTTTCATGGTCTTCACCTCACGCAAAATCCTTCAAAGCGCTTCCGAAGCGCTTCAGAGGGGCCCGGCCTCATTCGGGCCTCTCAGAAAAGCTTCGGGGAGCCGCCGACAGCGCGGCGGCTCCCTTCCATTTTATTTGATTGCTTACAGCGCGTCAAGGACGGCCTGGTAATCAGAGTTTGCCTTCTCCATGAGAGCGGGAATGTCCACGTTCACAGGATCGGCGCAGATCGCCTGCAGCACATCGTTGAGCAGCTTGTACATGGTCTGGGTGTCGCCGGGCTCCTCGGTGCGCAGAGCGCCTTCTTCCTTGGAGAAGTCGAAGTAGGGCTGCCACAGCTTCATATCCACGTTCTTGTACTCTTCAACGACCTTGTTCTGCTCGTCAACCACGGCGCCAACCCAAGCGGGGAAGTTGGGGATGACGGGGATGTTGTTGTCGGCGCGGTACTGAGCGTCAGCAACCCAACCGTCGTGAGCAGCCTCGGTGACCTCGGGGGACTTGCCCATGATCTCCAGGTAATCCAGCGCCCAACGGACCTCGTCGTCGGTGGCGTCAGGGGAGAAGAAGTAAGGCGTGCCGCCCATCAGGGTGTAGTGGCCGCCAGGGCCGGCAGGCATGGGAGCCAGGAAGAACTCGTCCGCCTTCATGCCGCGGTAGCTGGGCTGATCCACAGCGTCGTTGGCAGCGATGTACATAGCGGCAGTGCTGGTGCCAATGCGGTCAAAGCCGGTGCCCCAGTTTTCCTGGGTGGGATCGTCGGTGACGCACTTGTCAGCGACCATCTTCTGGACCCACTCCATCGCGGCAATGGCCTCGGGGGTGTTCAGGTTGGAGGTATAGGTGCCGTCAGCATTGGGGATGCACAGGGTAGCGCCGAAGTTCCAAGCGATGTTGGACCAGTGCCAGCCGCCGCCGGCATCGGAAGCCTGCATGCAGAAGCCAGCCACGCCGGTCTTCTCGCGGATGATCTTGCTGTACTCGTAAACCTCTTCCCAGGTGGTGGGGTACTTCACGGAGCCGTCCTCGTTCACCAGGCCGGCCTGCTTGAACAGGGGGATGTTGATCATCAGGCCCAGGGAATACGCATCGCGGGGCACGCCGTAGACATGGCCCTCGTCATCGGACAGCAGGTCGCGGATCGCGGGGCTCATGGAATCCAGCCAGCCGCGCTCCTCCAGCAGGGCGGTGATGTCCTTCACCAGGCCGTTGCGGATGAGCTTCTCAGGCTCGGTGTACCAGGACTCAAACACGGTAGGCGCATTGCCGCCGGTGGCCATGGCAACGTAAGTGTCGGGGGAATACTTGTAGTAAGCGGGGACAACCTCGACGTTGGGGTGCTTCGCGTTGAAGGCGGGCACATAGTGGTCGGTGTGGGTGGCAATGGCCTCGGTCTGGGTGTCTTCCGGCCAGATGCCCAGGGTGATCTTGCCGGACTCCTCGGCCTCAGTGGGGGCCTCGGTGGGGGCATCGGTCGCCGCATCGGTGGGCTTCTCAGTGGGAGCCTCAGTGGGGGTCGTGCTGTTCTTGCAGCCGGCGAACAGGCCGAGCAGCAGGGTCAGCGCCAGGAGCAAGCTGATTACTTTAACCTTTTTCATGTTCCATCCTGCTTTCTTTCCAGAATTAGTTTTACGTTAAACCAGACACATCCATGAGGCTGAGAAGAACTCTTTTTGGTGAATGTGTTGGTTTATCGTTCAACCATATGATAGCAAATCGTTCGGATTTTGTAAACTGGTATTATTCACAGAATTTACACAAACTTTTTGGTAGCATTGCCCAAAGGACAATTTCCTCCCCTGCCCTTTTGCCCCATCCGGAGAAAAAGAGGCCTGCCATCCGGCAGACCTCTTTCGTCTAAAATTGCTTTCGTACGCTGTCCCGGACCACAAGCTGCACCGGCAGGATCTGATTGTGGACCTCAATGCGCTCCCCCTCCAGCAGGCGAAGCATACAGCTCGCCGCCAGGCGGCCCTTGGCCACTGCATCCTGGTGCACCGTGGTGAGCATAGGCATGGTCATGCGGCTCCAATTGATGTCATCAAAGCCGACCACCGAAATATCCCGGGGCACCATCCGCCCGGCCTGCTGCAGGCCGGACATGAGCCCCGCCGCCAGCAGGTCCGCCGTGGCAAAGACGGCGGTAATATCCTCTCGCTTCGCCATCTCGCCTCCCAGGGCCATCATTTTGCTGGTGGAGAACTCGCACTCATACAGCAGCCCCTTGTCAAAGGGGATCCCCGCCTCCTCCAGCGCGCTGCGGTAGCCCAGAAGCCGCTGCTCCACAACGCCCCCGGCCTTCACCTTGGGGCTCGCAAAGGCAATGCGGCGGTGGCCGTTTTCCAGGAGGTAGCGGGTGGCCATGCGGGCTCCCTCATAGTCCTGCAAGCCGATATTGACCATGTGCCCCAGATTTTTTACATAGCTGTCCGTCAGCACCACGGGCAGGTTCAGATCCATCAGCGTCTTGTAAAAGGGCTCTTTTTCAAACAGGCCCGGCAGAAAAACACCCTCCACATTCCAGTTCCGCAGAAACGCCAGCAGCTCGCTGCTCTCGGAGATCGCCCGAATCATAAGGAAATAGCCCTGCTCCCGCAGCGCCCGCTCCACCGCCGAGGTCAAGTCCATAAAGAAGGGGTCGGACATAAACTTTTCCTGGTCCCGGGTCTCCAGATGGTTGATCAGCGCCACCACGCGGCTGGACCGGGTCTTCATCGCCCGGGCAGACATATTGGGCACATAGCCCCGCTTTTGAATGATCTCGTTGATCAGCTCCACCGTCAAAGCGGAAACCTTATTTGTCCTGCCGTGGATCACATTGCTGACCGTCGTCGCGCTGACGCCAGCCTCATTGGCAATGTCCTCAATGGTTACCATGGGAATCCCCCCTGTGATACAAAACGTTAAACCTGTTTTATTTTACGTCCTTTTCCCTAAAGTGTCAAGAAAAATGGAACAATCCGGAAAAATTTGCGAATATTACGACCCGTAAATCTCCACCTCGGCCGCCTGCCCCGCCTTTGCGCCGGTGTTGGCGGTAAAGACAAAGCGCACATACCGCGCCGCCGTCCCCTCAGGGGCGGGCAGATAGCATCGGTTGTCCTTCAGCGGGTCAAAGGAAACCGTCTGGCATGGCAGCAGCGTCTCGAAGCTCTCTCCGTCCAGGCTGATCTGGATCTCCAGATCCTGGGTCCGGGCGCTCCAGATCTGCCGGGGGTTCAGAAGGACCCCGAAGCCGGTCACGGACTGCTCCTGCTCCAGATCCACCGTAATGAAATTGGGATAGTCGTCCTGGGCCCCCTCCCAATAGGTGAACCGGTCCCCGTCCACCGCATTGCGGCACTGGTAAATCTGGGTGCTGCCGTTCTGGGTAATGGGCTTGCCCAGAGCAAGGTTTTCCCCGTAGTCGATCACCTCCGGCTCCGGCAGAGTCCAGTCCGGGTGGACCTCAAAGTCGGTCTGCTCCGGCGTTGTCACCAGCAGCACATTGGGATTCGGGACCTCCCGGTGATTTTTCTGCTCCGTCAGCAGGACCGTCCCGGCCACAGACGCGCCGATTACCGCCAGCAGCACCACAATTAAAATGCCTCGAATGGGTTTTTTCATGTTTTCTCCCCCTTATTCCGCAAATTGGATATTCCGGGTAAAGCGGTCCACCTTGGTGTCCGGATTCTCCGCGTAATTCTCCATGGTCACGGCCTTGCCCAGGATGGTCAGCCCCCGAATCGTCACATTCTCGCACAGGTGCTCCGCGTCGTAGCCCTGAATGCGGATGGGACAGAGGTTCCCCTCCTTGAAGTCAATGGTATCATCACCGCTCAGGACCGTGATCCCGTCAAACAGCACGTCGTGGATGGTCCCCCGCTGCTTGGCTGTGGACCAGCTGCTCAGATCGATGGTCAGGTCGATCAGCTGCGCATTGTCCCCGGCGTCCCCCTTGCCCATGGAGGCGTCCTCCACGGTAATGTTCAGGAAGCGGATGTCGGAGACCTCCGCATCGTCCGCATTATGGATGCTCATCACCGGCTTATGGAAATTGTGCAGGACCGTAATGTTGGAGAAGGTCACATCCCGAATGACGGGCTTGAGCTTTCCTCCCTTGTTCGTCTCGTAGCCCACCTCCATGGACTGAGCCAGATCCGTCCAGAGCTGGCATCCGTCAAAGACAATGCGCTCACTGTCGCTGCCCTTCAGATTGGAATAATTCTTCACCACCAGGCTGTCGTCCCAGCTCCGGATAAAGCACCCCTTCACAGTCACATCCCGGCAGGACTGGACGGTAATTCCGTCGCCGTTGGGCCGGGCAGAGAGGATCTTCACCCCATCCACCGTTACGCGATCGCAGTTATACAGCTCCATGCACCAGGCGTTGGGGTCCAGGATCCCAATGCCGCTGACAGAAACATTTTCGCAGTCCCGCAGGCTCACCGGGATATAGGCCGTCCGCTGGTTCAGCATCCAGCTCTTCTGATGAGAGCCGTCAAAAAACCCCCGGCCGCTGACGGAGACATCCTTCACGCCGCTGCCCACCAGGGTGCCGCGGATCACGGCGCCGCCGGAGATATACACCTGCATCCCGTCCTCCAGAACCATGGTATCCGCCAGCCAGGCTCCCGGGCCGATGACCTTCACCGTGTCGGTGCTTTCCGTAGGCGCATTATCGTCCAGGGCGTTGGCGAAGATGTGCATGGCCTTGGTGGGGCTGTCCTGATATTCCACGGTATAGACATCCGGCTGGGAGATTTGGAAGCGGATGGTATTCCCCGTGACCTCCGGCTGGATCCCGTAGGCCAGGGGCCGCACTGTTACGCCCCCCAGGTCTGTCTCCCCGGGCAGGGTGATCTCCAGCGTGACTGCGCCGTCGGCAAAATCGAAGGAGGCCACCTGCGCCGTAGACAGAGGCGGATTGTACCGGCTGTTCCAGGTATGGGTATTGTTCACGGCGGTATCATACACAAACAGTTCGTTGCCGTCCACCTTCATCATGGCCGTTTCCGAAGCGGCGATGGGCTTCGGCCCCTCATAAAGCTTCAGCCGTGCAAAGCTCCGGGGCTTAACCAGCAGGTCCGTATTGGCCGCGACCAGCAGCAGCGCCACACCGGCTGCCGCCAGGACCCCAAGAATCCAAAGCAGCAGATCCGGCCGTTTCTTTCCCTCTCGTTTAACGTTAAACTTCATAAACCTCAGCCTTCCTTTCCCATTTGCACAGGCAGGATTTTCCCGCCCGTTTTTATGATACCCTGCCCCTGGCAATTTGTCAAGACGGCAATGCACTTCTTTCCCCTCTTTTGTGCAAGTCCACAGGGCCGAGAGGGCCGCCGGGCAAGCCCGGCGGCCTCAGGCTTCAGCGCAGGAGGCCTCCCTCTTCAAAATAATTGATCTTCATGGCCCGGCGCACCTGCTCCAGGGTCTGCGCCGCCCGTTGCTCTGCCTGCCGGCTGCCGTTGCGGAGAATCTCATACACCTCCGGCAGGCGCTGCTCCCACTGCCTCCGGCGCTCCCGAATGGGCGCCAGCTCCGCCTGCATCACCTGGTTCAGGAATTTCTTCACCGTCACATCTCCCAGGCCGCCCCGCTCATAGTGGGCCTTCAGCTCCTCCAGTCCCGCATAATCCGGCAGGAACTCCGCGAAATGCTCCGGGCGGCAGAAGGCCTCCAGATAGAGGAACACCGGGTTGCCCTCCGTATGCCCGGGGTCCTCCCGGCGCAGGTGAGTGGGGTCGGTGAACATGGACATCACCTTGGCCCGGATCTGCTCCGGCTCCTCGGACAGATAAATGCAGTTGCCCAGGGATTTGCTCATCTTCGCCTTGCCGTCAATGCCAGGCAGGCGCAGGCAGGCCCGATTGGAGGGCAAAATGATCTCCGGCTCCGTCAGGGTCCGGCCGTACACCTCGTTGAATTTCCGCACGATCTCCCGGGTCTGCTCCAGCATCGGCTCCTGATCCTCCCCGGCGGGGACCGCCGTTGCATGGAACGCGGTAATATCCGCCGCCTGGCTGATGGGGTAGCAGAAGAAGCCCACCGGAATGCTGGCCTCAAAATCCCGCAGCTTGATCTCCGCCTTGACCGTCGGATTGCGCTGGAGGCGGGAGACCGTGACCAGATTCATATAGTAGAAGGTCAGCTCTGTCAGCTCCGGAACCATGGACTGGATGAAAATGCAGCTTTTCTCCGGGTCGATCCCACAGGCCAGATAATCCAGCGCCACCTGCGTCAGATTCTGCCGGACCTTTTCCGGATGCTCCGCATTGTCCGTAAGCGCCTGGGCATCGGCGATCATAATGTAAATCTCGTCAAACTTCCCCTCATTTTGCAGCCGGACGCGCTCCTTCAGCGAGCCCACATAGTGCCCTACGTGCAGGCGGCCCGTAGGCCGGTCCCCCGTTAAAATAACCTGTTTCATAGTCTGTTTTCTCCTTTCGGCATAGAAAAAATCCCAAGCGCAAAAGCGCTTGGGACGAAATCATTCGCGGTACCACCCAAGTTGGTG
>CAKTIN010000036.1 GCA_934565775.1 uncultured Oscillospiraceae bacterium
GACGATTAGCTCAGCTGGCTAGAGCATCCGCTTGACGTGCGGAAGGTCATAGGTTCGAGTCCTATATCGTCCACCACTTTGGCACCATCTGAAAAGATGGTGCCTTTTTTCTATGGATGCCGCCCGGGCGCACCGGTGCGGAAAAGCGCTCCCCTCTCCGCCCAAAGGCCCCGGCAGATGCACAGCAGCATCCGCCGGGGCCTTGCTCCTTATTCCTCCATATTCTTCAGCGCCGTGTCCATGGGGATACGGCGGATGCGGCGGAAATCCAGAACCATAACGAAGAGATACCCCACCAACACAAACAGGAACATCTTTCCGTAGTCCCAGGGCTCCATATGGAAGCCGAACCAGCCGGAATAGGTGGCCATGATCTCCCGCCAGGCCGCTTTCATGACCAGTGCGCCCAGCACCGCCCCCAGGGCGTCCGACACCAGCAGCACCAGGGTGGTGGACTGCAAATAAAGCCCGGCGATCTCCCGATTCGTATATCCCAGGATCTTCGTCATAGAAATAGCGGTCTCGTTCTTCTCAATGATGAGCTTGGACAGCAGGTAAATCAGCACCGCCGCCAGCAGCACGCACAGATACTGGAAATAGGTCATGTACGAGCCCATGGAATGGTCCAGCTGATCCGCCATTTTGGTCAGATCCCGCTGGGTGATCACCGTGGCCACGCTATCCTCCGGCAGATCCGCAAGGGGCGTATCGGACAGGTAGCCCGTAAAGTCCCCCTCCTCCAGGCCGAAGGCCGCCCGATACCGCTCCATAGGCAAAAACAGGGCGATGGTCTGGCAGCGGCCATAGGTCCCCGCCACGGTGAAGGTATAAGACTCGTTTTCGTATTTCTCCTCCAGGGTCAAGGTGTCCCCCTTGCCAAGGCCGTACTTTTCCGCCATGGAGGCGGAGATATAGGCCTCCCCCTCCGGCAGATTCCCAAGTCCCGGCAGCTGCACATAGGCGCTGTCCGGCGCGATACCGTAGACTGAGACCTCCTCGTCAAGGGACGGAGTCCGGAGCAGTAGAGCGTGCAGGCCGAAGGCCTCGGCCCCCGGGGTATCCGTCACAAGCCTGTGGCCATCCTCATCCACCGTGGTGCGCAGCACATACTGATAGTCGGCAAACATCATGTCCGACACCCGGCTCTGGTAGTACCGGAGGGTGCTGGGCATTCCCACGGCCATGGCCAGCAGCACCATGATAAAGAAAACTCCCGCAAACAAAATGCAGTAATTGGCCCGGTTCTGGAGAATGATCCGCAGGCGGAACCGGCGCAGGAAGCTCCAGGCGGGCAGGCGCAGCGCCTTCTTCCGCCGGGTCTTTTTCAGGTCATGGCGCAGGAACTGCAATGGCGTATGCCGCAGCATCCGGGAAATCACAAGTAGGTTCACCGCCAGCATCAGCGCCAGGGGGATCAGGGTGGTCTTTCCGAAGGCCACGGGGTTCCACAGGGTCCGGTAGTCCGGCAAGCTGTAGCTGTTGTAGTACATCCCCACCACCACCTGCTTCGTGACCGTGTAGCCCAGCAGATTGCCCAGGCATGCGGCAAAGAGGGTCACCAGCATGGGCATGGCCAGATAGTGAACCGTCAGCTCCCACCTGGTGTAGCCCATGGCCCGCAGCGTTCCGATGGCGGAGGATTCCCGGGTCATAGTGTTGCTGATGGTAACAGCAAAAATAAAGGCGATGATCACAATAAGAATGTCCAGAAGGACCCCGCCCATGGACTCATCGGAGCCCATATCCTCCGGGGCAAAGGTCACAGCCGGATTGGCATAGCCGGGCACATAGTCGGCAAGCTCACTGCCGGCCGCCACAGTCTGGGTCAGCAGCGCCCGGAGAAAGTCGTCGGACAGGGCCTTTTCTTCCTTATCATCCGCCGGGGTCTGCTCATAGCGGAAGGCATAGCTATAATGGACGGGAGCGCCCAGCCGTTCAAAGCCCGCCTGGGTCACCATGGCCACATCAAATTTCAGCGCGTCAAACATCAGGTCCGTGGTCTTTTCGTGCAGGGTCGTGTAGTTCACATAAGCAAGAAGGCCCACGATCTCATAGCGCTGGCCTCCCACGGTTATGGAGTCCCCCACGGTAAGGCCCACATTGTCGGCGTGCATCCGGTCAATGGCGATTTCCTCCGCCGTCTCCGGGAAGCGTCCCTTCAGCAGACAGGCCAGGTTCACATCCTGCGTGGGGGAGTAAACCCGGACGGTCCCGTCGGAGACCCCGTCGCCGTTTTCCTCCACGGTCTCGTTCCGGAAGAAGTTGGGGTAGACCCGGGTCTTGACCGGTGTGAAGTCCGGGTCCTCCAGCTCATATTTTTCCACCGCGTCTGCGTATTCTTCCTCGATCTGCGTAAGAATTTTGTCCCAGGCCTCCTCATAGGCCTTGCGATAGGCCTCCGGATAGGCCGTCTCATAGGCTTCTGTATAGGCCGCCTCATAGGCGCCGGACTCCTTAGCTTGGTCCACGGCGGAATCCAGCAGCGCTCCGGCAGCCGCCTCGTCCAGGCCGGAGGCCAGGAGAGAGGCCTTCACCTGCTCCCGGAAAGCGGCCTCAAACTCCTGAGAAAAGGCCTCGTCAAACTTGAGTCGGAACTCCCCTTCCAGCTTTTCGTCCAGCTCCGCCTGGGCCCGGTCCAGATAATACTGCTTCACATCAGCCTTCTCGCCGGTCTCGATGGCTGCGAGAAGTGCCGCCGAAGCCTGCTCTTTCAGCTCGAAGTGGCCGTCCTCCCGCTTGTATTCCGTAATCCCGGTGTTCAGAGCCGCCAGCATACTGCCGTTTGCCACATACATACCGGACACAAAGCTGATGGTCAGCACCAAAAACAGGCACACCACCAGATATTTCCGCCAGTCCCCCAGAAGCTCTCTGGGGATCCGCCGGAGCAGAGGGTCGCGTTTTCTCTTCATGGGGCGCCTCCTACCACTCCAGCGCCGAGGCGGAGAGCTTCTTTTCGTTGTGAAGGTCCTTCCGGACCATGCCGTCCCGGAGGCGGATCACATGGTCCGCCATGTGGGAAATGGCTTCGTTGTGAGTCACCATAATGACGGTATTGCCGTATTTCCGGTTCACATCCTCAATGAGCTTTAGGATTTCCTTGGAGGTGGTATAATCCAAAGCCCCCGTGGGCTCATCGCACAGGAGGATGTCCGGATTTTTTACAATGGCCCGGCCGATCGATACCCGCTGCTGCTGCCCGCCGGAGAGCTGGTTGGGCAGCTTATACCGGTGCTCGTAGAGCCCCAGCGTCTTGAGCAGATCATCAAGGTCTAGGGGCCGGTCCGACAGGTAGGCCCCCACTTCAATGTTCTCCTTGACATTCAGATTGGCGATGAGGTTGTAGAGCTGGAATACATAGCCCAGGTGCTTCCGCCGGTACTGGGTCAGGGCCTTTTCCCCCATATCCTCCAGCTTGTCCCCACCGATGCTGATGTAGCCGGAGTCCGCTCCGTCAATGCCGCCGATGATATTCAGCAGGGTCGATTTCCCGGAGCCCGACGGGCCCAGCAGAACGCAGAACTCCCCCTTGGCCACGGAAAAGCTCAGGCCCCGGAGGACCTCCTGGCGGGTTTCCCCGGCGCCGAAGCCCTTATGCAAATCCGACACTTCCAGAAATTTCCGTTCTTTCTCTGACATAGTTACCCTCTTTCTATGGCTGCGCGCCATATCTCTTTGGTTAGCATTCGCTAACTACTGTATAAGGATTATAGCACCCTCCCCTTCCGGTTTCAAGCAGGAAATCAGAATTTCTCCATTTTTTACGGTTTGACAAAGGAATCCCCGGAGAAATGCGGCGCTTTTGTGCGCTTTGAACCGCCGGAAGCATTTTTCCAATCGATCCCCGGTAATTTCCGGTTTCTTTGAGAATTTCTCCCAGTTTTCACCGGTTATTTCCCGGGATTTCCTTAAAATGCACCCATTTCCATTGCAATTCGGTTACAAATCGGTTATAGTTTGTAACGTCCTCGCAAGACAATCTCAACAAGGAGGTCCAAACCATGTTCTGTTTCCCGAACCTGGATTGCAGCGCCCTTTGGGCCGCGATCTGCAAGCGCCTGGGCATTGGCTGCTAATCAACCGGGCGGCTCCGCAAGGAGCTGCCCTTGAATTGCGCATTGCCCCCACCGGCATCGCCGGTAGGGGCTTGTTCGAAAAATCATAACCACCGGCCGTGCCGGTGGTTTTCTTCCTACAAGAAAAGCTCCCCGATGAAGTTCATCGGGGAGCTTGGTGCGCGAGGCGGGACTTGAACCCGCATGCCCGGAATGAGCACTAGAACCTGAATCTAGCGAGTCTACCAATTCCACCACTCGCGCATATCCGGTATGTTTGCGGCTCTCGTTGACCGCTTCCATATACTAACACAGGATTCCCCATTTGTCAACACCTTTTTTGCGTGCTTTTGAAAAAAAGACCGCCCCCGGCCCGGGGGCGGTTTCTCTCACTTTTCCAGCCAGGTTGCAGGCATCAGCAGGAAGAACATGGGGAAGATCTCCAGCCGCCCAAAGAGCATATCCAGCGTCAGGACGATCTTTGACAGCACCGACAGACTGGCAAAGGAGCCATAGGGTCCCACAACGCCCAGCCCCGGGCCGATATTATTCAGAGTTGCCAGGACGGAGGTCACCGTCGTCGAGGCGTCCAGGTTGTCCAGAGATACCAGAAGCACCGACAGCAGCAGCACCGCAATGTACGCAATGGTAAACACCAGCACACCGTGAATGGTGTCGTGGGGCACCTGCTTGCCGTCTACCTTTACCACCTTCACCACATTGGGATGGATCATCCTGGAAATTTCATTTTTGGCAAACTGATACAGGATCACCGCTCGAGAGACCTTGAAGCCGCCGCCGGTGGAGCCCGCGCAGGCGCCCATGATCATCAGGAAGCACAAAATCACCCGGCTGAGCTCCGGCCAGAGGTTGAAATCCACCGTCCCGTAGCCGGTGGTTGTAATGATCGAGCCCACCGCAAAGGCCGAATGATGAATCGAGTCATACCACGAGGGCATCATACTCCGGATATTCAGAGAAATGACGGCAATGGCCAGGAGGATCACGCCCAGATAGACCCACAGCTCCGTATTCCGCAGAGCCAGCTTCACCTTCCGCTTGAGCAGAAAATAGTACACCGAGAAATTGACGCCGAACAGGATCATGCCCACCGTAGTAACGGTCTGAAGGTAATTGGAATAGTGCATCATACCGTCCGCCGTCACGGAGAAGCCGCCGGTGCCCGCCGTACCGAAGGCGATACACAGGCTGTCAAACAGGGGCATCCCGCCCAGGAGATACAGCACCACCAGCAGGGCGGTCATACCGAGATAAATCAGGTACAAAATTTCAGCCGAGGTCCGCATTTTGGGAACCATTTTGTCAACAGACGGACCGGGGCTCTCCGCCCGGAGCAGGTGGATCGCCGGGCCGCCCATGGTAGGCAGAATAGCCAGCATGAACACCAGAATGCCCATGCCCCCCACCCAGTGTGAAAAGCTCCGCCAGAAGAGCATACAGCGGCTCAGGGCCTCCACATCCGTCAGAATGCTGGAGCCGGTGGTGGTAAAGCCGGAGACCATCTCAAACACAGCGTCCACATAGCTGGGGATTTCCCCGGAGAGGGTAAAGGGCAGGGCCCCCAGAAGGCTGATCCCCACCCAACTCAGAGCCACCGCCACAAAGCCGTCCTTGGCGTACATATTCTTCCGCTTCAGGGGGATCCGGCTCAGGCCGAAGCCCAGCGCCCCGCAGAGCGCCGCACCCAGCAGAAAGTAATACCAGACCTTTTCCCGGTAGATCAGACCCACCGCCATAGGCAGCAGCATCAGCCCCGCTTCGATCAGCACGACGCTGCCCAGGACCTTCAGAATCATCCGTTTGTTCATTTCTCTCTCCTCCGCCCAGGAACTTTGGCCTTATCATACTCCCAATCCGGAAAAAAAGCAAGTCCCGGGAGACGCGGCCGTCTCCCGGGCTTTCGGGTCATCGTTCCACGGACGCCTCCACCTTTTGGTGAATCCGCTCCATTCGTTCGTCCAGACCGGCGCTGAGCTCTGCGCAGGCCTTCAGCTCCCGCTCCGCCTCCGGGGTAATGACATAGTCCTTCTTATAGCGAATTTTATGCTCCAGGCTGGCCCACCAATCCATGGAAATCGTGCGGAACTGGACCTCCACCGGCATGAGCTTCTTCTCCGAGTGAAGGAAGATCGGGATCTCCACGATCAGGTGCAGGCTGCGGTAGCCGTTCTCCTTGGGCTTTTGAATATAATCCTTCCGCTCCAAAAGGCGAATATCGTCCTGCCGGAGAAAAGCGTCCGCCAGGGTGTAAATATCCGAGGGAAAGGAGCAGATCACCCGCACCCCGGCAATGTCCTGGATGTTGGCCTCAATGGCCTCCACAGAAAGGGGGATCCCCTTCCGGCCGCATTTCTCCAGAATGCTCTCCGGGGATTTCAGCCGGGTCTTAACGGACTCAATGGGATTGCGGTCATATTGCAGGGACAGCTCCTCATTGAGCACCTCAAACTTAGTGGAAACCTCCATCATGGCGCACCGGGAATAGGCCATCAGCTCCCGGAAGGGCAGGGTGTACTTTTTTGCCATATCCTTCACCTCCCGCTTGGACAGCCGGGACAGGAGCAGCTGCTCCATACGGCTGGTGCTCTGCTCGATCAGTCCCATTATGCCCCCTCCTTTTGCCCCAGGAGGTGGAATTGGGACTCGGAGCCCGCCAGCAGCCGCCGGATATTTTCATGGTGCCGGGCGATCAGCAGGGCGCTGGACGCCGTACACAGCCATACGGCGGCAGACTCCGCCCCCAGGCACAGCAGGCCCACCGGGCAGGCCAGAGCCGCCAGGATCACGGACAAGGACATATACTTCGTAGCAAACAACATCGTTCCCCAAAGGCCCAGGGCGATCAGCGCCACGCGCCAATCCACAAACCAGATGGCGGCGGCACCCACCAGGAAGCCCTTGCCCCCGTGAAAGCCATACCAGACCGGGAAGGCGTGCCCCACCATAGCGCACAGGCCGATATAGGCGGCGCCCACCCCATAGGCGATCCCGGCGTGCCGGAACAGCGGGCAGAACACCAGGCACAAAACCACCGACTTCAGCAGATCCAGTGCAAAGACGAACCAGGCATAGCGGTTTCCGAATACCCGCTTAAAGTTCGTAAATCCCGGATTTTTGCTGCCAAAAGTCCGAATATCCCGATGATAAATCAAATGAGACAGAACGATTGCCGGATTTACGCCTCCGAGCAGATAGCTGGCGGCCCCCACCAGAAAAAACAGCAGCTGCGGCTTCATACGCTCCTTCTCCTTTTCTCCTCCAGCATGGCGAGCAGACTCCGCAGGCGAATGGTCGCCGCCCCCATATTGGAAATTTCGTCAATTTTCAGCTGGGTGTAGTCCCGCCCGGCCTCCTCCAGAATGGACCGCACCTCGTCGGTGGTAATGGCGTCTACCCCGCACCCGAAGGAGACCAGCTGCACCAGATGCAGGTCCTCCTCTGCCGGGGCCCGGGCAATGTACTCCGCCGCGGCATACATCCGGCTGTGATAGGTCCACTGATTCCGGACCTTCGTGGGGAAGGGCTCCACCAGGCCGCTGAGGCAGTCCTCCGTGATCACCGCCGCCCCCAAATCGCAGATTCGTTGGTCCATGCCGTGATTCACCTCCGGGTCCACATGGTAGGGCCGCCCGCACAGGACGATCACCGGCTTACCCTCCTTCCGGGCGGCAGCGCGGATGGCCTCTCCCCGGGCCCGCACGGCGGCATGGAAGGCCTCCAGCGCCTCATAGGCCGCCTTTGACGCCTCATGCACCTGCTTTTGCGTAAGCGCCGGGAATTGGGGCAAGAGAATCTCCCGGATCCGCTTTTCAAACAGTTTCCGGTCCGCCAGGCTGACAAAGCCGCACAGGAACGGAACCTCCCGGAGCTCCGGCACATTGAGCTTCAGCACCTGGGGGTAATACGCCACCACCGGGCAGTTAAAATGGTCCACACCCAGGCCCTCGTCCACATTATAGCTCATATCCGGATAGAAGATGGCATCCGGCTTGCGCTCCAGCAGCCACTGGATATGCCCGTGCATGAGCTTTGCGGGATAGCAAACCGTATCCGAGGGGATGGTATGCTGCCCGGCATGATACAGCGCCCGGTCGGAATGGGGCGAAACCAGCACATTGAAGCCCATCCGGGCGAAAAAGGTATGCCAGAAAGGCAGCAGATCGTAAAAGTTCAGACCCATCGGCAGCCCGATGGTCTTTTTCCCGGGGTCCATTTCCCCGCTGCGGAAGGCGTCCAGCAGCTCCAGCTTATCGGCATAGAGATCGTACCGGGGCCCGGTCCGGGCCGTATGCAGGGGCTTGGAGCAGCGGTTCCCCGCCAGGAAGCGCCGCCCTCCAGAAAACTGGTTGACCGTCAGGGAGCAGTGATTCTGGCAGCCGCCGCAGGGCACCTGCCGGACCTTATGCACAAACTGCTCCAGGGCCTCCCGGTCCAAAAGGGTGCTGCCCGCCCCGGCCCGCTGGGCGGCATACAGCGCCGCGCCATAGGCTCCCATGAGACCGGCCAGTTTGGGGCGGATCACCTCCCGCCCGGTCTCCTGCTCAAAGGCCCGCAGCACGCAGTCGTTCAGGAAGGTCCCTCCCTGGACCACAATGTGCTCCCCCAGCTCCTCCGGCCGGGCGCATCGAATGACCTTATACAGGGCGTTCTTGACTACGCTGATGGACAAGCCCGCGGCAATGTTCTCCACGGTGGCGCCGTCCTTCTGGGCCTGCTTCACGGCGCTGTTCATAAACACCGTGCAGCGGCTGCCCAGGTCCACCGGCGCCTGGGCAAAGCGCCCCAGGCGGGCAAATTCCTCGCTGGTGTACCCCAGGGTTCCGGCAAAGGTTTGCAGGAAGGAGCCGCAGCCGGAGGAGCAGGCCTCGTTCAGATACAGGCTGTCAATGAGCCCCCGGCGGATGCGGAAGCACTTGATGTCCTGCCCGCCGATGTCCAGAATGAAATCCACATCCGGGCGGAACTTTTTTGCCGCCGTATAATGGGCCACGGTCTCCACCAGCCCGTGATCCACGCAGAAGGCGTTTTTCACAAGCTCTTCGCCGTAGCCGGTGACTGCGCTGCCTCGAATCCGGAGGGCCGGATACGCCCGGTACAGCTCCAGCAGGTACGCCCGGATGAGCTTCACCGGGTCGCCCTGGTTGGGGCGGTAAAAGGGGTGGAACACGTTTCCCTCCCGGTCGCACAGCAGAGCCTTTACCGTGGTGGATCCTGCATCGATGCCCAAAAACATCTCGTCCTTGGGAGCCTCCAGCTCCCGGATTCCCTGGGAAGCCGCCTGATGCCGGGCGGCAAAGGCGTCATACTCCTCCCGGGAGGCAAACAGCGGCCGGGTCTGGCGGTAATCTCCCTGCCCTGCCCCGGCCCTGACCTGGGCGATCAGCCGGGGCAGCCGCACCTCGCCGCCCACTCCGGCAAGGGCCGCGCCCAGAGCCACATAGTACAGCGATTGCGCCGGGCAGCGCCCCTGCACCCCCAGGACCTCGTCAAAGCTCTTCCGGAGCTCCGGCAGGAAGCTGAGGGGCCCGCCCAGATACAGGACGTTTCCCTCAATTCTGCGGCCCTGGGCCAGGCCCGCAATGGTCTGATCCACCACGGCCCGGAAAATTCCCGCCGCCACATCCTCCCGGCTGGCCCCCTGATTCAGCAGAGGCTGCACATCGGACTTGGCAAAAACCCCGCAGCGGGAAGCAATGGGCAGAACGGTCTTGTGCCGGGCAGCCAGGTCGTTCAGTGCGGCGGGTGTCGTCTCCATCAGGGTTGCCATCTGGTCGATAAAGGCCCCGGTCCCTCCGGCGCAGGTGCCGTTCATCCGCATCTCAAAGCCGCCGGTAAGAAAGAGAATCTTAGCGTCCTCGCCGCCCAGCTCGATCACCGCGTCCGTGTCCGGGTAAAACCTCCCCACCGCCAGGCGCTCGGCATAGACCTCCTGCACAAAGGGCAGGCCCAGCCGCTCGGCGAAGCCCATGCCCCCCGAGCCGGAGACGGTAACCGCCAGGGGCTCATCGGGGTAGGCTGCGCTCAGCTTCTCCAGGATTCCCAGGCACACCTCATGGATTCGCGCCCCATGGCGGAGATAATCCGAAGCCAGAATGGCGCCGTCCTCCCCCAGCAGCACATATTTCATGGTCGTAGAGCCAATATCCAGTCCCAAGCGCTTCATACCGCTGTCTCCTCCTTCGCCATGGCCAGCATCAGCTTGATCCGGTTCTCCTGATTGACCCGGGAGGCGCCGGCGTCATAATCCACCGGGAAAATATTGGCCCCCGGATACAGCTCCCGCAGCCGCCGGATGGTGCCCTTTCCCACAATGTGGTTGGGCAGGCAGCCGAAGGGCTGGGCGCAGATGATGTTGCGGTAGCCCTTTTCAATCAGCTCCGCCGCCTCCCCGGGCAGGAGCCAGCCCTCGCCCATCTTCACTCCGGGATCGATCACCTGTCCGGCCAACTCCTGCACCCGGTCAAAGGCCACCGGGGCTGCAAACTCCGGATAGGGCCGCAGGGCGTCGATCAGCCAGTCCTCCCAGCGCGCCGTGACCCGCCCCGCCCAGCGCCCGGCCAGGCGCTTCAGGCCGCTGCCGCCATAGTAGCGGTGGTCTGTCTCCATATTGGCAATGCAATACTGGAAAAAGCCCAGCACCCCGGGGACCATGTACTCGCAGCCCTGGGAGAGGAGGAATTTCTCCAGGCCGTTGTTTCCGAAGGAGGAATACTTCACATAAATTTCCCCTACGATCCCCACCTTGACCGCGTCGCGGTGGGTCCTGGGGATGGCGTGGAAATCCGCAGCCATGGCGGCCAGGTTCTTTTTCATGGCTCCCGCCGTCAGCCCCTGCTTTTTGCGGAACTGCCGGGTCAGCTCGGCGATCCATTTTTCCACCACCGCCCGGGTGTCCCCGGGGTGGTCCTCATAGGGCAGGCACTGGTTTTTCAGAAGCAGCAGCAGGTCCCCGTAGACAATGCTCCGCATGGCGGCGGCAGCCATCCCCGGGGTGATATGGAAGCCGGAATAGTGCTCCAGCCCGCCGAAGCTCAGGGAGATCACCGGCACATCCTCCAGGCCCATGCGCTCCAGGGCCTTGCGCAGCAGGCAGATATAGTTGGAGGCCCGGCAGCCGCCTCCTGTCTGAAACTGAATGAGCGCAGACCTGTGAGGATCGAAATCCCCGCAGGTCAGCGCGTAAATCTGCTGCCCCAGCATACAGATCGCCGGGTAGCAGACATCGTTATGTAAATACTTCAGCCCCGTGTCAATGACGTCCTTGCCCTCATAATGGACCACCGCCAGGCGGTAGCCATACATCCGAAATACCTCGGAGAGCAGTTCCATATGCGTGGGGAAAATATCCGGGGCGATGATGGTAGATTGCTCCTTCATCTCCTTGGTAAAATCGACCGGCAAGGTTTCTTCCTCCTTTATTGCAGGATCAGCAGATAATCATAGACGGCCTGGCCGCCGTCCAGAGCATAGCGCTCGGTCCGGGGGCAGCTTCCCTCCAGGAATTGCAGGAAGGCCGCCCGTTCCTCCGGGTCCACCGCCGCGCCGAAGATCACAAGCAAAAGCTCATGGTTCGAAGCCTTCAGCGCCCGGCTCAGGGCCTGCGCCGCCTCCAGCCGGGTAGGCGCGCTGACCAGCATCTCCTTGCCGGTAAAGCCCAAGTACCCGTCCCGGTGGATCTCCAGGCCGTTCAGTCCCGCATCCCGGACCGCCCGGGCGACCATCCCCGTCACCACGTCCCGGGCCGCCTCCCGCAGCGCCCGCTCGATTTCGTCTGCATCGCCGCTGTCATAGCTGAGCATGGACAGCGCCGCATAGCCCTCGCCCAGGGTTTTGGTCTCGATCACCCGGGCCTGGCTCTGCGGGTATAGCCCGGCCGCCTGCTTGGCCGCCAGGATCACATTGGAATTGTTGGGCAGGACAAAAATCGTCTCCGCCTGAACCGCCCGGAAGGCGGCGAGAAACTCCTCTGCCGAGGGGTTGTCCGTTTGTCCGCCGTCGATGACATAGTCCGCGCCCAGCCCCTTCAGCGCCTCCACGATCCCCGCCCCGGAGGCCACCGTCACCGTGGCGAAGGGTTTTTTCTTCTCTTCCCGGGGCTTTGGGGAAAAATCGTTCTGGACCACGGTCTCATGGTGCTGCAGCGTCATATTTTCGATCTTCAGCGTTAAGAATTCGCCATAGCTCTGGCAGTGGTTCAGCACCTGCCCCGGCATCATGGTGTGCACGTGCACCTTCACCACGGTCCCCGTCTGAAAAGCCACGATGGAGTCTCCCAGGGTCTCCAGATAGGCGATCAGCTCCCGGACGGAAAATGCCGCCGGGTCGCACTTACAGGTCTGCAATTGCAGGAGGAACTCCGTGCAGTAGCCGAATTCCATGACGCTGTTTTCATTGAACTTGCCCAAATCCACCTCGGCCCCGGCGGAGGGCCGCTCCGCAGCAATGCGCAGAGTCTCGCCGCTCTGGGTCTTTATCGCCCCCTGGGCGATAAAGTACAGCCCCGCGCCGCCGCTGTCGATGACACCGGCCTCCTGCAAAACCGCAAGCAGGTCCGGCGTCCGCTGGAGGGAGGCGTAAAGCTCCTCCAGATAGTCCCGGCCAAAGGACTCCATGGTGGAGTCCGGAGCCAGACGCCCGGCGGCATACTCCGCCGCCTCCCGGGCCACGGTGAGAATGGTGCCCTCCGTGGGCGTTACCACCGCCCCGTAAGCGGCCCGGACCCCCTGGCGCAGGGCCTGCGCCAGCTCCGGCAGGCTTGCCGTCTCCAGACCCGCCAATCCGTCGGCAAAGCCCGCGAACAGCTGGGAGAGGATCACCCCGGAATTGCCCCGGGCGGACAGCAGAGCCCCGTCCGCCAGGCGGCGGGCCGCCTGATCCACCGGGCCGGACTGCATCCCCTCCAGCCCCCGAAGCCCCCCCAGAAGGGTCAGGGTCATATTCTGCCCGGTATCTCCGTCCGGAATGGGAAACACATTCAGATTATTGACCACCCCGGCATTGGCCTGTAAATTGGCCGCCCCGCCGGAGACCAGGCGGATCAGCGTTTCGCCGTCAAAGCGCACCATGCTCATGGCTCAGCCCTCAAAGGTCACTTCTTTGCCGAAGCCGAACACCCCCAGGGTGTCCGGGCCCACAGAGGCGCCGATGATCGGCCCAATGTAGCCCATATAGATCTCCTTGCAGGGGATCTCCGCCAGGACCATCTCCCGCAGCTCCTCCGCCTCGCCCTGGCAGTCGGCGTGGGCGATGAAGATCATCTGCTCCTGGGGGTGCTCCACCGCCTGGGCCAGCAGGCTCACCAGCTCCCGCATGGAGCTCTGGCGGCCCTTAACCTTTTTAATGGGCGTCTGATAGCCCTGCACGTCGGAGATCAAGATGGGCTTCACCCCGAACAGATTCCCGAAGAAGGCGGCGGAGGCCTTCACCCGGCCCGCCCGCTTCAGGGCGTCCAGGCTGTGTACCGTGACGAACTCGTTCACCCGGTTCCGCTCGGCCAGAATCTTCTCGGCAATCTGGGCCGCAGAAAGGCCCTGATCCCGGTACTGCGCGGCGCGGACGGCCAGCAGGCCCTCGCCCATGGAAGCGTTCAGAGAATCGATGCAGTAAATGCTGGCCCCGGGATACCGCTCCAGCAGCTTCTTGGCCACCACGGCGCCGGTATTCACAGAGCCGGACTGCTTCAGAGAGCAGCCGATGTACACAAGGTCAAAGCCCTGCTCCAGATACTGGGTAAAGATCCGCTCAAATTCCTCCGGGGGCACCTGGGTGGTCAGCACCCGGTTCCCGGCGCGCATCAGATCGTAGAGTTCCTTGGGGGTATAATATTCAAAATCCAGGCTGGCCCACTGTTCCTTGTCCTGGTAGACGGTTTTCATCCGGGCATAATCCAGGCCGTAGGCCTGGCGGATCTCCTTGCCCAGGTCCGAACAGGAATCGGTGATAATCTGTACAGGTCGCATTGCTTAGTCCTCCATTGGTTGTTGTTCGAATTGGGTTTCCTTTGTTTTTTGGCTGCGCCGGACAATCCAGGTGCAGATTCCCAGAGACAGCAGCGCCAGTCCCACCTCCACGCAAACGGAGATGAGAAAGGCCGGGGACCGGACGTTGGACGCATTGGTCCCGATGATGGGCAGCGTAATGGCAGAGCGGAGCATTCCCAGGACGCTGGCCCCGAGATAGGGCAGGTAGTCCGCGCCGGAGGCCCCGAAATACAGGCTCACCATATCGTACGGCAGCAGATTCAGCATCCGCGCCAGGAGGGTGGCCGCAAAATCATTTTTCCGGAACAGCCCGCCCAGCGTCTCCGCCTTGGGATACTTCGCACGGATCTTTTCCACGGCCTCCCGGCCGTTCCGCTTTCCGATGAAATAGGGCACCGTGGCCATCACCGCTGAGCCCAGCAGATTCAGCCCGATGGCCACCGGCAGGGGGAACAAGATCCCGCTGGCTGCATACAAAATCCCGCTGTACATAACGACAGTGAGGGATTTCAGAGCAAACAACAGCAGAAGCACCACCGCCGCCAGCACCGGGCTGCTGGGGGTAAAGCGCAGGACCTCGTCCACGGAAAAGCGGCTGCGGTTCAGGATGCAGGCCACCACAATGGCCGCCCAGACGCAAAGCATCACGATCCGGTAAATCCGGGGACCGTGCTTTTTCCGGTCATTCCACAGCGGCGCGCCCCGGAGCACGGTGAGGTAAAAGTGGGTATACAGGGTCAGAGATATCAGCATGGCCGCCATGCAGGCCAGCAGCAGCACGTCCACCACCTTTTGGGGCAGGTTGGGCAGAAGGATCAGCGCGGCGATGGACAGCTCCAGCACCACGGTGCAGGCCTTGCCATACCATTTTGCGGAATTGACGCTCCCGGCGTAGTGCATGGAGAGGTAGCCCATGTACAGCATGGCCCCCTCCTTTGCCAGGAAGAGCACAATAACCCCCCACATCTGGTGATACCGGGTCAGCAGGCACAGGATCATTGCTCCCTGGGTCAGCTTGTCCGCCACGGGGTCCAGAATTTTTCCCACGTCCGTGACCATGTGGAACCGCCGGGCGACCCAGCCGTCCAGAATATCCGTCAGTGCAGACAGGGCAATGACGCAAACGGCGGCAAGATAGTTCCTTGCCCCGCAGTACAGCCAGACCAGCAGGGGGATGAGGCACAGCCGGAACAGGCTCATGCAGTTTGGAATCGTCCAGAAGCGGGACTGCGGCCCCTTTTTCTCCATCTTCCTCACTCCTCGTCCGGATGCTGGCCCCGAATGATCTTTACCGCTGTGAGCATGGTGCTGAAATTCAGCACGCCGTCCCAGATCAGTGCCGCACCCAGCAGCACCGTCATCAGCCGCAGACTCTCACTGGGGCGGAAGATCAGCGCGATTCCGAAAACTGCCGTAAGCACCGCCGTCAGGAGAATCAGCCACCACAGGCGAATGCCGAAGGGTTTGGCCTCTACGGCGATCTGGACCTTAAACAGGCCGTCGGTGAGGATCAGAATCCCGAAAACCGTACAGAAAAAGGTCATAGACGCCTCCGTATGGAGCAGCAAGCTCCCGCCCAGGGCCAGCATCAGGATCCCGGAGGCCAGGTCGTTTTCAAAGGCCAGCCGGAACAGGTCCTTGGAAAAATAGCCCACCAGCTTAATAATCCCAAAGACCAGCATTCCGATACCGCAGCAGACCCCCACGGCCGCCAGAGAGAAGCCCGGCCAGGCAATGAGCAGTATGCCCAGTAAAAGCAGCAGCACGGACATGGCAAGATAGCCGGATTTTGCAATTCGCATCGGCGCAACGGAGCGCATAGAAATCCCTCCCGTATCAGTGACTCAATTTAGTATAAAACAAAGCACATCCCCCGGCTACGGTCAAAGAGCCGGGGGCTGTTACGATTTTGGACACAGGGGGGAAACTGTTGAAAAATGCCACGCAAGCACCCCGGCTGTCCCAAAAGGTCTGCTATTTTAAGTTGCATCCGCTACGCAGCGGTCCAGAATGGTCTCCAGCATTCCCTCCCGGAGCTGGCAGGCCCGGCGCATGGGGGCTGTCAGATCCTCCTTCATGCCGTCCATCAGCCACCGCATGAGAATCCCGAAGCATTCGTCCCGGTACAATGCCACCACCAGCTCCCGGTCCTCGGGGCGAATGGGCCGCCCGCGCAGGAGCTGCTCCACCATGGTCCGCACGGTGTAGTCGCACTGCTTCATCAGGTTCCGCTCATAGGCGTCCCGGTTCATGGAGGCGTAAATATGCAGCACCGACCGCCGGTGGGCCATAATCTGCCCCAGCAGCACCGTCAGGCACGCCTCCAGGGAGCGCAGCTCCTTGCACTGCGCCGCCAGCTGGTCCGCATCCTCCGCGATGATCTCATCCAGCAGGGCCGGAATATCCTGGTAATGATAGTAAAAGGACTTCCTGTTGATCCCGCAGGTTTCCACGATCAGCTTCACGCTGATCTCGCTGAGGGGCTTGGCCTCCAGCAGGGTCCGGAAGGTCTCCTTAATATGCTGTTTTGTGAAATTTGCCATAGCCGCTCCTACCGCCGGCAGCGCATCGCCTGATTCTCCGCGAAGCGTGCCCGAATCGTCTGCCCCCGGGGCCGCAGGTCCTCCTGCCACAGGGCGGTAAGCAGAAGATACAGCCCAAAGATTGCGGGCATTCCCAAATTTGTCTCTACCAGGCTGTTCACCGCCAGGGTTCGGAGCTGCGCCTCCAGGGGCATCCCCGCACTGCGGATCCCGCCCAGCAGAAGGGAGAATTCCCATCCGAACTGCGCCCCCACGCCGATGGCCCAGAGCCGCAGCAGGTTCACCCGCCCGGCCCGGTCCTCCCGGCGCAGATTCCACAGGATCAACCCGAGATAGGACAAAAACAAAATCGCTCCCATCCATCCGTGATAGCTGCCGGTGGTCCGCTGAATGTGGATGGCGCCGGAGGGGATCATTTCCGCCAGCATGGGGCACGCCAGCCACCAGGAAACCAGCAGCAGCGTCCACTCCGTGAGATGCCGGTCCCGATCCAGGCACAGCCAGATCCAGACAAAATTCGTAAAGCCATAGCTCATGCTCATCCACAGCAGCACCCAGAACAGGCTTCCGCCTGTGATGGACCGGGTGTGCAGGAGCAGATGAAACACGCCATAGTCTACGGCAAAATACAGAATTCCCCCAAACAAGCCCCACAGGGCGGTCAGATACCGCCGCTTCCACAGCAGCAATCCCGCCAACAGCAGCAAAAAGGTGCTGTCCAACAAAATATAGGCCACGTTAAAATCCCGGGCCGCAACAATGCCCATGGCGGCACCTCCTAGTCGTTCTAAGAGGAATTATAGTATAAAACCTCAAAAAATGCAAGTAAATGGAACTATTTCTCCGGTCGCCTCCGAAGAATATACAATCATGCAAAAATTTCTTCCAAAACCTCTAGGTTTTTTCCCGGGCCTATGGTATAATAAAGAAAAATTCGCCCGAAAGGAGTCCCCGCTATGCCCATCCAAGTGTTCAGTGAGATCGGCCCTCTAAAGCGCGTGCTGCTCCATCGCCCCGGCGCAGAGCTGGAGCATCTGGTCCCGGAGGCCCTGGAGCGTCTGCTTTTTGACGATATTCCTTATTTGAAAGGCGCCCAATGGGAGCACGACCGGTTTGCCGCCGTTCTGAAGGAGAACGGGGTGGAGGTCGTGTATCTGTCCCGGCTGACAGCGGAAACTCTGGCCCAGAGCCCGGAGCTGCGGACCAACTTTGTCCTGGATTTTCTCCGGGAGAGCGGTCCCCTGGCCCTGCGGTATCACAACGAGCTCTTTACCTATCTCATGGGCATGGACGATGTCCATGAGATGGTTCTGAAAACCATGGGCGGCGTGCGCTTCGACGAGCTGCCCCACGGCAACCAGGATGCGCTGACCTCCCTACTCCACCACCGGTCCGACTTTGCCCTGGAGCCGATCCCCAATTTGTACTTCACCCGGGACCCCTTCGCCTCCATCGGCCGGGGGGTGGCGCTGAACCGGATGTATTCCGTGACCCGCCGCCGGGAGACGCTGTACGGCCGGTATATTCTGGAGCATCATAAGGACTACGCCGGGCAGGTGCCTCTCTATTACACCCCCAATATGCCCTTCTCCATAGAAGGGGGCGATGTGCTGAACCTGTCGGAAAAGACCATTGCCGTCGGCATTTCCCAGCGTACCACGCCGGAGGCCATCGAGTGCCTGGCCAATGCCGTATTCACGGAGGCCTCCCCTCTGGAGACCATTCTGGCCGTGAGCATTCCCAGTATGCGGGCTTTCATGCACCTGGATACGGTGCTGACCCAGGTAGACCGGGATAAGTTTGTGGTCCATCCCGGGATTCTGCCTGCCGTGCAGGTCTATGAGCTCCGCCGGGGCGCCAAGGGGCAGCTGTCCGCCCGGGCGCTGGAGGGAGATCTGGCGCACATTCTTAGGTGTTATCTCCCGGCGGGCCAGGCGGAGCTGATTCCCTGCGGCGGGCAGGACGCCATTGCCTCCCAGCGGGAGCAGTGGAACGACGGCTCCAACACCCTGTGTATCCGCCCGGGGGTCGTGGTGGCCTATGACCGGAACGATGTGACCAACGAGATCCTGGACCGCTCCGGGATCACCGTGCTGCCCATCCCCAGCGGCGAGCTCTCCCGGGGCCGGGGCGGCCCCCGGTGCATGAGTATGCCCCTGTGGCGCGAATAGCTCAAAAAAGTCTCTGCGCAGGCTCTTGCGCAGAGGCTTTTTCTATACCAAAGCAAAGCCCAAATTGAAATGCGCCAGTTCCCCGCCCCTTCAGGGCAACCGGAAATGACGCGCAAAGGCTTCATGGGCCGGTGTTCTGCACGGTTTCGCGGTGCGGTATCAAGGCATGAGGGTTTGAGCCCTTCTGAAAATTCCCTTTTGTGAGACGGGGGCGTGCAACCGGCACGTCCCTGCCCCTTATGGGCAGAGGCCCCCCAAGGGCCCGCTTTCAAACAGGAGGGATCTTATGGAAATTCAGGCCAACTTTCTTACCCAAAACGACTGTTTCCGCAAAAACCGGCAGCAAAAGGCTTTGCCGCCGGAGCAGCAGGATCCGCGCTACCGCCGGTATTACCGGGGTCCCACGGGGATCGTCGTACATTCCACCGGCGCGGACAACCCCTGGCTCTGGCGCTATGTCCAGCCGGACGATGGGCAAATCGGCGGCAACCCCTACGGCACCGACTGGAACCGGCCGGGGCTGGAGGTCTGCGTAAACGCCTTGATCGGTAAGCTGAAAAGCGGCCAGCCCGCCGTCCGGCAGACTCTGCCATGGGACGATCGCCCCTGGGGCGTGGGCAGCGGGCCGGCGGGCAGCTGCAACGACACCCACATCCAATTTGAGATTTGTGAGGACGATCACGCCGACGAGGACTACTGCCGGAGCTGCTTTACCCTAGCGGCGGAGCTCTGCGCCTACCTGTGCCGCCGCTATGAGATCCCGGTGTCCGGAATTCTCAGTCACCAC
>CAKTIN010000037.1 GCA_934565775.1 uncultured Oscillospiraceae bacterium
TCCATCGGCGTGCTGGCCTTTGGCAATCAGTACGCGCTGAAGGAGCTGTATGTGCCGCAGGGCGTCAGCGAGATCGGCAACAATGCCTTCAAGGGCTGCAAGAACGTGACGCTGAACGTGGCCGAGGGAACCTACGCCGAGACCTACGCCAAGGAGAACAACATTCCTTACGTCACCCGGCCCTATGTGTCCAATGTGATTGCTACCGGCGCCTGCGGCGAGAGCGCGACCTGGGCCCTGTACGACAGCGGCAAGCTGGTCATCAGCGGCAGCGGCGCGGTGCAGGATTACAAGAGCCAGCTGGTGACCCCCTGGGTCTCCTACCGGGACTCCATCAAGGCCATTGAGATCGGGGCGGAGATCACCTCCATCGGCCGGTACGCCTTCTCTCATCTGTATGAGGTGAAGAGCATCGCCTTTGCCGAGGGCAGCAAGGTGGAGAAGATCGACGTAACGGGCTTCTACTACGATTTCAACGTAACTGCCATCGTGCTGCCGGAGACCGTGCGGTCCATCGGCGTGCTGGCCTTTGGCAATCAGTACGCGCTGAAGGAGCTGTATGTGCCGCAGGGCGTCAGCGAGATCGGGGCCAACGCCTTTAAGAGCTGCAGAAATCTGACTCTGAACGTGGCCGCCGGGAGCTATGCCGAGGCCTACGCCAAGGAGAACAACATCCCCTATACCACAAGATAAGATCCAAGAATCCATCCCCTGCTCTGCGCAGACCGCAGGGCAGGGGACCCATGCTACAAGTGCGGAGGAAAAATGAGACGGGTCATCACCTACGGAACCTTTGATCTGCTGCATTATGGCCATATCAATCTGCTGCGCCGGGCAAGGGCTCTGGGGGATTACCTGATCGTCGCCCTCTCCACCGACGGCTTTAACCGGAAGGAAAAGCATAAGGCCACCTATTTCACCTATGACCAGCGCAAGCAGCTGTTGGAATCGATCCGTTATGTGGATCTGGTGATTCCGGAGGACTGCTGGGAGCAGAAGCGGACGGATATGCACCAATACCAGGTGGACGTCTTTGTCATGGGAGACGACTGGAAAGGAAAATTTGACGGGCTGACCGACGAGGGGGTCGAGGTGGTGTATCTGCCGAGAACGCCGGAGATCAGCACCAGCCAGATCAAGTCCGACCTCCACGGGACCGGGGAGGGGCTATGACAGACGAATCTCAGAGCTTTGACCGGGAGCTGAAGGCAAAGCTGCTGGAAATGCTGGCCTGGTTTCATGATTTCTGCGGGGCTCACGGCCTGCGGTACTACGTCCTTGGCGGCACCATGCTGGGGGCGGTGCGGCACCGGGGCTTTATCCCCTGGGACGACGATATTGACATTGGAATGCCCCGGGCCGACTATGAGCGGCTTGCCGCAGAAATGGCCGGGGCGGAGACGGGAAAGTACCGGCTGGAAACGCCCCGCTCCCCGGCGGCGGATTTCCTGTATACCTTTTCCAAGCTTTACGATACTACCACGACCCTGGTGGAAAATACCAGAAAGCGGACCCGGCGGGGGGTCTATCTGGACCTGTTTCCCCTGGACGGCCTGGGGGACACCTGGGAGGAGAGCAAACGGCGGTTCCGGCCCATCAATCTCCGGTTCGATCTCCTGCTGGCCCGGGCTGCGGGCGTGCGAAGCGGGCGCAGCGGCTGGAAGAATCTGGCTGTGCGCCTGGCGCCGCTGCTCCCGGACGGGCTTGTGGAGAACAAGGCCCTCCAGCGGCGCATTGACGAGCTGTGCCGGGAGCGGGACTTTGACAGGTGCAAATACGGGGGAAACCTCCTGGGGGCCTGGCGCTTCAAGGAGGTCATGGAGCGCCGGATCATGGGCGAGCCCACCCCCTATTCCTTTGAGGGGCTCACCGTGTACGGCGCGGAGCACGGGGAGGAATACCTGACCCATCTGTATGGGGACTGGCGGACCCTGCCCCCGCCGGAGCAGCGGGTGACGCACCACGATTTTCTGCTCTGCGACCTGCATCGATCTTATTTGGAACAGCCGTAGGAGGTGTGTTATGAAGGTACTGCAAATCAATACCGTCTGCGGAAGAGGCAGCACCGGAAGAATCGCCACCGACCTGCTGGCCTGCCTGAAGGCCCGGGGGCACACCGGGAAGATCGCCTACGGCGTGGGCCCGGCTCTTCGCGCCCTGCCGGAGGAGCAGCTCCGGATCGGCGGCCCGGGGTCGTATTGGACCCACAATCTGCTCTCCCGGCTGACAGACCGGGAGGGGCAGTTTTCCGCCGGGGCGACCCGGACCCTCCTGCGGGCGATCGAGGCCGAGGGGCCGGACGTGATCCATCTGCACAATCTCCATGGGCATTATCTGAACTATCCCCTGCTGTTTGACGCACTGAAGGCGTGGAGGGTGCCGGTAGTCTGGACCCTCCATGACTGCTGGGCCTTTACGGGGCACTGCGCCCATTTTTCCACTCTGGGGTGCGGACAGTGGAAAACCGGCTGCCAGAATTGCGGCGGACTTCGCAGCTACCCGGTCTGTTATACCGGGGGGCGGGTGTCTGCGAATTTTGCCGATAAGCGCCGGAGCTTTACGGGGCTGGAGCGGATGGTCCTGGTCACGCCCTCCCGCTGGCTGGCCGGGCTGACGCGGGAGAGCTTCCTGCGGGAGTACCCGGTGCGGGTGATCCCCAACGGAATCGACCTGTCCGTTTTTCAGGGAAAAACCGGGGCGGACTTCCGCCGCCGGTACCATCTGGAGGGCAAGCGCCTGCTTCTGGGCGTCGCCGGGACCTGGACGGAGCGAAAGGGCTATTCCGACTTCCTGCGCCTGGCGGCGCTTCTGCCGGAGGACCAGAGGCTGGTGCTGGTGGGCCTCAGCGAGAAGCAGGCCCGGGGCCTGCCCGGCTCCGTCGTCGCCGTGGAAAAGACGGACAGCCCGGGGGCGCTGGCGGAGATCTACGCGGCGGCGGACGTATTTCTGAATTTTACCTATGAGGATAACTTCCCCACGGTGAACCTGGAGGCCATGGCCTGCGGCACGCCGGTCATTACCTACCGCACCGGGGGCAGCGTGGAGCCCATTACGGAGAAAACCGGCTTTGTGGTGGACCAGGGGGACTTTCTGGGGGCCTATGGTCTGGCGGACCGGGCGGGGCGCCTGGACCGGAGCGAGATCCAAAGGGCCGCCCGGGCCTACCGGGCGGAGGACCGATACGGGGACTATCTGGCGCTTTATGAGGCGCTGGTATCCCGATCTGGAGCGGAAGAGGGCATATGGAAATAAAAAAGCGATTTTTGAATATGGAGAAGTGGTTCGCGCCGCTTTTGTTCCTTTTCTCCCTGGATGTGTGGAACCTGTCCGGCCTGCTGCTGACACTGACGCTGGTGCTGTTTTTTGCACTGTTCTGGAACGAAATCCGGCTGGACCGGCTGGCGCTGGCGCTGCTGGTGTTTTCTGCGGGCTATACCCTGAGCGTGTTTTACTATGAGGGGCTGTCGCTGGACGGCGTCATCAAATATGCCATCGCCCCCTGGGGGAGCTATGTGCTGGGGTACAATTACCTGCGCCTGAATGAGAAGGCCTCGGTCACGCGGCTTGCGGAGCTGCTTCTGACCGGCTTTTTCCTCCACGGCGCGTTGAATCTGGCGGCGTCCGTGCAGCGGTTCGGGCTGAATTTCAACCATGCCTTCCGGCTGGCCTTTGATTTTTGGCAGGGGCGGACCATCTCCGTGACTACCGCCGCCCTGTACTATTCTCCGCTGACGGTCCTGGCCCTGGGCTGGCTGTTTACGGAGAAGAGCCGGTGGAAGCGGGCTCTGGCGGCCTTGATCCTGGGCATCGGCCTGTTTGCGACGATGCTGTACCAGAACCGGACGCTGCCGGTGGTCCTGCTCCTGGTGGGCGCGGCCGGGCTTGGGGGCTATTTCCTGGACCGGGCGGTGCCCGCCGGGCGGAAGCGCCGCCTGGCCGGGGGCGGCGCGGCGGTGCTGGGGGTGCTTTTGCTGCTCTGGCTCACCGATCTGGGGGGGCTGCGCACCTGGCTTCAGGGAACCGCCCTGTACGCGCGCATGACCGGCGCCACCGGGGAGAGAGGCAGCCGCCTTGCGATCTGGATCAGCTTCCTGCGGGGAAGCGCCTGGAAATACCCCTTCGGGGGAAATCAGATCATGCTGTACAATGACAGCCACTATGCCCACAACTGCTGGCTGGATATTTACCGCCGGACCGGCGCTGTGCCCTTCCTCACTGCGGCGGCGTTTACGCTGGCGGCTGCCGGGACGACCCGGACCTTTGCCCGGCGGTGCCGGACAGACGGCCGGGAGAACGGCAGGCTCCTGGGCCTTACGCTTTTGGGAATTCTGCTGATCTTTTCGGCGGAGCCGGTGATGGAGGCCAATCCCTATGTCTTTTACATCCCGCTGCTGCTGGTGGGCGCCATGCGGGGGCGGCTGGCCGGTCTGCCCCGGGGGGAGGAGACGCCGCTATGAAGGTCGTGTTTGTTTCCAATTATCTGTCCCATCATCAGAAGCCCTTCTGCGACGCCATGCAGGCCCTGTGCGGGGAGGAGTTTGCCTTTGTCGCCACTAAGACCATCAACGAAAAGCGAATTCGGATGGGGTGGCGGTCGGACCCCGCGCCCTATCTCGTCCCGGCCTACCTGGGCGGCGAGGCGGAGGAGCGGGCCCTGGCCCTGGCCTGGGAGGCGGATGTGGTCATCCTGGGCAGCGCCCCGGACCGGTATCTGGCCCGGCGGCTGCGGGCGGGGCGGCTGACCTTCCGGTATTCCGAGCGGCTGTATAAGGACGGCCTGGACTGGAAGCGGCTGCCCCGGGCTCTGGCCGGTGCGTGGCTGCACCACGGGCGCTTTCAGCGCAGGCCGGTGTATATGCTGTGCGCCAGCGCCTATACCGCAGGGGACTGCGCCCGCTTCGGAAATTATCTGGGCCGGACCTACCGGTGGGGCTATTTCCCGGCGGTGCCCCGGTATTCGGATCTGGAGGACCTGCTGGCCCGGAAGAACCGGACCGCGATCCTCTGGGCGGGGCGGTTCCTGCCGCTGAAGCACCCGGAGGTCTGCGTGGAGGCCGCCCGGCGGCTGAAGGCGGAGGGCCTGCCCTTTACCCTGGAGCTTATCGGCTCCGGGGAGCTGGAGCCGGAGCTGCGGCGCCGGGTGGTCCAGGCCGGTCTGGAGGACCGGGTCCGCTTTCTGGGGACCATGCCCCCGGAGGCGGTGCGGACCCATATGGAGCGGGCCGGAATTTATCTCTTTACCAGCGGGCCCCAGGAGGGCTGGGGCGCGGTGCTGAACGAGGCCATGAGCAGCGCCTGTGCCGTGGTGGCCAGTGCCGCCGCCGGTTCCACCCCCTTCCTGGTCCGGGACGGGGAAAACGGCTGCGTCTACTCCGGCGCGGACCCGGAGGGGCTGTACCGGGCGGTGCGGGCCCTGCTGGAGGACCCGGACCGGCAGACCCGGCTGGGGCGGCGGGCCTATGAGACCATGGCCGGGCTCTGGAATCCGGAGACGGCGGCCCGGCGCATTCTGGCGCTGTCTCAGGCGATTTTGGACGGAGACCCCGCCCCCGCGCTGTTTGCGGAGGGGCCGTGCAGTCCGGCGCCGTGCATCCGGGAGGATCAGGATTAAATATGAAGCTGAAAACATTAAAACGGCGCGCCGTGCTGCGCCTGGTCAACGGCATTCTGGCCGGGACCCATTCCTTTGCCGCGAAACGCAGGCTCCTTTGCTCCATCGGCTATGAGATCGGAGCGGGAACCAAGATCGTGGGCCCGCTGTTCTGCACGGGGACGCTGAAGATCGGGGCGGACTGCTGGATCGGCCGGGGCCTGACAGTCCACGGCAACGGCCTGGTCTGCATCGGCGACCGGTGCGACCTGGCCCCGGATGTCACCTTCCTCACCGGAGGCCACCGGATCGGCGGCCCGGAGAGAAGGGCGGGGCAGGGGGAGACCTACCGGATCACCGTGGGGGACGGGGTCTGGATCGGCGCGCGGAGCACCGTCCTGCGATCCGTGACCCTGGGCAGCGGCTGCGTCATCGGGGCCTGCGCCTGCGTGATCCGGGATATTCCCCCCCATACCTTGGCCGGCGGGGTCCCGGCGGCTGTGATGCGGGAGCTTGCCCATGAAGATCTCTGACTATTTGAAGCACCGGGTGGTGGCGAACGCCGGGTGGATCATCGCCGGGCGGATGGCGAACAAGGTTCTGGCCTTCCTGGTGGGAATTCTGACGGCCCGCTATCTGGGGCCGGACCATTACGGCGTAATTAACTACGCCGCCGCCTATACGACCTTTTTCGCCTCCATCTGCTCGCTGGGGATCAACTCCATCCTGGTCAAGGAATTTGTGGAGCATCCGGAGCAGGAGGGGGAGATCATCGGCACCACCGTGGTCCTCCAGACGCTCTCCGGCATTCTGTCGGCGGGTATGATTGTGGGGATCGTGTCGCTGATCGACCGAAGAGAGCCGCTGACCATCCTGGTGGTGGCCCTGTACAGCCTGGGGGCGGTGTTCCAGGTGGCCGGGACCCTGAGCTATTGGTTCCAGGCAAAACTAAGATCGAAATATCCGGCAATCGCATCGCTGCTTGCCTATTTGCTGACCTCTGCCTATAAGATCTTTCTGCTGGCGTCGGGGAAGAGCATTCTGTGGTTCGCGGTGGCGAATTCCGCGGAATATCTGGTGGTGGCGGTGTTTTTGTACGCCGTATACCGGAAGCAGAACGGCCCGCCTCTGCACTTTTCCCGGCAAAAGGCCGGGGAGCTGCTGCGCAGCAGCCGCAGCTTTATCCTCACCGGGCTGATGGTGTCGATCTATGCCAGCACGGATAAGCTGATGCTTAAGCAGATGCTCTCCGAGGCTTCCGTGGGGTACTATTCTCTGGCGGCCTCGTTCAGCACCGCCTGGGCCTTTATTCTCCAGGCCGTGATCGACTCGCTGTATCCCGGCATTGTCCAGGCGCGGAGCCTGAGCCTCCGGCGCTATGAGCGGCGGAACCGCCAGCTGTATGCCCTGGTCTTTTACGGCAGCACCCTCATGTCCCTGATCATGACCCTGGGTGCGGAGCCGCTGATCCGCACCCTGTATGGGCCGGCCTATCTCCCGGCAGTGGCGCCTCTGCGCATCATCGTCTGGTATACCGCCTTTTCCTATCTGGGGGTGGCCCGGAATGCCTGGATCGTCTGCGAGGGGCAGCAGCGCTATCTGAAGTACATTTATCTCAGCTCGGCTCTGGCCAACGTGGGGCTCAACGCCCTGCTGATCCCCCGGTTCGGAGCCTCCGGCGCGGCGGCGGCCTCTCTGGTGACCCAGATGGTCACGATCTTCCTGCCCGCCGGGATCCGCCCCCTGCGGCCCAACGCCCGGCTGATGTGGGATGCGGTTCTGCTGCGGGATACGCTCCCCAGCCGAGAAAGAACAGAGGAGGAATCCTGAATGTCTCAATTTGAAAATCGAACCCTTCTGATTACCGGGGGCACCGGCAGCTTCGGCCACGCGGTGCTGGACCGGTTCCTGCCTACGGACATCCGGGAGATCCGGATCCTGTCCCGGGACGAGAAGAAGCAGGACGATATGCGCCATGCCTATCAGCTGGCCTGCCCCCGGTACGCGGACAAGATCCGGTTTTATATCGGGGACGTGCGGGACTACCGCTCCATCGCCCCGGCTTTCCGGGGGGTGGACTATGTGTTCCACGCCGCAGCTCTGAAGCAGGTGCCCTCCTGCGAGTTTTTCCCCATGGAGGCGGTAAAAACCAATGTAATGGGGTCGAACAACGTCATTGACGCCTGCGTGGAAAACCGGGTGAAGAAGGCAATCTTCCTCTCCACGGACAAGGCCGCCTATCCCATCAACGCCATGGGCATGACCAAGGCCGTCATGGAGAAGAACGTCATTGCCCGGGCCCGGCAAATGCTGCCGGAGGACCCGGTGCTGTGCCTGACCCGGTACGGCAACGTAATGGCCTCCCGGGGCTCGGTGATTCCCCTGTTCTGCCAGCAGATCGCCGAGGGCAAGCCGCTTACCGTTACAAATCCCAATATGACCCGGTTCATGATGACCCTGGACGATGCGGTGGATCTGGTGCTGTACGCCTTTGCCCACGGCGAACAGGGGGACCTGTTTGTCCAGAAGGCCCCCGCCGCCACCATTGAGACCCTGGCCCGGGCGGTGCTGGAGCTGAAGGGCTCCGATCTCGGGGTGCAGACCATCGGCACGCGCCACGGGGAGAAGCTCTATGAGGTGCTGGTGACCTCCGAGGAGCTCCTGCGGGCGGAGGATCTGCCCGGATTTTTCCGGGTCCGGGCGGACGAGCGGGACCTGAATTATGACAACTATTTCACCAAGGGCAGCCCGGAGCTGGCCCAGCTGGAGCCCTATACCTCCCACAATACCCACCGGCTGGAGCTGGAGGAGATGAAGGCGCTGCTGCAAAAGCTGAAGCTATTCGGAGGGACCTGCGGATGAACATTCTGGTGACCGGCGCAGAGGGCTTCGTCGGAAAGAATCTGGTGGCGGCCCTCCGGGCCATCCGGGGCGGAAAGGACCGGACCCGTCCGGACCTGAAGATCGGGACCGTCACCGCCTGCGGCAGGGCGACGGACCCGGAGACCCTGCGGCAGGCCTGCCGGGAGGCGGACTTCGTGTTCCATCTGGCCGGTGTGAACCGCCCGCCCCGGCCGGAGGACTATCTCCCCGGGAATCTGGGGGCCTTGGAGACTCTGCTGGAGGCGCTGGGGGGCAGACCCTGCCCGGTGATGCTGGCCAGCTCCGCGCAGGCCTCCCTCATCGGGCGCTATGCGGGCAGTAAATACGGCAAGGCAAAGCTGGCTTGTGAAACGCGGCTCCGGGCCTACGCCGCCGAGACCGGTGCGGAGGCACTGATCTACCGCTTCCCCAATGTGTTCGGCAAGTGGTGCCGCCCGAATTACAATTCCGCCGTGGCGACGTTCTGCCACAACATTGCAAACGATTTGCCAATCACGGTCAACGACCCGGCGACGGAGCTGGAGCTGGTCTACATTGACGACCTGGTCGCCGAGCTGCTGGACGCCCTGTCCGGCCGGGCGCACCGCTGCGATTATGACAGTCTGACACCGGTGCCCGGGGCGGAATTCTGCTATGTGCCGGTGACGCACCGGGTGACACTGGGCAAGATCGTCGAGCTGCTGCGCTCCTTCCACGCACAGCCTGAGACGCTCCTGCTCCCGGAAATTCCGGCGGGCAGCTTTGAGAAAAAGCTGTACTCCACCTATCTTTCCTATCTGCCGCCGGAAAAGACGGCGTTCCCCCTCAAGATGAATGTCGATGCCCGGGGCAGCTTCACGGAGCTGCTGAAAACGCAGAGCTGCGGGCAGTTTTCCGTGAATATCACGAAGCCCGGCGTCACCAAGGGCCAGCACTGGCACCACAGCAAGTGGGAATTTTTCATCGTTGTGGCCGGGCGCGGCCTGATCCGCGAGCGCAGGCTGGATTCCAATGAAATTCTGGAGTTCGAGGTCAGCGGCGAGCGGATCGAGGCGGTACAGATGCTGCCGGGGTATACCCACAGCATCACGAATCTCAGCGATACTGACGATCTGGTGACGGTCATGTGGGCCAACGAGTGCTTCGACCCGCAGCACCCGGACACGTTTTTTGAGGAGGTCTGAAATGGAAAAGCTCAAGCTGATGACGATTCTCGGCACGCGGCCGGAGATCATCCGCCTTTCCGCTACCATAAAGTGCTGCGACCGGTATTTCCATCAAATTCTCGTCCACACCGGGCAGAACTACGACTACGAGCTGAACCAGGTGTTCTTTGAGGACCTGGGCCTCCGGGCGCCGGACTACTATCTGAACGCCGCCGGGGCGAATCTCGGCGAGACCATCGGCACGATCATTGCCAAGAGCTATGCGCTGATGCAGGAGGTCAAGCCGGACGCCGTGCTGGTGCTGGGGGATACGAATTCCTGCCTGTCCGTTATCGCCGCCAAGCGGCTGCACATTCCGATTTTCCACATGGAGGCCGGGAACCGCTGCTTCGACGAGTGCCTGCCGGAGGAGACGAACCGCCGCATTGTGGACGTGACCTCCGACGTGAATCTCTGCTACTCCGAGCACGCAAGGCGGTATCTGAACGCCGCAGGCGTCCCGAAGGAGCGCACGTTTGTGGTGGGCAGCCCCATGGCGGAGGTGCTGCATCAGAATCTGCCCCAGATCGAGGCCAGCGACATTCACGCCCGGCTGGGACTGGAAAAGGGAAAATACATCCTACTCTCCGCCCACCGGGAGGAGAATATCGACACGGAGGAGAATTTCCGTGCGCTGTTCACGGCGGTCAACGCCATGGCGGCACAGTATGACCTGCCGGTGCTGTACTCCTGCCATCCGAGAAGCCGCAAGCGGCTGGAGGAGAGCGGCTTCCGGCTTGACAAGCGCGTGATCGCACACAAGCCCCTGGGCTTTCACGATTACAACTGCCTGCAAATGAACGCCTTCTGCGTGGTGTCCGACAGCGGCACCCTGCCGGAGGAGTCGAGCTTTTACCTGTCGGTGGGCAAGCCGTTCCCGGCGGTGTGCATCCGCACCTCTACCGAGCGCCCCGAGGCCCTGGACAAGGGCTGCTTTGTCCTCTCCGGTATCCATACGGAGCAGCTTTTGCAGTCCATCGACCTGGCGGTGCAGATGCAGAAAAACGGCGAATTCGGCACTCCCGTGCCGGATTATACCGCCGAGAACGTGTCCGCAAAGGTCGTGCGGTTGATTCAGAGCTATACCGGTCTGGTGGACCGGTTCGTCTGGAGAAAGGAACCGGCTGCGCGGTAGGGCACGAAGCAAGGAAAGAGGAATTGGGTCCCCGGGTCTCAGAGCCCCGGGCCCGGCATATTTTGGAAAGGACGGATACGGGATGGAGCATGGAAAGAAACTGCTGGCAGGGGCGCTGGCCCTTTGCCTGACCCTGGGACTGGCGGGCTGCGGCGGGCAGCAGAGACAGACCGAGCCGGCGCCGAGCCCCTCGCTACCGCCTAAGACGGAGCAGACGGAGGCGTCCGCCCCCACGGAGGGCGGACAGGAACAGACCCGGCCCACCGAGGCGGTGGTCTATAACGACGACTGGATCGGGGAGTTTTACGCCGTGGAGGGCAGCTATGTAGACGGCGTGGGCAACACCTGGGCGTATTCCCTCCATATCCCCCAGCTGCGGGACGAGACCCCGGCGGCCCAGGCGGTCAACGAGGAAATCCGCGCCGATTTTCAGCCGAAGATCGACGAAATGCAGGAGAGCATCCGGACGGAGACCTCCCAGACCGTGGGGAACATCCATTGGGAGAGCCACTGGGACGGGGGCCTGGTGAGCCTGGTCGTGGTGGAGGAAAGCCTGTACGGCGCGAATTATTACTCTGTATATCACTATGACTTCGACCGGCAGGAGGCCCCCACGGGGAGCCAGATCCTCCAGCGCTTCGGCGTGGACCCGGAGACCTTCCTGGGGGAGGTGCGCCGGGGGGCGGTGCAGGCCTTTGACCAGATGTACGCCTATATCGACAGCGGCATGAGCGGCTATGCGGGCGCCTTCCTTGCCCAGCTCCGGGCCTGGACCGTGGGGCAGGTGCCCCGGGACGTGGACGCGCTCCGCTTCTGCCCGGAGGGGGGCAATGCCTTTACTGCGTATCTGCCTATCGGCTCCATTGCCGGGGCTGCCTTCTACACCCAGCCGGTCCCGGTGACGGTTCCCCAGACGGCGGGCGCCGACGGCGGCGTCCAGACGGAGAACGGGGCCTTCCGGGCGCGTACCCTGGACGGGGGCCGGGGCCTGGAGGTCACGGACCTTGGCACGGGGAAAGCCTACCCGGTGCTGGGCTGCTATGGGACCTATACCCGGCTGGAGCTGGTGGAGCTCGGGCAGGAGCGCCGGAGCTACCTGGCGGCGCTGACGGAAAAGGGCAATGTGGAGGTGGTGGACCTGACCGGCGGCCTGGCCTTTGGGACCCTGTGCAGCTCCGGCCCCCTGATCGGAATTTACAACGCGGCCCAGATCCAGGGGGGAACCCGGACGGAGGACTCCGGCACCTGGGATACGGCCTTTGTCCTCACCGAGGCCGGCGGACAGTACGACCTGCTGGATTTCATTCAGGCCCTGAGCGGCAGTGCGCTGAAGGCCCTGACCAATACCTGGACGGTGAGCGGTCAGACCCGGAGCTATCTTTTGTCCGCAGAGGAGAGCGGGGCCTGCGCTCTGACGGTGCAGACGGCGGATGGGACCGTGACCTATGACGGAACGCTGACCTGGCTGGGCATGGGCGACGGCGGCCTGGTCTGCGGCTATGTCCTTACCGGCCCGGACGGCGTGGACCTCCGGGGGACCTGGTATGCCGTTCCGGATTTCAGCAGCCTGACGCTGCGTCCGCTGTCCGGCGAGGATGTGCTGGGGGAGCCGGTGTGGCTTCAGGCCGACTGGGCGGCCGATTGAGATAAGGAGAGTGGAAGATGCAAACCTTACAGGAATACAAGTGCCCGTGCTGCGGCGGTGCAATCGCCTTTGACAGCACGCTGCAAAAAATGAAATGCCCCTACTGCGACACGGAATTTGAAATGGACGCCCTGCGGGGCTACGACGCGGCGCTCCAGGAGGACCGGCCCGAGCAGATGGACTGGGAGACCTCCGCCGGGGGCCAGTGGCAGCAGGGGGAGGCAGACGGCCTGCGGCGCTACGTCTGCCAGTCCTGCGGCGGGGAGATCGTGGCGGACGCCAACACCGCCGCCACCGCCTGCCCCTTCTGCGGCAATCCCGTGGTGATGATGGGCCAGTTCTCCGGGGCGCTGAAGCCGGATCTGGTGATCCCTTTCAAGCTGGATAAAAACGCGGCCAAGGCGGCGCTGCAAAAGCACCTGACGGGCAAGCGCCTGCTGCCCAAGGTGTTCCAGGATCAGAACCACATCGACGAGATCAAGGGCGTGTATGTGCCCTTCTGGCTCTTCGACGCCGAGGCGGACGCCCAGGTGCGCTACCGCGCCACCCGGGTCCGGCACTGGAGCGACAGCCGCTTTGATTACACGGAGACCAGCCATTTCCTGGTGCGCCGGGCGGGGAGCCTGGGCTTTGCCCATGTGCCCGTGGACGGCTCGTCCAAAATGGCGGACGATCTGATGGAGTCCATCGAGCCCTTTGATTTTTCCGACGCCGTGGATTTTCAGACGGCCTATCTGGCCGGGTATCTGGCGGATAAGTACGATGTGACGGCGGAGCAGAGCGTCCAGCGGGCCAACGAGCGGATCAAGCGCTCCACGGAGCAGACCTTCGCCTCCACGGTGCAGGGCTATGCCACGGTGGTCCCGGAGAGCAGCAGCATTCAGCTCCACGGGGGCAAGGCCCAGTATGCCCTGTATCCCGTCTGGCTGCTGAGCACCAGCTGGAACGGCAAGACCTATCTCTTTGCCATGAACGGACAGACCGGAAAATTTGTGGGAGACCTGCCGGTGGACCGGCAGGCGGCCAGACGCTGGACCCTGGGACTGACGGCGGCGTGCAGCGCGGCGGCGTATGGCCTGGCGTGGCTGCTGCACCTGGCGGGACTGCTGTAAGGAGGGAAGCGCAATGAAAAAAAGATTGGCAGCCTGCCTGCTTCTGCTGGCGCTGTGCCTGGGACTGGCGGTTCCGGCCTGGGGAGCGGAGGGCTTTGCGGACGAGTATTACCGGCTGTATGACCAGGCGGATGTGCTGAGCGACCAGGAAGAGGCGGACCTGCTGGCAAGGCTGGACGAGCTCAGCGAGCGCCTGCGGTTTGACCTTGTGATTATTACCATGGAGGATCTGGACGGCGCAAGCCCCAGAAATTATGCCGATGACCTGTATGACCAGTGCCGCTATGGCTACGGCTCCGGCCGGGACGGGGCCCTGCTGCTGTTCAGCACCCGGGAGCGGGACTGGTACATTTCCACCCACGGCTACGGGATCACCGCCCTTACGGATTACGGCATCGAGTACATCGGCGAGCAGATGAAGCCGGATCTGGCGGAGGATGCGTATGCCGCCGCCTGCGGGGTGTTTCTGAACCTGTGCGAGGACTTCGTGAACCGGGCGCGGGAGGGGCAGCCCTTTGACCGGGACGCTCAGCCCCGGGGGCCGCTGTCCGCCCTGTGGATCTTTGTTTCCCTGGGCCTGGGCCTGATGATCGCGCTGATCGCCGTGGGCGTGATGAAGGGGAAGCTGAAATCCGTCCGGCCGCAGGCCGGAGCGGGCAGCTATGTGCGGGCGGGGAGCCTGAACCTCGCCGTCAGCCAGGACCTGTTCCTGTACCGCACGGTGGACCGCCGGGAGCGGCCGAAGGAGAATTCCTCCGGCGGCAGCAGCACCCACACCTCCTCCTCCGGAGAGGTCCATGGGGGCGGCGGCGGAAAATACTGAGCTGCGCGCGCCGCTCCGGCCTTCCGGGGCGGCGCGTTTCAGATAGAAAGACGCGGTACGGCCACCGCACAGGAAACAGGCAGGGACTCCTTCGAAAGAAAGAGAAAAAACGGGAAAAATGATTGCGTTTTTCCTAAAAAGTCTTTATAATATTACCCAGTTTAAGAATTGTTGCAGCAGTAAAAATATAGAAAGGAAGTGGATGTAGTTGGCAATTGGGGGAAAAGCGATGCGGGACTACTTACAAATCGTCCTGGATATGGAGAGCAATCTGTATGTGCAGGAGAAGCTGATTGACGGGCTGAAGCAGGAGTACCGGCAGCTCCGGCCCCTGGCCTACCCGGAAGAGCCGACGGTGCCTCAGCCGCCTCAGGGGAAAAAGAGCGGAAGCGCTGCGCCCTGGATACTTGCTGCTTTGGCCGGTGGAATCATCTGCGTGTGGCTTTACGGCGTAGAGGTGCCGGATTCAATAGCAAGTGCAACATTCAAAAAGGTGGTGGTGACATTTTGGTTTAGCCTTTGCATCGCATCGGTGCTCTGCCTTTACAAGGGGTTGGGATGCCTGAATAATAAGAGCCTGGAGCGGGAGCAAGAGGCGCGCTATGAGAAAGAGACACACCTTTATGAGACGAAGCAAGAGCAGTTTAAAGAGAAGATGCTTAAAACTAGGGCATTGAATCTCCGGATAGAGAAACAGCAAGCGGTTCTGGAGGCAAATCTTCACGCGGTGGAGAAGCAGCATGAGGAAAGCCGCTCTACGCTGGCACAGCTTTACTCTGCCAACCTTATTCACCCGAAATATCGGAATTTGAGTGCGGTCAGTACATTATTCGAATACTTCGATACCCGCCGCTACAACACTCTGGAGGGGCCGGATGGGGCCTACAATCGCCTGGAGGAAGAGGCGGACAGAAAGCAAATTATCCTGAAGCTGGACCATATTTCAGAACAGCTGGATGCGATCCGCAATTCCCAGCATCAGCTGTATCTTGCCGTCTCGGAGGGAAATCAGCGGACAGAGTCGCTTTTGAGCGCAGTGTCGCAGGATGTGCGTACTGTGGCATCCGTCGGAAGAGAGACAGCAAAGAGCTTGTCTGGTGTGGAGGCCAACAGCCGAATTATCGCCTACAATACAGAGCGGGCTCATAAGGAGCTGGAATACTTCAATCGGATGCGGTATCAGCTTGGGGATTACGACCGGGTCTGGGAGAACCACCGGCCCTAAAGGCGCTGCAAGATCAAGGAAAATGCAAGCTCCCGGCCTCACTTTTTGTGGGACCGGGAGCTTTGCCGAAAAGGCTAGGGAATAGAGCAATCCTGCGCGCTGTCGGGCGGCAGAATGCGCTTCTTCTAATAACGTACTACCGCCTGGGTCCCGGCGAACTTGCTTTCATCTGCGGCGGGCCGGACCGGCTGCCTGCCGGGGATTTTACCGGAATTTTACCCGCCGGGCTGGACAAGGGCCGGGCGGACTGCTATAATAACAACTAACGCAATTTGCGCATGGCGCCGAGCCTGGGCGCATAGAATGGCATGAGCCGCAGATGCGGCAGGGGAGGGAGAACGCCATGGGAAGCTTGCTGCCCCGTCTGGGGAAAAAGGGCGGAGACCCGGCCGACCCGGCAGTCCGCGCGGCTTATGGGCGGCTGTCCGGCCTGGTGGGCATTTTCTGCAATCTGCTGCTGTGCGCAGGGAAGGTCCTGGTGGGCTCTGCGGCGGGGTCCGTGGCCATTGTGGCCGACGGGCTCAATAACCTGTCGGATGCCTCCAGCTGCATCGTCACCATGGTTGGCTTCAAAATGGCGGGAAAGCCTGCCGATGCGGACCACCCCTTCGGCCACGCCCGGATGGAGTATCTGGCGGGGCTGGCGGTAGCGGCCATGATCCTGCTCATCGGCGCGGAGCTGGGCAAATCCTCTCTGGACAAGATCCTTCACCCGGAGCCGGTGCAGTTTTCCGCCCTGCTGGTGGCGGTGCTGGTGCTGTCCATGGCGGTGAAGCTGGGCATGGCTCTGCTGAACCGCTCTCTCAGCCGGAGGATCCACTCCACGGCCTTGGCGGCGACGGCGGCGGACAGCCGCAACGACGTGATCGCCACCGGCGCGGTGCTGCTGGCCTCGGTGCTGGGAGAGGTGACCGGCGTGCAGATCGACGGATGGGCCGGTATGGCGGTGGCGGTGTTTATCGTCTGGTCCGGCGTGGGCCTGGCGAAGGACACCATCAACCCCCTGCTGGGGGAGCAGGCGGACCCGGCGCTCCGGCAGGCCATCATCCAGGAGGTCAAGTCCAGCGACAAGGTTCTGGGCTTCCATGACCTCATGGTCCACGATTACGGCCCGGGCCAGCGCTTTGCCAGCATCCATGTGGAGATGGACAGCCGGGAGGACGTGATGCTTTGTCACGACATCATCGACGAGATCGAGCGGGCGTGCATGGAGAAGCTCCATGTCCATCTGGTCATCCATTATGACCCCATCGTCACCGGGGACCCGGAGCAGAACCACCTGATGCAGGTGGTGGAGCAGACGCTCCGGGAGCTGGACCCGGCCCTGTCGCTTCACGATTTCCGCATGGTCCGGGGGCAGGGGCACAGCAATCTGATCTTTGATATGGTGCTTCCGGATGCCTGGGAGGGCAGAAAGCAGGAAATTCAGGACGCTCTGGCGAAGAGACTGAGCCGGGAGCCCCATAAATATTACACCGTCATCACCTATGACGCGGCCAGCTTTAACGAGAACCAGGAGCGGGAGGTCTGAGCATGATCCCTGAAATTCTGAAGGCAATTTTATATGGTATCGTAGAGGGCATTACCGAGTGGCTGCCCATCAGCTCCACGGGACATTTGATTTTGTTGAAGGCACTGGTCCCCCTGGAGGTATCCGAGGGCTTCTGGAGCCTGTTTGAGGTGGTGGTCCAGCTGGGGGCCATTCTCGCGGTGATCGTGCTGTTCTGGAACAAGCTCTGGCCCTTCGGGCAGAAAAAGTCCGTGACCCAGAAGCGGTACACCTGGCAGCTGTGGTTCCACGTGGTGGTGGGGGTGCTGCCCTCGGTGGTCTTTGGCCTGCTGCTGAACGACCTGCTGCCGGACAGCCCCATGGTGGTGGCAGCCATGCTGATTCTGTATGGCGTGGCCTTCCTTCTGGTGGAGCGCCGGGACAAAAAGCCCACCATCCGCCGCACGGAGCAGATCTCCTACAAGACCGCCCTGTTTATCGGCCTGTTTCAGGTCCTGTCCATGGTGCCCGGCACCTCCCGGTCCGGCGTGACCATTCTGGGGGCCATGCTTCTGGGCCTCAGCCGGACGGCGGCCTCGGAGTTCTCCTTCTTCCTGGCCATCCCCACCATGCTGGGGGCGAGCCTGCTTAAGGCGGTGAAGTTTGTGGCCGGGGGCCTGACCATGACCGAAACGGAGATCTGGGTGCTGATCGTGGGGAGCCTGGCGGCCTTCCTGGTGTCCATGGCGGCCATCCGCGGGCTGATGCAGTATGTGAAGAAGCATAGCTTCTCTGCCTTCGGCATTTACCGGATCGCCCTGGGCGCGGTGGTGCTGGTCTACGGCCTGCTGGCCAAATAGGATTTGCTTTTCTCCCTTTTGCATGAAAAAGCAGAATAAAATTTGTAGAAAAATCCGAAAATCCCCCTTGACAACAAGGGGGATTTATTGTATGATATTGAGGCGCGCGTAGGGCAACCTAGGGCGTGCTATGCGATGAAGCGGGAGATTGCGGCTCTGCCGGTAACTTCCGTGGAGTATGTCCGGTCATCGGGCGGCTGAACTGTCTTGTTGCGCCAGCGTATATCGCCGGGGCTGCATGAAAGGGTCGGCTTGCGTCGGCCATTTTTCATGGCCTCTGAATGATACGCACGGCGGCGTGAACAAATCAGTTCGACCGTACCCAGCCAAAAAACTGAGTACGTTTTCTAAGGAGGAAACAACACAATGGCAAACCAAGAAATGATTCGCATCCGGCTGAAGGCTTACGATCATCAGCTCATCGACTCCAGCGCTGCCAAGATCGTTGAGACTGCCAAGCGCAACGGCGCTCAGGTCTCCGGCCCCATCCCCCTGCCCACGAAGAAGGAAGTCGTGACCATCCTCCGGGCTGTTCACAAGTACAAGGACTCCCGTGAGCAGTTCGAGCGCAGAACCCACAAGAGACTGATCGATATTCTCAACCCCAACCAGAAGACTGTGGAAG
>CAKTIN010000038.1 GCA_934565775.1 uncultured Oscillospiraceae bacterium
TGGGAACAACAGGGCTCGAACCTGTGACCCCATGCTTGTAAGGCATGTGCTCTCCCAGCTGAGCTATGCTCCCGAACGCGCTTCTGAACTTTCACACTTTCGTGCACATCTCAGCGACGGGTTTAATTATACACAGAACTCCCCCGGTTGTCAAGCATTATTTTTACTTTTTTTGGACTTTTTTGCAGACGGCGTTTTCGGAACTTTTCGCCCCACAAAAGGGCCGGGAGAGCGGATGCGATCCCGCTCTCCCCCACCTTTACAGCGTTTTCAGAATCTCTGCGATCTGCTCTGGGGTGAAGGCATAGTCCGCGTCGCAGAACTGGCATTCGATGTGAATGGTCTCCCCCTCGGAGACAATGTCCTGCAGCTCCTTCTTCCCCAGGCTGATCAGCGTGGCGGTCACGCGCTCCCGGGAGCAGTAGCACCGGTAGGTCACCGGCGTGGTCTCCAGCAGCTCCAGCTCCAGGCCCCCCGCCGCCTTCGTCAGAATCTCCTCCGGCGTCATTCCTGCGTCCAGCATGGCCGTCACCGGCCCTGCCGCCTGGATCCCCGCCTCCAGCTTGTCGATCACCTCATCCTGCGCACCGGGCAGAAGCTGAAACAGGTAGCCGCCCGCGACCCGCACGGTGTGGTCCCGCTCCACCAGGACCCCCAGGGCGCAGGCGGTGGGAGTCTGCTCGCTTTGGGCGAAGTAAGCCGTCACATCGTCTGCAATCTCCCCGGAGACCAGCTCCACGCTGCCCACATAGGGCTCCTTCATTTGCAGGTCCCGGATCACGGTAAGCATTCCGTTGGTCCCCACGGCGGCTCCCACATCCAGCTTCCCCTGGTACTTTTCCAGCAGCGAGACATGGGGGTTCTGCACATAGCCCCGGACATTGCCCACGGCGTCCGACACGCACAGGATGGTCCCCAGGGGCCCGCCGCCCTTGATCTGAAGGGTCAGGGACCCGTCGTCCACCTTCTGCATATTGCCCATCATGGACGCCGCCGTCAGCGCCCGCCCCAGGGCTGCCGTAGCCGTAGCGGTTGATTGCTGGATCTCCTGGGCCCGGCGGACGATGCCCGTGGAGCAAATGCCCACAGCCTTCACAAAGCCGTCCTTGGAGATTCCCCGCACAATATAGTCGTTCATGTTTTGTCCTCCTTGCAGGCCAGGAAAAAGATCCGCTGCTCCCCTGCCCGGGGCGGCTCCATCCGGCAGTCGCCGAATACCCGAATCCGTCCAAAGCCTGCCTCTGTGAGATAATCGGTCAGCTGGCTCTGCGAATAGGCGTATTCCAGATGCTCCTCGAAGCTCCGCTGCCACAGCTTTCCCCTACGCTGAAACAGGTCCATCCCATAGCGGCAGATATGGGTCTCCCGGTCAAACTCCCCCCGCCAGACGCAGTATACATTCTCGTCCTCATCCAGAAACACCTGACCGTCCATGGCCATAAGCTTCTCCGGGGTGTTCACGTCAAAGAGAAACACGCCGCCGGGGCGCAGCGCGGCGTAAACCCGGCGGAAGGCCTCCCGGCAGTCCGCCGGATCCACAATGTAGTCGATGGAATCCAGGCAGGAGATTACCCAATCCACCTGCTCCGGCAGGCGCAGGCGCTGCATTTTCTGGTGGATCAGCAGGGGCCGGTTCCGCAGCCCCGCCGTCTTATCGTACGCCTGGGTGAGCATTTCCTCGGACGCGTCCACGCCGATGACCCGGTAGCCCCGCTTCGCCAGACGATAGGACATGGACCCCGTCCCGCAGGCGAGGTCCAGAACCGTATGGGGATCCTTCCCCTCTTTGCCCAGCAGCGCCAGAGCAAAGGAGAGGATCTCATCGTACTTCACATCATTGGTCAGCCGGTCATAGGAGGCCGCGAGGCTCTCATACGCGCTCATTCTTCCTCTTCTTCCAGCCGGTCGATCACGATCCGGTAGCCGTTCACTCCGTAATTCAGGGAGCGGTTTACCCGGCTGATGGTGGCGCTGCTGGCGCCGGTCTCTTCCAGGATCTTATTGTAGATCAGGCCCTTGTCCAGCAGCTGCGCAACCTCAAAGCGCTGCTCCATGGCGTTCATTTCCGGCACCGTGCACAGATCGCTGAAGAAATTATAGCATTCCTCCGGGGTTTTCAGGGTCACGATGGCCTTATACAGGCTGCTGTTCGGGTCGGTCTTTCTGTTTCTGTTGTTCATAATGAACCTCCAAATATAAAAATTAGGGGCACAAAATACTTGCTGTTTTTTATAATAAAGCTGTATCTCTTCACTTCGCTAAAGAAGCAAGCGCGCACAGAAACCCCTAAGAGGCCCGATTGGGCCTCCCAGGGGCGCGGTGCCACTTAACGGTTAAAGATCTTAAAGATCTCGTCGATGTCGTCAATATCGCCCTTGGGCGCAGGCGCGGGCTTCGCGCGCTCTGCGGCGGCGGTATAGGGCGCAGCCTTCGGCTCCGCCTTCTCCTCGGTCTCCTCCTCAGGCTTCTTCTCGAAGCCGGTGGCGATAACCGTCACCTGCATTTCGTCCTCAAAGTCGTTGGAATAGGTCGCGCCGAAGATAATATTGGCCTCGGGGTTCGCCGCTTCCATTACGATATTGGCGGCGGTCTCCACATCCTCCAGGGTCAGCTCCGGAGAACCGGTGACGTTGATCAGCACACCGGTCGCACCGTTGATCGAGGTCTCCAGCAGAGGGCTGGAAACGGCGGTGGTCGCAGCCTGCTCGGCCTTCTCCCGGCCGCTGGCGGTGCCTACGCCCATGTGGGCCCGGCCGGCGTTCTTCATAATGGCGGAAACGTCCGCAAAGTCCAGGTTGATGATGACCCGGTCCGAATAGCCGACCAGCTCGGAGATGGAGGTCACGGCCTGCTTCAGCACGTCGTCGGCGATGCCAAATGCGTTGGCAAAGGTGATCTTCTGATCGGTCACATACTTCAGCCGGTCGTTCGGGATAATAATCAGGCTGTCCACCTTCTCGGACAGGGCGGCGATGCCGCTCTCCGCCTGGCGCATCCGGTTGGCGCCCTCAAACTTGAAGGGCTTAGTCACCACGCCCACGGTCAGGATACCCGCCTCATGGGCCAGGTCCGCCACAATGGGTGCCGCTCCGGTACCGGTGCCGCCGCCCATGCCGGCCGTGATAAAGACCATATCCGTGCCCTCCAGAACCTTCGCAATGGCCGCGCGGCTCTCCTCGGCGGACTTTCTGCCGATTTCCGGCTTGGAGCCTGCGCCCATACCGCCGGTGAGCTTCTCGCCGATCTGGATCTTATTTTCGCACTTGGACTTATTCAGGTCCTGCCGGTCGGTGTTGACAACGACGAACTCAACGCCCTCCACACCGCTCTCGATCATCCGGTTTACGACATTATTCCCGGCGCCGCCGACGCCGATCACCTTGATATTAACAACCTTTTCGGGATAATTATCAGCCATTTTATGCTCTCCTCCTATGTATATTTCTTCCCGCAGAGTCGCGGGCGCATCAGCACACATATACTTCTATATTGTAGCGTTAAAAAGCCCATTGGTCAATAGCATTTCCGCCAATTTTCCATACTTTTTGAATTCTGCCGCAGATTTTGGCTCAATTGGAGATAAACCGCGCCTGGCGGCTTTCGTCCAAAGTCAGGTCGATGGTACCGGCCTGATAGTCCTCCAGCTGCTCCAGAACCTTGGCCAGATACGCCGTCTTGTAGCTGAGCTCCGTGGGCCCGCCCAGTCGAACCAGATACTTCTCGCCGCACAGGAGCTGAAGATCATACAGGCCGGAGACATTGACCTGGGTCACGGTGCTCATCAGCCCGTTTTTCTCCAGCTCTCCCAGGATCGTCACGGCGGTATCGAACCGCTCCTTGGGCGTGCTGGCCTGCACGCCGTTTTCCCCGGACGCCGCAGCGTCCTTGCTGTCTGTGGGGGTAACGGTCTGCCCTGCGGCGGGCGCCCCTGCCAGAACGCCCACGACCTTCGTGTACGAGGTGGGCTCCCCAGGCAACTGCTCCAGGAGCTTTCCACCCGCATCCATGAGCCACCATGCGCCGGTGTCGGCCTGAATGGCATAGGAGACCGTGGTCTCCACGATTTCAATATTAACCGTATCCGGCAATTTTATACCAATCCGGACCTCATTGACATAGGGCAGGGCCGCATGGATGCGCCCCTCGGCCCGAGTGCGGCCAAAGGTCAGGAGATTGTCTCCCTGCTTGATGCCGGAGGCCTTCAGGACCGCCTCCTGGGTATACTTTTCGCAGCCGCTCACCGTCACCTTGTCCACCTTGAAGAAGATGGTCATGCTCAGCAGCAAAGCCAGAGCCACGGCTACGCCGGTCAAAAGCCGCAGCAGCAGCTTGCGCTTGTCATAGGGCTTCGGCTGGGTCCAGCTCACCGGCTGCTCCCGGCTCCGGCGCTCCGACTCCCGCTGCCGGGCCCGCTGGCTGCTCTGCCGGCGCCGGCGGTCCGCTTCCCGCCTGCGCTGCACTGCCTCTTCCTCCGACAGGGGGCGGTCCTGCCGCCTCCGGTCTCCGGTACGGGCCGCATTCTGCCGCCGGGCGTCCCCGCCGGAAGGGGCGGTGCGCCGCCGGCCGGCCGCTGTATCTCTCTGTTCATCCCAGGCCATGTTTCCAACCTCCGTCCTCCCGCGGTGCGGGAGCTTCTTCTCTCATTTCGATCTCTGCGCCCAGGGCCGCCAGGCCGGGGACCAGAGCCTCATATCCTCGTTCTATATGGGAGATCCGGCGGACCGTGCTCTCGCCCTCCGCCCCCAGGGCCGCGACGACCAGTGCCGCCCCGCCCCGCAGATCCGTTGCCTCCATAGCCGCGCCCCGGAGGGGAGCACCCCCCAGCACCACCGCTACGCTGCCGCTGACCCGAATATCCGCGCCCAGCGCCCGCAGGGCGGGCACATGGCGGAATCTCTGAGAAAACACCGTCTCTTCAAAGACGGAAATTCCCCGGGCCCGCAGCAGCGCCGCCATGGTCACTGCCTGCGCATCTGTGGGAAAGCCCGGGTAGGGCGCCGTCCGCACCAGGCGGCAGCCGCCCAGATCCCCGCTATGGGACCTTATTATAGCACAATCCCGGCGGATTTGACAACCCGCATTTCGCAAAGTTTTACAAACCGGTAACAAAAGCTCCTCCTCGATCCCCCGGACCGCAAGGTCGCCCCCGGCGGAGGCCCCGGCGCACAGGTAAGTCGCAGCCTCCATGCGGTCCGGCATGATCCGGTGCTCCGCACCCCGGGGCAGCCCGGGCTCAATCTGGATCAGGCCGGTCCCGTCTCCGGCAATTTTCGCCCCGCCCGCCCGGAGAAACCGCGCCAGATCGCAGATCTCCGGCTCCCGGGCGGCATTATAAATCACGGTAGTCCCCCGGGCGGCCAGCGCCGCCATCATCAGGTTCTCCGTAGCCCCCACGCTGGGGAAAGGCAAAATGATCGCCGCGCCCTGAAGCCCGCCGCTCTCCAGGATCAGGCGCTCGCCCTGCTCCCGGCAGACCGCCCCCAGGCTCTGAAAGCCCCCCAGGTGCAGATCGATGGGCCGCTCCCCCAGGGCGCAGCCCCCGGGGGCAAAGAATTCGCAGTGCCCCAGCCGGGCCAGAAGCGGCCCCAGGAAAAACAGGCTGGAGCGCATTTGCTCCATTAAGTGCCGGGGCAGCGTCCCGGAGGTCACCTCCGAAGCATCCACCCAAATGTCTCCGCCCTCCCGGCGGGTCCGGCACCCCAGATGCTCCAAAAGCGCCAGGGCGCAGTCCAGATCCGTCAGCCGGGGGCAGTTATGTAAGAGGCTCTCCCCCTTGCTCAGCACCGTGGCCGCGAGAATGGGCAGGGCGGCATTCTTCGCCCCGTGGACCCAGATCTCGCCTTCCAGTCTTCTGCCGCCCCGTACCCAAATTTCCTTCAAATCCGCCCGCCCCTTCCCCCCGGCAAGCCGGGGATGGTTTGGGCCATCCTATGCAGGCGGGGCAGCCGGGGTGCGGTCCTACTTTTTCTTTGTCAGCGACAGCAGGGCGGCATAAATCCGCTCCGCAGAGTCTACCACCGCCATATCCAGCAGCGCCCGGCGCATGGCCCGGCGGCGGGCCGGATTATCCAGCAGGGCGCAGACCTGATCGTACAGAACCTGAGGCGTGCAGTCGCTCTCCCGGATGACCTGGGCCGCGCCCCGGTCCGCCAGGATCCGGGCGTTCTTCTCCTGATGGTTATCCGTCACATTGGGCGACGGCACAATGATGCAGGGCGTACCGGAGACGGCGATCTCGTTAAGGGTCGAGGCGCCCGCCCGCCCGATGATAAGATCCGCCGCCGCCATCAGCTCCGGCATATTATAAATATATTCCCGCATTTCAATATCCGGGCAGCTTGCCAGGTCCACCCCCAGGTCCGCCACATACTGAGGCATCCACTTCCAGCCGAAGGAGCCGGTGGCATGGATATGGCGGAACCGGTCCTCCTTCTGCTCCAGCTTCATAAACCCGGCGATGACCTTGTTCATCTCCCGGGCCCCCAGGCTGCCCCAGGCGGACACCACCAGAGGCTTCTCCCCCAGGCCCAGCCGCGCCCGGGCCTCCTCCCGGGAGGTGTACAGGAAGGCCTGATCCACCGGCATCCCCACGGCCTCCACCCGCTCCGGGTGCTTATACTGGCTCCGGCTCTCCGGGAAGGAGACCAGGATCTTATCCACCCGGTCCGCCACCAGCCGGGTGGTCAGTCCGGGCACCGCGTTGCTCTCGTGCACGCAGGTGGGGATCCCCAGCCGGGTCCCCTCCTTCAGGATTGGGAAGCTGGCAAAGCCCCCGGTCCCCAGGATCACGTCCGGCCGGAATTGCCGGAGGATCCGCTTTGCCCTGGACAGGGCCCGAAGATTCTTATAGGCTCCGGCCACATTGTGGCAAATTCCCTTCGGCGACAGGCTGCGGCTGAAGCTGGCGGGGTCCAGGGTCTCCAGGCGAAAGCCCGCCTTGGGCACCAGGTCGCATTCCATGCCGTTCTGCCCTCCCACGAACAAGATCTCGCAGTCCGGCTTCCGCTCCCGCAGGAGCCGGGCCACCGCCAGAGCGGGGTTGATATGGCCGCCCGTGCCGCCGCAGGTAAAAATCACTTTCAAATCGAAACCCTCCTCAGGTTCTGGCGCTGGAGCTCCAGCGGGATATGCTCAGCAGGATCCCCATTTCCCCCAAATTCATCAGCAGCGTCGTGCCGCCATAGGAGAAAAAGGGCAGGGCCACGCCGGTAGACGGCAGAAGATTGCTCACCACCGCCATATTCAGGATCACCTGCACCGCCAGCAGGCTGGTCAGGCCCACCCCCAGCATGGTAGAAAAACGGTCCGGGGCGTGCAGGGAGATCCAGTAGCCCCGAATAATCAGCAGGGCGAACAGGGCGATGATCCCCAGGGCCCCCACAAAGCCCAGCTCCTCGCAGACAATGGCAAAAATGTAGTCGTTGTGCTCCTCGGGCAGATACAGATACTTCTGCCGCCCCTTGCCGAAGCCCAGGCCGAACAGGCCGCCGGAGCCGATGGCGTATTGGGACTGGACGATCTGGTAGCCCGTGTCTCCGGGGTCCGCCTCCGGGTCCAGCCAGGCGGAGACCCGGTCTCCGGCATAACCCATCACGGTAATATACACCAGCACGAACACCAGCGCCGCCCCTACGCCCAGAGCCAGCCAGCGCTTCTGGGTCCCGCCCACAAACATCATGATCACTGCCACCAAGCCGATGATCATAATGGCGGACAGGTGCTTTTCCAGGGCCACCAGGGCCAGCACCACCAGGAGTACCCCCGCAAAGGGGACCACTCCATAGCGGAATTCCTTCATTTTTTCCTTGTATTTCGCCACCATCGAGGCGAACATACACACAATTGCAAACTTTGCAATCTCAGACGGCTGAAACTGCTGTCCGGCGATCCGGATCCAGCGCTTAGCGCCGTGGCTGGTCTCGCCCATGACCAGCACCCCCAGCAGGAGCACCACGGCCACGGCATAGACCAGCTTGGCAAAGGCCTGCCAGATATGGCAGTTGATCCGGCTGGCCAGGTACATTGCTCCCAGACCAAAGGCGGCAAAGCCCGCCTGCCGGATAAAATAATAGGTCGAGTTGCCCGTTTTGAAATACGCCCGGGCATAACTTGCGGAAAACATCATGATCAGCCCGATGCACACCAGCAGCAGCACCAGCACCAGAAAGGGCACGTCCAGCATTCCCTTATCATCCACGCGAACCTCTTGCTCCCGTTTTTCCTTTGGTACGATCCGCAGGGTATTGTCCGGCACCTTGGGCCTCCTTCCCGCCTCCGCCGCTTTTAATAGCGGGGGGCAATGCCGATCCAGGCCAGCACGCACATCACCACCGTGATACTCACAAAGACGGCGAAGATTTTCTCCTCGCTCCAGCCGCACTTTTCAAAATGGTGGTGAATGGGCGCCATCTTAAACACCCGCTTGCCATGGGTCAGCTTAAAATAAGTCACCTGAATAATATCAGACAGAGTCTCTACAATGTAGATCAAGCCCACCAGGATCAGCACCAGGGGAATGTCCAGGGCGAAGGCCAGGCCGACCACCGCGCCCCCCAGGAACAAAGAGCCCGTGTCTCCCATAAAGACCTTGGCAGGGTGGAAATTGTAGGTCAGGAAGGCCAGCAGTCCCCCCACCAGCGCTGCCGGGAACAGGGCCAGATTATACCGCTTGGCAGCCACGGACACCACCGTGAAGAAGAGCATCACGGGGATCGTCACGCCGGTGGCCAGGCCGTCCAGGCCGTCGGTCAGATTTACGGAGTTCACGCAGCCCACCACCACAAACATGGCAAACAGGATATACACCATGGGGTGGATGTAGAAGGTCACGTTGAAGAACGGGATGTACAGATCGCAGGTCATCAGTCCCGTGCGATAAAGCACATAGAGGTAAATCGCCGCCACGGCCATTTGCAGCAGGCTCTTTTGCAGGGCGGTGAGCCCCAGGTTCCGATGCAGCTTGACCTTAAAGAAGTCGTCCAAAAATCCGATCGCCCCGAAGCAAAGGGACAGAACCAGGACGAACAGGGCGGAAAAATCCCCCTCCGCCATATACCGGGCGCCGAACACCAGGCACAGCAGCGAGCAGGCAATAAACACCAGGCCGCCCATAGTGGGGGTTCCTGCCTTGCTGTTATGCCAGGTGGGGCCCTCCTCCCGGATGGACTGCTGAGCCTTCAGCGCCCGCAGGGCAGGGATCAGCACCTTGCCCAGGATCAGGCCCAGGACAAAGGCGACCGCCGCGATAATCACAATTCTCCAAATCGGAACGTTCTGCATAGGATTGATCCTCCGTTTATTTCTCTTTCAACAACGCCTCAAGGGCGCACTCCATCTTCATGCCCCGGCTGCCCTTAAACAGCAGCACGTCCCCGGGCTTGACCCGGCGGTTGAGGTCCGCCGAAAGCTGATCCATAGTGTCATAGGCTATGGCCTGGCGGGTGCTCATGCCCCCGGTCACCGCGCCGGTCACCACCCGGTCGGCATTGTGCCCCAGGGCCAGGATCAGATCGGCATTGGCCGCGGCGATCCGCCCTACCCGGTAGTGCTCCGCCTGGGCGTTGGCTCCCAGCTCCAGCATATCTCCCAGGACGGCGATCCTGCGCCCGGGGCGGCTGCCCAGAGTCTTGAGCGAGGCCGCCATGGACTCCGGTCCGGCGTTATAGCAGTCTTTAATGATGGTGCAGCCCTTCGCCTGGAAGATCTCCATGCGCCCCTCCATATTCTGGAAGCCGCTGAGGGCGAGGGCAATCTGCTCCATGGGCACCTCCAGCAGCCGGGCCACGGCAATGGCCGCCATGGCGTCCGCCACCAGATGCTCCCCCACTACGGGCAGCTCCACGTCTCCCCGGGCCCCCAGGCCCTCCACATGGAAGCGGATGCTCTCCGGGAATTCCTGATAGCCGGAGGCAATCAGGTCGCAGGCGGTATTCTTCTGGCCGAAGTACACGGGATAGGGCGGCCGGCTCTGGCGCAGGTTCCACAGCAGGGGCTCGTCGCCGTTAAAGATTACCTTGCCGCCGGGCCGCAGGCCCTCCAGAATCTCCAGCTTCGCCTGGAGGATGCCCTCCCGGGAGCCCAGATGCTCAATGTGCATGGTGCCGATATTGATGATCACCGCAATATCCGGCTGGGCAATGGAGGTCAGATAGGCCATTTCCCCGAAGTGGTTCATGCCCATTTCCAGGACCGCCACCTGGGTATCGGCGGGCATGGCCAGAATGGCCATGGGCATTCCGATGTCGTTGTTGTGATTCACCGGGGTTTTCGCCACCCGGTACTTTTGGGAGAGGATCCGTGCGGTCATTTCCTTGGTGGTGCTTTTGCCCACGCTGCCGGTGATCCCCACCACCTGCACCCCCAGGGCCTTCCGGTGCTCCCGGGCAATCTGCCCCAGGGCCTTCCGCACATCCGGAACCAAAATGGCCGGATAATCCCCCGGGCACCGGGTGCACAGAGCCGCAGCGGCTCCGGCGGCCATGGCGCTGGGGATATAGTCATTTCCGTCGGCATTCGCCGTGGTCAGCGCGACGAACAGCTCCCCGGGGTTGACCTTTCTGGAGTCGTTGCAGGCCCCGAAGAAGGTGACGTCCCCGTATTTTGAGTCGAATTTTCCGCCGCACCACTGTGCAGCCTGGCGCAGAGTAATGGCGCTCATTGCTCCCGTTTCCCCTTTCTGTTTTGCAGCCAGCGGGCTACCTCTTCTCTTTCGTCCAGGTGGCGCTTTTCGCCGCCGATCTCCTGATAGGTCTCATGGCCCTTTCCGGCCAGGACCAGAATATCGTCCTTTTCGCAGTGCTCCAGGGCCCAGACAATGGCCTCCCGCCGGTCGCAGAGTACCTGCACCCGGGCGCTTGTGCCCTCCAGCCCCGGGAGGATCTGCCGGATAATGGCCATAGGCTCCTCCGACCGGGGATTGTCCGAGGTGACGATCACGAGATCCGCGTTTTCCCCGGCAATCTTGCCCATAATGGGCCGCTTGATGGGGTCCCGGTCGCCGCCGCAGCCAAACAGCACGAGCAGCCGCCCCTTGCAGTAGCCCCGCACAGAGCGCAGCACATTTTCCAGGGCGTCCGGGGTGTGGGCGTAATCCGTCAGGACGGTAAAGTCCGTCCCCGGCGTTGGCACGACCTCCACCCGCCCCTTGACGCCCTCCGCAAAGGCCAGGGCCTGTGCCGCCTCCGCCCCGGGCAGGCCCAGAGACAGGGCGATCCCCAAAACGGTCAGGGCATTATACGCGGTAAAGGTCCCGGGAATGCCGATCCGCACCGGCAGCGCGGTATCGCCGTACCGGGCGGTCAGGCTCACGCTGTCCGGCCGGTAGACCGGGTTCTGCCCGAACAGCCCCGCCTCCGGGTTCTTCATGGACACGGTGAGCACCGGACACTTCGCCGCCGCCCGCATCTGCGGATAATAGGGGTCGTCCTCATTGAGCACCGCCCTGCCGCATCGGCCGAAAAGCAGGGCCTTGGTTTGGCAGTAATTCTCCATAGTGTGGTGGAAGTCCAGATGGTCCTCCGTGAGATTGGTAAAGGCGGCAACATCATACCAGATGCCCGCCACCCGGTCCAGAGCCAGGGCGTGGGAGGACACCTCCATCAGGCAGTAGCCGCATCCGGCCTCCGCCATCCGGGCCAGCAGGCCCTGGAGCTCAAAGCTCTCCGGGGTGGTCCGCTCCGTGGGGACCACCTCCCGGCCGATCCGGTTCTCAATGGTGCCGATCAGGCCCACCTTTTCCCCTGTCACCCGCTCCAAAACGGACTTCAGCAGGGTCGTGACGGAGGTCTTGCCGTTGGTGCCGGTCACGCCCACCATCTTCATTTTCTTCGCCGGGTGGTCATACCAGCTGCACCCCAGCTGGGCCAGCGCCCGCCGGGCGTTTGGCACAAGAATGTAAGGAAGGTCCTCCTGCGGCCGCTTTTCCGTCAGCACCGCCGCCGCGCCCTTCTCCCGGGCCATGGGAATAAAGCGGTTTCCGTCGGTCTGGAAACCGGAAATGGCCACAAACAGCCCGCCGGGGCTTACCTTTCTGGAGTCATAGGCGACTCCCGTGATCTCCAGCTCCGGGCTGGCGGTCTGCTCCAGGACCTCAATCTCCTTTAACAATGCGGCTAGCTTCACGGCTTTGCTCCTCTTTCTTATTCGTCTTCCGTATGGTCCGTAAATTCGACCTTAATCATGGTCCCCCGGGGGACCTTTACCCCGGGCTCAATACTCTGGGTGGTGGCGTAGACCAGAGCGTTGACCTTATCCGTCCCCGCAGGGAGCAGGTACAGCCCGGCGTCGATCGCCAGCTGGTTCACCTGGCTCACGCTCTTGCCCCGGAAGTCCGGGACCACCACCTCATCATTGGGGGCCTCGCCTCCCAAGTAGACCAGCACCTCCGAATTTCCGGGCACGTTCACCCCACCGGCGGGAATCTGGTCGGTCACCTGACTTCCCTCGCCCACAAAGCGGCAGGTGAGGCTGGCCTCCTTCAGGGCGGCCTCCACCTCCTGCCGGGTCATTCCCGTCAGCTCCGGCATGGTCACCGCCACCCGGCTCATGTCCACGTTGGTATAATCCTGGCTCACCCCGAAATAGGGCAGCAGGTCCGCCATGACCTCCCGGGCGGTAACGGCCCCCATCAGGCCGCCGGTCACCCGATAGCCGGAGTCCGCAGAGGGCGTGTCCAGAGACACTAATACAATATACTGCGGATCATCCATGGGCGCAACCCCCACAAATGAAATAATTTTATCATCGACCATATGGCCGTTTTCGTCGAAAACGTCAGTTTTTTCCGCAGTTGCCGTCTTTCCGCCGATCCGGTAGCCTGCCACCTGGGCGTTGGAGCCGGTCCCCTCGGCCACCACCGCCTCCATCATGCGGCGCATGGTGTCGCTGGTCTCCTTGCTGATAGCCTGCCGCAGAACGGTAGGCTCGGTCTTTTCTACCACATTGCCGTCCTCATCCAGAATCTCGCTGACAATGTAGGGCTCCAGCACATAGCCGCCGTTCACCACCGCCGCAATGGCCCGCACCAGCTGCAAGGGGGTGATCTTGAAGGTCTGGCCAAAGGAGGTGGAGGTGAGGTAAGAGGTGCCGTATTTGGCGTTGTCCGTAAGGAGCTCCTTGGAATAGAAGTAGCCCGCGCTCTCGCCCGCCATGTCCACCCCGGTCTTTTCCATGAGACCGAAGGCCTTAATGTAATCGTAGAAGGCGTCGCCTCCCAGATCCAGGGCGATATGGGCAAAGGAGATATTGCAGGAGTCCATCAGGGCCTCCTTCGCCGTCTCCCTGCCGTGGCCCTGATGCCGCCAGCAGTGCAGGGTCTGGGACCGGCCGGGGATATTCTCCGCGCCGCCGCAAAAATAGGTGCTGTTCTCCGTGGCGGTCCCCTCCTCAAAGGCCGCCGCCAGGGTGATCACCTTAAAGGAGGACCCCGGCTCATAGCCGTCGGAGATGCACCGGTTCCGCCACTGCTTCAGCCGGGCGTCCACCAGCGCGTCGTTATACGCGTCCAGCGCCCGCTCATACGCCTCGCTGCCCTCGGGCTCTGCCAGGTAGGCCTGGCGAAGCTTCTCCAGCTCCTCGTTGGCATAGGGGTTCTTGATCTCCAGGTAGTGGTTGGGATCGTAACCGTTGAGATTGGCCATCGCCAAAATTTCGCCGGTTTTCGCGTCCATCACCACGCCGAAGGCCCCGCCGGAGACATGGTAGCGCTCCATGGCATTTTCCAGATTTTTCTCCAGATAGTATTGCGCCGTGGTATCCAGGGTCAGGACAATGTCATAGCCCTGGGTCGCCTCGTAATATTTTTCGAAGGAATAGGGCATATCCGTTTCATAATTGCCCTTGGTCGTAATGACCTTTCCGGCGGTTCCCTCCAGATAGCGGTTATAGTAGGACTCGATTCCCTCCGCCCCGGAATTACTGGCATTGGTAAAGCCGATCACCTGGCTGGCTAGGGTGCTGTAGGGATAGTACCGCTTGGAATTGGGCTCCATGTGGATGCCCTCGATCTGATATTTGTTGATAAAATCCCGGACCTGGTCCGTCTCGTCCGTGGACCGCTTGGAGGCGATGAGCTTATAGCGCATTTTGGTGTCCGCCGCCTGCTCCCGGATATAATCCGCGTCCACATCCAGAATCTGGGACAGGGTGTTGGCCACCAGGTCCAGGTCCGCCTTGCTCCGCTTGAGCTCATAGGGGTCCAGAAACACATTCTCCACCCCGGCGGAGGCCGCCAGGACGTTCATATTCCGATCGTAAATCGTGCCCCGGGAGGCATTGATGCTGGTCACCCGGGTCTGGTTGTTCAGCGCCTTCCGGGCATACTCCTCATGGCGGAATACCATAAGATTCAGCAGCATCCCCACCACGGGAATAAACGCCATGATCCCGCACAGGACCATCATAATGGTCGTCCGGCCCAGAATGCCCCGGTCGGTCCGCACCCGCTGCCGGTCCGGCTTTTGGGCCATCCGCTCCTTCTTTTCCGCTTTTTTCATGGCTTCACCTGGAATAATCTCAAATTTAGCCCGGCTGCAAGCAATGGGCAGCAAGCCAAATCCTCGCTGCCCACAATCGGCTATATCAAACTGTATTCTATCGTCGGCGGAGGTATTCCACCAGGTCCCGGGCCGTCTCGTACACGGCCAGGACGGCGGTCCGCACCGGGCTGCTGTGGGTCCGGCCGGAGATCACGGTCACGTCCTCCACCGGCACCTCCACGCTGACGGACTGCTTGGCGGAGGGCCGCTGCATTCCCAGCTCCATGGCCCGCTTCTCTACCTGCTGGAGGTCCACGGCATTGTCAAACTCCGACTGGAGCTTGTGGTTCTCCTCCTTCAGCTCGGTCAGGCGGTCCTGCAGGTCGCTCACCTGGCTGCCGCTCTCATAGATCTGCACATAGCCGAAGAGCACCAGCACCAGCAGCCCCAGCGCCAAAGCAATCCCCAGCACCCCAAAGGGGGCAATGGCAATCTTCTCATGGACGACCTTCCGCGGCTGCCTGCGAGGCTGCCGGGCTGGCGCCTGCCTTCGCTCCGGCTTTCGCTCCGGCAGGGGCCGTGCGGTAGACTCCCGGCCGGGGGTCCCGTAGGACGGCTGGTAGGCCGCAGAGCCGTTGACGGAATATGTCATTTTATCCCGGCGCTGCGCCATGGCTTCGTCCTTTCCGCTCCCTTAGAGCTTCTCGCATACCCGGAGTTTTGCGCTCCTGGCCCGGTGGTTTTCCTGCAATTCGTCCGCACCGGAGACGATGGGTTTTTTCGTAAGAATCTTTACCTTCGGCTTCCGGCCGCAGACGCAGACCGGGAAGCTGGGCGGGCAGGTGCAGCCCTTTGCCGCCTCCTGCATGGCATTTTTCACGATCCTGTCCTCCAGAGAGTGGAAGGTGATCACCGCCAGCCGCCCGCCGGGTGCCAGGCAGGGGATGGCGTCCGCCATGACCTGGGCCACCGCCCCCAGCTCGTCGTTCACCGCAATGCGGATGGCCTGGAAGCTGCGCTTTGCCGGATGCTGCTTTTCCCGGAGAGCCTGGGGCGGCATGGCGCTGCGGATCACGTCCACCAGCTCCAGCGTTGTCTCCAGGGGCTTCTCCTGCCGCCGCCGGACAATCGCTGCGGCGATCTGCGGCGCGTAGCGCTCCTCGCCGTATTCATACAGGATCCGGCGGAGCTCCTCCTGCGGCCAGGTGTTCACCACGTCGTGGGCCGACAGGCTCTCGCCGCCGTCCATACGCATATCCAGGGGTGCATCCACCATATACGAAAAGCCCCGGCTGCCGTCATCCAGCTGCGGGGAGGACACACCCAGGTCCAGCAAAATCCCGTCCACCCGGGCAATGCCCAGGTCCGCCAGGATCTGCTTTAATTGCCGAAAATTGCCGTGGACCAGCCGCACCCGGTCCCCATAGGGGGCCAGCCGCTCCCCCGCCGCCTGCAAGGCCACCGGGTCCCGGTCCACGCCGATGAGCAGTCCCGTGGTCAGCCGGGCCGCGATCTGCGCGGAATGCCCGGCCCCGCCCAGGGTGCCGTCCAGATAAATGCCCTCCGGCCGAATGGCCAGGGCATCAATGCTCTCACGGAGCAATACCGAAGTATGGTGAAATTCCGTCATAGCCCGATCGCCTCCAAAGAGGAGAACAGGTTCTCCGGGGTCAGCTTGGTGCGCTCAAAGTCCGCATAGGTCGCTGCGTCCCAAATTTCCGCCTGCCCGGCCCGGCCCACAATGGCCACCTCTTTGGTGATCCCGGCGTATTCGAACAGGTTGCCGGAGAGCAGAAAACGAAACTGCTTATCCGGAACGCACTCCACGGCATAGGAAAACAGGAAGCTGGTGGTGCCGGATTTCTGAGCCAGGGGCAGGGCGTCGTACCGGCGGCACAGGTCCTCCCAGCTCTGCTTGGTATAGGCGGTCAGGCAGCGATAGCCATCGTTGATGCCGATGGTCACATAGAACAGCTCCCCCAGCTCCCCACGGAGCTTGGCCGGGACGATCAGCCGTCCCTTCTCATCGACCTTTGCTAAGCTCTTCCCGATCACGCCTGTCACCTTCCTCCATTTTGCTCCACAATTGCTCCCTTTTGCTCCACCGATATGTAGTATAACCTCCCCGCAAAAAAAAATCAATCCTTTGAACCGGATTTCCGTAAAAAAATTTAGACTTTTCTCCCCGAATTCCGAGAAAAGTCTATTTTTGAACATATGTTCGTTTAATTTTTTCCTATCCTGGAAAATTCTTCCATCGCCTGTGCAGGCGGAAGGGCGCAGCCCCGGCAGGAGCTGCGCCCTCATGATTGGTTTCAGGATTCGATTCCTGTGCCCTGGGTGAACTGACTCTGATACAGCTCCGCGTAGAACCCGCCCTTTTTCAGCAGGCTCTCGTGGTTGCCCTGCTCGATGATCCGGCCGTCCTTCATCACCAGGATCACGTCCGCCTCCCGGATGGTGGACAGGCGGTGAGCTACGATGAAGCTGGTCCGCCCCTGCATCATCCGGTTAAAGGCCTCCTGGATCTTCATCTCCGTCCGGGTATCGATGGAGGAGGTCGCCTCGTCCAAAATCAGCATGGGCGGCAGGCACAGCATCACCCGGGTGATGCAAAGCAGCTGCTTTTGTCCCTGGGACAGGCTGCCCCCGGACTCCCCGATCACCGTATCATAGCCCATAGGCAGGCGGCGGATAAAGCTGTGGGCATGGGAGGCCCGGGCCGCCGCCTCCACCTCCTCCTGGGTGGCGTCCGGCTTGCCCATGGTGATGTTCTCCCGGATGGTTCCGGCCTTCAGCCAGGTATCCTGGAGCACCATGCCCACCCGGCTCCGCAGCTGCCGCCGGGGCATCTGCCGGGTTTCCACGCCGTCCATGGAGATCGTTCCCCGGTCCACATCGTAAAAGCGCATCAGCAGGTTGATCATGGTGGTCTTGCCGCAGCCCGTGGGGCCCACAATGGCCACCCGCTGGCCAGGCTCCACCCGGAGGCTGAAGTCCCGGATCAGCTCCCGGCTCTTGTCATAGGAGAAGGCCACGTTCTCAATGTCCACCCTTCCTCCCTGCCCCTGGGGCAGGTCCACGGGGGCGGGGTCCGGAGTCTCCGGCTCCGCCTCAATGAGCTCAAAGACCCGCCCGGCACAGGCCAGGGCGTTTTGCAGCTCGGTAATCACCCCGGAGATCTCGTTAAAGGGCTTGGTATACTGGTTGGCATAGTTCAGAAAGCTGGTGAGGTTGCCCACGGTGATGCCGCCG
>CAKTIN010000039.1 GCA_934565775.1 uncultured Oscillospiraceae bacterium
GGTCCATATACCGCAGATAGTACCAGGAGGAGCCGGCCCACTGGGGCATGGTATCCGTCTCGCGCTTGGCCGGGCCGCCGCAGCAGGGGCAGGTGGTGTTGACCCAGTCGGTCATGACCGCCAAGGGGCTCTCGCCGTCGTCCGTCGGCTCATAGCTCTCCACATCGGGCAGGAGCAGGGGCAGCTCGCTCTCGGGCAGGGGCACCGTGCCGCACTTGGGGCAGTGGACAATGGGAATGGGCTCGCCCCAGTACCGCTGGCGGGAGAACACCCAGTCCCGCAGCTTGAAGTTGGTCTTGGCCTGGCCGATTCCCTTCTCCTCCAGCCACTTGGTAATGGCGGGGATGGCCTGCTTCACCGTCAGCCCGTCCAGGAAGCCGGAGTTGACTAGGATGCCGGTGTCGTCCTTCAGGGTGAAGGCCGCCTCCTGCACATTGCCGCCCTTGACCACCTCGATGATCTCGCAGCCGAAGGCCTTAGCAAAGGCCCAGTCCCGGTCGTCATGGGCGGGAACGGCCATGATCGCGCCGGTGCCGTAGGTGGACAGAACGTAGTCGGAGATGAAAATGGGGATCTGCTTGCCGTTGACCGGGTTGATGCCCATGACCCCCTCCAGCTTCACGCCGGTCTTGTCCTTGTTGAGCTCCGTGCGCTCCAGGTCGGACTTGGCGGCGGCGGCGGCCTGATAGGCCTTCACCGCGTCGGCATTGCCCAGCTTGTCCATCCACTTGGCCACCAGGGCGTGCTCCGGGGACAGGACCATGTAGGTCGCGCCGAAGAGGGTGTCCGGCCGGGTGGTGTAAATCAGGATCTCGTCGCCCAGGGTGGACTGGAACTTCACCTCTGCGCCGTGGCTCCGGCCGATCCAGTTGATCTGCTGGGTCTTGACCCGCTCCACATAGTCCAGCCCCTCCAGGTCGTCGATCAGGCGGTCGGCGTACTTGGTGATGCCGAGCATCCACTGGCTCTTCTCCTTGCGGATGACCGGGGAGCCGCAGCGCTCGCACACGCCCTCCACGACCTCCTCGTTGGCCAGGACGCACTTGCAGCTGGTGCACCAGTTCACGGGCATCTTGGCCTTATAGGCCAGGCCGTGCTTGTACATTTGCAGGAAGATCCACTGGGTCCACTTGAAATACTTGGGATCCGTGGTATTGATCTCCCGGTCCCAGTCGAAGCTGTAGCCCAGAGACTGGAGCTGCTGCCGGAAGTGGCGGATGTTGTTTTCCGTGACGATGCGGGGGTGGATATGGTTCTTAATGGCGTAGTTCTCCGTAGGCAGGCCGAAGGCGTCGTAGCCCATGGGGAACAGGACGTTCATCCCCTCCATCCGCTTCTTCCGGGCGATGATGTCCATGGCCGTGTAGGGCCGGGGATGGCCCACATGAAGCCCCGCGCCGGAGGGGTACGGGAACTCCACCAGGGCGTAAAACTTCGGCTTTTCGCTGGCATTGTCTGCGGCGTAAAGCTTTTTCTCCGCCCAGATCTTATGCCACTTGCTTTCAATGGCTGTAAAATCGTATTGCATGGCTCTGTCTCCTTTATTCCGTCAGAATGCCTGCCAGGCTGACGTTCTCCGCGTCGCTCCACAGGCGCTCCAGATCATAAAACTTCCGGGCCTCCTCGGTGAACACATGGACCACCAGGCAGCCGTAGTCCAGCAGCTCCCAGGTGTTGCCCCGGTGGCCCTCCCGGCCCAGCATGGGCTCGCCCAGCTCCTCCATGGACGCCTCCACATAGTCGCAGAGGGTCTTGACATGGGTGTTGGAGGTGCCGGTGCAGATGAGGAAATAATCCGCCAGGGTGGACACGTCCGCCACCCGCAGCAGGCGGATCCCGGCGCCCTTCTTGCTGTCCAGGGCGCGCGTCGCCGCAAGGGCGATCTCTTTTGATGATAGCATAGTGTAGTTCCTTTCTGTCCGGGGCGCGTCACGCCCGGCGATCTTTTCTGTCTAAAATAGCCTCGATGGTGGCTCCGGCAATGGGCAGGCCCTTGGCCTGGAGCCGGGCATAGGTCCGCTCCAGCCCCAGGAGCACGCCCCGGTTCAGGCTCTCATCCGTAGCCTGCCGCAGCTCCTCCACCCCGGGGAAGTCCCGGTTGGGCTCGATAAAATCCGCAATATACAGAATCTCCTCCAGGCGCGTCATCCCCGCCCGGCCGGTGGTGTGGTACCGGATGGCGCTGCACACCTCCGGGCGCTCCCCGAAGATCCGCTCCGCCACCAGGCTGCCGGTAAAGGCGTGGAGGGTCTTGCCACGTCCCAGATTTTCCGGCACGGCGGCGCTGTAGGCCCGGCACAGGGCCTCCTGCTGCTCATCGGTCAGAGCCTTGGTAATATCGTGCAGCAGCCCGGCCCGGGCGGCAAGCTCCGGGTCCGCCCCCCATTTTTCCGCCAGAGCCCGGGCCGTATCTCGGCAGCCCAGCACATGGGCCCGGCGCTTGGGGTCCATCAGCGGCAGCACCGCCGCCTCCAGCTCCGGCATGGGCAGATCCTTCAGGCTCCGGCCCGTGCCATACAGCCCCCGCTCCCGGATATAGGCCTCCACCCCGGGCATCAGGTACTCCCCCGCGCACCGGAAGGCCAGCAGCCGCCGGACCTGGGTGGAGGACACGGCCAGAGGCGCATTGTCCACCAGGCTCACCCGGGCGCCCAGCTCCCGCTCCAGGGCCTGCTTCTGGGCCAGGAGCTTCGGCTGCTCACCCGGGTCTCCCCGGCGCATCACCGCCAGCCGGGCCATGGTGCAAATGTCCCCGGCCCGGTACCAGCTGCCGAAGGACAGGAACATATCCGTCCCCATGAGCAGCACCAGCTCCTGCCCCGGATAGGCCTGCCGCAGCTGCTCCAGGGTGTCTACGGTATAGCTGGGGCCCTGCCGCCGCAGCTCCAGGTCGCTGACCTCCAGCCCCGGCGTGTGCGCCACGGACAGTGCCAGCATGGCCAGCCGGTCCGCCCCGGAGGCCGCGTCGGTATGGGCGGCCTTATGGGGGGCGACCGCCACGGGGATCAGCACCAGCCGCTCCAGGCCCAGCGCTTGGGCGGCCTGGGCCGCGTCCCGGATATGCCCGGCGTGGGGCGGGTCAAAGCTCCCGCCGTACATTCCCACCGCGCCCATGGCTCAGTCCTTTTTCTGCCGGGCCTTTTCCCGCTCGATGGCCTTTTCAATGGCGGCCTGGCGGAAATACTCGTTCCGGCGCTCCCGCTCGGCGTGAGCGGCCTGGCGGCGGGCCTGGGCGCCCTTCCGCACGGGGTTGGACTTGGCCACGGAAATTTCCTTATTCTTCGCCCGGCCCACGGCGTTTCGCTCTTTTTTCAGCTTTTCGGACTCCCGGTAGAGGATAAATTTCGACCCCACCGTGCCGATGGCCTCCGCTCCGGTGGCCTGGCACAGGGCATCCAGCACCTCCTGGGGGCTCATAAGGGCATTCTCCAGGACCTTTCCCTTGACCAGCTCCCGACTGTCCAGAAGCACGCAGGTCTCCAGGACCACATTCTCCGTTACGCCGCTCTTGCCCACGGTCAGGACCGTATCGATCCCATTGGCCTGGGCCCGGAGGGCGGCTCGTTCTTTACTTGTCAGCATATTCCTTCTCCTTGCGCAGCATTTCGTCCAGGGCCCGCAGGGCTCTGGCCCGGTGGGACACCCGGTTTTTGGCCTCCGCGGGGATCTCCGCGAAGGTACCCCCCAGGGGCGGGTAATAAAACACCGGATCATAGCCGAAGCCGCCCTCCCCCGCCGGGGCCCGGAGGATCTCCCCGGGGGCCTCCCCCCGGGCCTGAAGCATCCGGCCGTCGGGGTACAGCAGGGTAATGACGCAGACGAATTTTGCCGTCCGCTTTCCTTCCGGCACCGCCTCCAGATTCTTCAGCAGCAGCCGGGTCCGCCCCCGGTCGTCCAGGCTCTCGTCAAAGCCGTACCGGGCGGAGTACACCCCGGGCTCGCCGTTCAGTGCGTCCACCGCCAGGCCGGAATCATCCGCCAGGGCGGGCAGGCCGGAGGCCTTCATCACCGCCTCGGCCTTCAGCCGGGAATTTTCTTCAAAGGTGGTCCCGGTCTCCTCCACCTCAAGATCCAGCCCCAGTTGACTCTCCAGCACAAGCTCTATCCCCAAGGGGGTCAGGATCTGGCTGATCTCCTGGAGCTTATGGGGATTATGGCTTGCCAAAATAACCTTCATCTCTCGTCCCTCACAGCAGCGCGTCCACAAATTCCCGGGCGTTAAAGGGCATGAGGTCGTCCGCCTGCTCTCCGACGCCGATGAACTTCACGGGGATTTGCAGGGCGTCCGCCACGGCAATGACGATGCCGCCCTTGGCCGTGCCGTCCAGCTTGGTCAGGGCAATGGCCGTCACCCCGGCGATCTCCTTGAACTGCTTGGCCTGGATCAGGCCGTTCTGCCCCGTGGTGCCGTCCAGCACCAGCAGAACCTCCTTATCCGCCTCCGGCAGCTCCCGGTCAATGATCCGGGAAATTTTGTTCAGCTCATTCATAAGGTTGGCCTTATTGTGCAGCCGGCCGGCGGTATCGCAGAGGATCACGTCCGCTCCCCGGGCCCGGGCGGCCTGGATGCCGTCGTAGACCACGGAGGCGGGGTCCGCCCCCTCATGCTGGCGGACAATGTCCGCCCCGGTGCGCCCGGCCCAGACCTCCAGCTGGTCCGCCGCCGCCGCCCGGAAGGTATCTCCGGCGCAGAGCAGGACCTTTTTGCCCTCCTCCATCAGCCGCTTGGCCAGCTTGCCGATGGTGGTGGTCTTACCCACGCCGTTGACCCCGATCACCAGGATCACGCTGGGCTTGGTGCCCAGGCGCAGGGCGGTGTCTCCCACGTTCAGCATATCCGTCAGAATTTCCTTCAGCGCCTCCTTGGCCTCCTCCGGCTGCTTCAGACGGCGCTCCTTCACCGTAGCCCGGAGGCGGCTGACCGCCTTGGTGGCGGTCTCCACGCCCAGATCCGCCAGGATCAGACTCTCCTCCAGCTCGTCATAAAAGTCGTCGTCCAGACTGGAAAAGCCGGAAAACACGCTGCCCAAGGTGGCGGCCATGGCGTTCCGGGTTTTCGTCAGTCCTTCCTTGATCTTACTGAAAAATCCCATAGTACCCTCCCATTTATTCAAGAATCCCCAAATGCTCTTCCATCTGGTTCAGATCCAACCGCAGGATCTTCGACACACCCTGCTCCTGCATGGTCACGCCATAGAGAATGTCTGCCGCCTCCATGGTGCCCCGCCGGTGGGTGATGACGATGAACTGGGTCTTTTCGCACAAATTCCGCAGATACGAGGCGAAGCGCTCCACATTCCGGTCGTCCAGCGCCGCGTCGATCTCGTCGAGCATACAAAACGGCGTCGGGCGCACCTTCAGAATGGCAAAATACAGGGCGATGGCCACAAAGGCCTTTTCGCCGCCGGAGAGCAGGGTGATGGTTTTCAGCTGCTTTCCGGGGGGCTGCACCCGGATCTCGATGCCGCAGGCCAGGGGATCCTCCGGATCCTCCAGCACCAGGGCCGCCTTGCCGCCGCCGAACATCTCCACAAAGGTCTGGCCGAAATACTGGTCGATCTTCTGGAATTCACCGGTAAAAATAGCGGTCATTTCCGTGGTAATATCCCGGATGACGCTCTCCAGCTCCCGCTTGGAGGTGAGCACGTCGTCCCGCTGCCCGGCGAGATAGTCGTACCGCTCGCTGACCCGGGCATATTCCTCAATGGCCCCCAGATTGGGGGTGCCCAACGCCGCGATCTTCCGCTTGAGCTCCGCAATGGAGCGGTTGGCGGCAGCCACGGATTCCAGCTCCGTCTTTTCGCTCTCCGCCGTACTGGGGGTGAGACCGTAGCTGTCCCACAGCCGGTCCACAATCTGGCCCTCCTCCATGGCGGAGGTGACCTTCTTCTGCTCCAGCAGGGCGCAGGTGCGCTCCATGGTCAGAATGTCCTTGTTCTTCTCCTGGGCGTCGTGCTCCGCCTTGGTCTTGGCGGCCTCCGTGGCCTGACGCTTGGCCTGCGCCCCCTGGAGGGCCCGCTGCTGGGCGCTTGCCCGGGCGTCGTCCTGGGCCTGCTTGGCCTTCAGCGCCTGGATCTCGCCCTTCAGCCGTTCGCTCTCCGCCTCCAGGGCGGACAGCAGCCCCTGCTTTTCCGCCCGGTCTCCCGCCATGGCCTCCCGGAGGGCCAGCAGGCTCTCCCGGTTCGCCCCGGCGGCCCGGCTCTCCGCCTCCAGGGCGGCAATCTGGGTCTTTAGGGCGGTGTCCTCCGCCAAAATGGCCTCGGAGGCCTTGGCCGCCTGGGTCTGATCCTGCTCCAGGGTGGCCAGCTCCGCCTCGGTCCGGCTGCGGCTGAGGGTCTTTTCCTGCAGCTTGGCCCTCTGGGCGGACAGGCGCTCCCGGTCCGCGCTCTGGCGCTGGCGCAGCGCCGCCTCCTCCTTACCGGAGGCAGCCAGGGCGTCGGAAACGGCCTGGAGCAGCACCTCATACTGCTTCTCCTGCCCCTGGAGCCGGAGCACCCCGTCCTCAGCGGCGCGAAGCTGCTCCTGGGCGGCGGTCTGCTCGAATTCTCCCTGGGCAACGGTCCGCTGGACCTCCCGGAGCTCCGCCTCCAGCGCCTCCCGCTTGCCTTGCAGGCGGCGCAGCTGCTCCTGAATCCGCTCCAGCTCATTGGCCCGGGAGAGGATCCCCGCGTCCTTGCTCATGGAGCCGCCGGTCATGGAGCCGCCCTGGTTCATCACCTGGCCGTCCAGGGTGACGATGCGGAAGCGGCCGCCATAGCTCTTGCTCATGGCGATGGCATGGTCCAGGGTCTCCACGATCACCGTCCGGCCCAGGAGATTGTCCACGATCGGCCGGTACTGCTCCTGGCACTCCACCAGCTGGGCGGCGATGCCCACAAAGCCCCGGCAGCGCTCCAGCCCCTGCTCCTGGAGCTGGCGGCCCCGGATGGTGCTCATAGGCAGGAAGGTGGCCCGCCCCGCCCCGGTGCGCTTCAGATAGTTGATCGCCGCCTTGCCGTCCGCCTCGGTCTGCACCACAATCTGCTGCATGGCGGCCCCCAGGGCCACCTCAATGGCGGCGGTGTAATCGTCTCCGGTTTTGATGAGCCGGGACACCGGCCCATGGATATTGCGCAGGGCGCCCCGCTGGCTCTCCTGCATCACGGCCTTTACGGCCTTGGAATAGTTCTCAAAATCCCGCTCCATGGCGGCAAATACCCGGGCCTTTGCGGACAGGCCCTCCTGCTGCCCCAGGATCTGGCGCAGCTGCTCCTGGAGCTCGTCCCGGCGCTTCACCCGGCCGGACAGCCGCATGGTATAACCCGCGATGGTATTGCGCTGGGCGGCGGCGGTCTCCTCGGCCTGCTTCCGCTCCCGGCGGGCCCCCTCCAGCTTCTCCCGGGCCTCCGCCTGCCGGGCCTGACCCGCCTGGGCGTCCTGCTCCAGGGTCTCCAGCCGCTGGGCTGCCTGGGCAATGGCGCTCTCCAGCGCGGCGCAGTCCGCCGTCTTTCCGGCGATCTCAGCCGTCAGGGCAGATTGCCTGCCCCGGAGCTCCAGGAACCGCCGGGTGAGCCCCTCGGCCCCCGCGGTGAGCTTGGCCAAGGCCTGCTGCTTCTCGCCGGACTGCGCCTTCAGCGCCTCAATCTGCCCGCCGATCTCCTCCATCCGCCGGGCGCCGGCCTCCAGCTGCTGGTCGATCCCGCTGCCCCGGTCCGCCTGCTGGGACAGCTCCTCGGCCACCCGGCGGGCGTTCTGCTCGTTATTCTCCAGATTGCTGCTCAGAACCGCCAGCTGCCCCTCCTGCTGCTGATGGATGGCGGCGAGCATATTGGCCTGACTGCGCAGGGTCTCCAGGTTGACGTCCTGGGTCCGCAGCTCCCCGGCCAACTCCTCGGCCTGGCGGTACAGCTCCGTCAGGGCCTCGTGCCCCTGCTGCAAAACGAAGGAGGCGGAGTTGTAATCCTCCTGGGCCTTCTGGGCGGCGGCGGTCAGCCGCTGAAGCTGATCCAGCCACAGGGAAACCTCCAAGGTGCGCAGCTCCTGCTTGTGCTGCAAATACTTCTTGGCCTTCTCGGACTGGACCTTCAGCGGCTCCAGCTGGAGCTCCAGCTCGGAGATTTTGTCGCCGATGCGCAGCAGGTTGTCCTCCGTGGCGGCCAGCTTCCGCTCCGTGTCCTCCTTGCGGTGACGGTACTTGGAAATGCCCGCCGCCTCCTCAAAGATCTCCCGGCGGTCCGTGCTCTTCCGGGAGAGGATCTCGTCAATCCGGCCCTGGCTGATATTGGAGTAGCCCTCCTTGCCCAGTCCGGTATCCATGAACATCTCGTTGATGTCCCGAAGCCGGGCGGACTGGCGGTTGATATAGTATTCGCTGTCCCCGGAGCGGTAATACCGCCGGGTGACCATGACCTCATCGGCATCGTAGGCCAGAGCCCGGTCCGAATTATCCAGGATCAGCGTAGCCTCCGCGAAGCCCACCTGGGCCCGCTTCTGGGTGCCGCCAAAGATCACGTCCTCCATCTTGCCCCCCCGGAGGGCCTTGGTGCTCTGCTCGCCCATGACCCAGCAGATGGCGTCCGACAGGTTGGACTTGCCGCTGCCGTTGGGCCCCACAATGGCGGTAATGGCGTCGCCAAAGCGGATCAGCGTCTTATCCGGGAAGGACTTGAAGCCCTGGATCTCCAATGATTTTAGATACACGTTGCAACCTCAAATCTACAAAAGAAAATTTATCAAGTTATTATACCAATGAAACGCCGCAATTTCAAGTTTTTCCCCGAAAAAAGTCCCCGGGAATATCCCACCCGGCGGCGCATAGGATGATCATGGGAGTTGAGTACCAATGACTTGTATGTGGAATGAGCTTATGCTGCTTCTGCCGCCCCGGCTCCGGCCCGAGGCGGAGGCTTTGGGGCAGGCCCGTCTCCAGGAGATTCGTCTGCGCCTGGGGATGCCCGCCCTGTTTCAGTGCCAGGGACAGGCCGTCGTCTCCAGAGCCGCCCCGGTGGGGCCGGAGGATCTGGCCGCCGCCGTGGCCCAGGCCAGCCGGTTTTCCGCCTATGCCGCGCCGTCTATGGCCCAGGGCTATCTCACCGCCCCGGGAGGACACCGGATCGGCCTGTGCGGTCAGGGGGTCCTGCGGGACGGCTGCGTGACCGGGATACGGGAGCTTTCCAGCCTGTGCATCCGGGTGGCCAAGGACATCGAGGGTATCGGACAGGCCCTGGCGGATGCGGCCCGGGGCTCGGCGCTGATCCTCGGACCCCCGGGGTCCGGGAAAACCACCCTCCTGCGGGACGCCGTCCGATGCCTGGGACGGCGGGAGCCGGTGGCGGTGGTGGACGAGCGGGGGGAGCTGTTCCCCAGCCGGGGCGGGCGGCTGTTCTTTCTGCCCGGCGGGCAGGTGGACGTGCTGTCCGGCTGGCCCAAGGCCTCGGGCATGGAGGCCCTGGTCCGGGCCATGGCCCCGGGCTGGATCGCCGTGGACGAGATCACCTCGGCGGAGGACTGCGCCGCCATGGAGCGGTGCTCCTACTGCGGGGTGCGGTTCCTGGCCACGGCTCACGCCGCCGCTCCGGAGGACCTGACCCGCCGCCCGGTCTACCGGCAGCTGCTCCAATGCGGCATTTTTGAACGCTACGCCCTGCTGGACCGTCGCCAGCACTATACCATGGGGAGGTTACCGCTATGCTCAAGCTATTAGGCGCGCTGTGTATTCTGGGAGCCTGCGGCTCCTGCGGCTTTTCCATGGCCGCCGCTCTGGACCGCTGGGAGGGAGAGCTGAAGGATCTGGAGGGGGCCGTTGACCTGATGCGCTGCGAGATCGAATGCCGGGGCACGGCCCTGCCGGAGCTCTGCGCCGTGGTCGCCCGGGCCTTTCCCGGAACGGTGGGACAGGCCTTCGCCGCCCTGGGCCGGGAGCTGGTCCGGCCGGATCCCGGCCCGCTGCCCGCTTTGCTTGCCGCCGGGCTTCCCCGGGAGATGAGCGCGGACTGCCGGGCGGTCCTTCTGGATCTGGGGCGGAGCCTGGGAAAATACGATCTGAGCAGCCAGCTCTCCGGGCTGGACGGCGCCCGGGCGGACTGCCTGCGTCGGCTGGAGCAGCTGCGCCAGACCAAGGCCCAGCGGGCCAAATGCTACCGGGCCCTGGGCCTGTGCGGCGGGGCGGCCCTGGCCATCGTGCTGCTGTAGCCTATGGATATCGAGCTGATTTTCAAGATCGCCGCCGTGGGGATCATCGTATCCATTCTCAATCAGGTCCTGGTCCGCTCCGGCCGGGAGGAGCAGGCCACTATGACCACTCTGGCGGGGCTGGTGGTGGTGCTGATGATCGTGGCCCAGCGGATCGCGGACCTGTTCCGTCTGGTGCAGGACCTGTTCCACTTCTGAGCATGGCCGGTCTGTGGCAATGCCTGGCCCTGGGGCTCACCGGGGCGGTTCTGGCGGTGGTCCTCAAGGGCCGGTCCAAGGAGCAGGCCGTGCTCCTGGGCATCGGCTGCTGCTGTCTGATGGGAGCCCTGGCCGTGGAATTTCTCCGGCCTGCGGCGGAGCTGGCAGACCGTCTGCGGCAGCTCGGCGGTCTGGACGAGGATCTTGTGACCATTTTGTGGAAGGTGGCGGGGATCTCCCTGGTGACGGAGCTGGCGGAGACCGTCTGCACCGACGCCGGGGAGAGCGCCCTGGGCCGGATGCTCCGGCTGTGCGGCGCGGCGGCGGCGCTGTACACGGCCCTGCCCCTGTTTTCCGCCGTGCTGGAGCTGCTGGAAGCGCTCATGGGAGGCTGATATGCGGAAACTTGCTCTGCTTGTGCTCCTGCTGGCCCTGCTGGCCTGCCCGGCCCGGGGCCTGGAGCCGGAGGACGCCATTGTGGACACCACCCCCATTTATGAGGTGCCGGAGGCGGCCCGGGACCTTCTGCCTCCGGCGGGAACGGAGCTGCCCGCCGGGCTGGGGGAGCTGCTCTGGAGGCTGCTGGCCCGGCTCCCCACCTCTCTGGGGGAGGCCCTGCGGACCTGCGCCGCCATGCTGGCGGCGGTGCTCCTGTGCGCACTGTTCCGGACCCAGGCCGAAAAGGAGCGGCAATTCGCCACTCTGGCCGGCTCTCTGGGTCTTACCGCCCTGTTCTTAAGCTGCGGCCGGTCCATGACCGGGCTCTGCCGGGAGACGCTCCGGGCTCTGAGCGATTACGGCAAGCTGCTCCTGCCGGTGATGGCCTCCGCCCTGGCGGCCTCCGGAGGCGCCAATACCTCGGGCGGACTGTACCTGGGGACGGCGGTATTCGACGGCATTCTGACCGCCGCCTTGGAAACCCTCCTGTTCCCCCTGGTCTCCGCCTTTCTGGCCCTGGCCTTCGCCAACGCCGCCCTGGGCGGCGAGCTGCTGCAAAAGCTCCGGGATCTGGTCTCCTGGGCCGCCGGATGGGGGCTGAAGCTGCTGCTGTACCTCTTCACTGGCTACATGACCCTCACCGGGGTGCTGGGGGGCACGGCGGACGCCGCCGCCCTCAAGGCCGCCAAGGCCACCCTCTCCACCGCCATTCCCGTAGTGGGGAGCATGGTGGCCGGGGCCTCGGACGTGGTGGTTGCCAGCGCCGCCGCCCTGCGCTCCGCCGCCGGGGTCTACGGCCTGCTGGCGGTGCTGGCCATCTGCGCCGGCCCCTTCTGCCAGATCGGCGTGCAGTACCTGCTGCTGAAGCTCACCTGGGCCCTGACCGCCCTGGCCGGGGACAAGGCTCTGACCGCCCTGGTGGGGGATTTTGCCAAGGCCATGGGCCTGCTGCTGGCCATGGTCGCCGTAGGCGGGCTCATGCTGCTGATCAGCCTGGCCTGCTTTATGAAAGGAGTATCGCCTGCGTGAACGCTGTAAAAACCTATCTCATGACCGTTGTGGCCGGGGCCCTGGTCTGCGCCCTGATCCAGGCCCTGTGCGGCGGCCGGGGGACCGCCGGAAAGCTGGCCAGTCTGTGCTGCGGGGTCTTTCTGCTGCTGTGCGCCTTCTCTCCCCTGCTGCATCTGGAGCTGCCGGCCCTGGGGGAGGTCTGGCTGCCCTACCGGCAGGAGGCCCAGGCCGTAACCGCCCAGGCGGAAAAACAGGCCAAGGCCCAGACCGCCGCCCTCATAGTTCGCCGGGCGGAGGCATATATTTCGGACAGAGCCGCCGCCCTGGGGGCGGAGGTATCCGTCCGTGTGGAGCTGGATGAGGCGGGGCTCCCCTGCGGAGCCGAAATCACCGGGGCGGTCAGCCCCTATGTAAAGGCCCGGCTCTGCGACCTGCTGAAAAGCGATCTGGGCCTGGACCCGGAGGCTCTGCGGTGGCGCACATGAAGAAAAGATTTTCTCTGTCCGGTCTAGGAAGCGCGCTGAAGAAATATAAATATCCTGTGCTGGTACTGGCCCTGGGGGTGGGGCTGCTCCTGCTGCCCAAGGGGACCCGGACCGCCGCCCCCCAGGCCACGGAGCCCACGGCCCCCGGCGAGACCCTGGAGCAGCGTCTGGAGGCCCTGCTCAGCCAGATCGACGGGGCCGGGCGGGTGAAGGTCATGCTCACCGCCAAGGAGGGCGCCCGCACCGTCTACCAGTCGGACAGCGACAGCGAGTCCGGCGGGACGGCGGACCGGGACCGGAGCTCCACGGTGATCCTGAACCGGGGCGGCAGTACCCAGGAGGCGGTGGTCCAGCAGGTCCTGCCGCCGGTGTATCTGGGGGCGGTGGTGGTCTGCCAGGGGGCGGACAGCGCCGCCGTGCGCCTGGCGGTCACCCAGGCGGTGTCGGACCTCACCGGTCTGGGGGCGGACCATATTTCCGTTGTCAAAATGAAATCATTTTAGGGGGAATCGCAATGAAAAACTGGAAGAAAAACGCCATCGCGGCATCCGTCCTGGTGTTTGTCTGCGCGGGGATCTACCTGAACTGGCTGTACACCCAGCGGGAGAACACCCCGGACCTGGTCAGCACGCTGAACGGGGACAAAATTCTCAACGACAGCACCCTGGTTATGAGCGACGGCGCCGACGCCGCCCAGGCCGCGGCCCATGAGGGCCTGGCCACCGCCGCCTCCGGCGGAGATTACTTCGCCGCCGTGCGTCTGAGCCGCCAGGAGAGCCGGGACAGCTCCATCAGCCTGCTCCAGGAGGCCATGGCCTACCCCGACGGGGAGGGCAATTCCTCCAAGACCTCGGAGGAGCTGGAGAATCTGGTCAGCGTCTCTCTGAAGGAGGCCCAGATCGAGAGTCTGGTCATTGCCAAGGGCTACGCCGACTGCGTCGCCTATATGACCGACAGCGGGATCTCCGTCGCCGTCGCCTCCCCGGAGGGCGGGCTCCAGAAAAACGACGTGGCGCTGATCTCCGACATCGTCCTGTCCCAGTCGGATTATGCGCTGAAGGACATCCGGGTCATTGAGGTCAAATAGCAAAAGCCGGAGGAAGGGCGTGCCCTCCTCCGGCTTCAGGCTGCTTAGAAGCTCGTATTTAGCAAAATCGCAGACCGGAGGAGGGCCGTGCCCTCCTCCGGTTGCGGTTTATTCTCCGTCGCTCATGTGCTTGTCCACAAACCGGTCCACCACAGGGAGAATAAAGGACCGCTGAGACAGGGCCAGGACCCCCAGGAAAAGATACAGGATCTTCTCGCCGTAGTTCACCAGCAGCAGCAGGAAGCTGAAAATATTATTGACCGTCGCAAAATGCAGGCTCACCTTGAAGATCGCCAGCAGGGAGCTCAGAGCCGCCAGAGCATAGGGGATGACCTTCAGGACCACCGTCACCAGCAGCACGCCGATGCTGAGGCACACCGCCGTCACGGCAGCCTTCCGCAGCCAGAGGTTGTCCTCCTTCAGCAGGATGTACCCCACCAGCAGAGCCATAAGAACGTAATTGTGCAGGTAGGCAGCCAGGTAAACCAGAGCCGCCAGGAAGCCCACGGAAATGCCAAGATGCGCTTTTTTCATGGGAAAACCCCTCCTTTTGAAATTATTACCATTATACCCCAGGAAAATTTCCCTGTCAATTGCGGATTTTCCCGGGCTGTAAAGGAAAAACACTTGACAAGCGGCCCGAAATCGTGTATACTGTCAAGGTATTTGGTCGCCGATGGAGGGCAGGAGGATGAAAGAGGACGCGTTTACCTGGTCGCTCCTGTTCGATTACTACGGCGACCTGCTGACCCAGCGCCAGCGGGTCTGCTTTGACCTGTACTACAATCAGGACCTGTCCCTGGGGGAGATTGCCCAGGAGGCGGGGATCAGCCGCCAGGGGGTCCACGATACCGTGGCCCGAGCCCAGGCCGCCTTGCAGACCATGGAGGAAAAAACCGGCCTGGTGCGCCGGGATATGGCCTGCCGCAGGGCGCTGGAGAAAATTCGGGCCGCCGCTTCGGCGCTGTCCGAAATGAAGGATGAAGCTGTTTCCACCCTGGCCGGGGAAATCCTCCGGGCAGTGGACGAGGTAAAGGAGTAACCCATGGCGTTTGAGGGCTTGACCGAAAAGCTGTCTGCCACCTTTAAGAAGCTCCGGGGCAAGGGCCGTCTTTCCGAATCCGACGTGAAGGAGGCCATGCGGGAGATCCGTCTGGCCCTGCTGGAGGCGGACGTCAGCTATAAGGTCGTCAAAGATTTCGTAAAGAGCGTTTCTGCCCGGTGCGTCGGCGCCGATGTGCTGGAGGCGCTGTCCCCCTCCCAGATGATCGTGAAGATCGTTGATGAGGAGCTGACCAACCTCATGGGCAGCTCCACCCAGAATCTCACCATTAATCCCAACGGCCCCACCGTGGTCATGCTGGTCGGCCTCCAGGGCGCAGGCAAGACCACCAACGGCTCCAAGCTGGCCGGGTTCTTTAAGCGCCAGGGGAAAAATCCCCTGCTGGTCGCCTGCGATATTTACCGCCCCGCCGCTATTAAGCAGCTGGAGGTCTGCGGCGAAAAGCTGGGCATCCCCGTGTTCCAGATGGGCCAGGCGAACCCTGTGGACATTGCCAAGGCCGCCGTGCAGCATGCCATCCGCCATGGCAACGACATGGTGTTTCTGGATACCGCCGGCCGGCTCCATGTGGACGAGGCCCTCATGGAGGAGCTGAAAAATATCAAGGCTGCCGTCAAGCCCCAGGAAATTATGCTGGTGGTGGACGCCATGACCGGCCAGGACGCGGTGAACGCCGCCCAGAGCTTTAACGAGTGGCTGGACATTGACTCCGTCATGCTGACCAAGCTGGACGGCGACGCCAGAGGCGGCGCGGCCCTGTCCGTCCGAGCCGTAGTGGGCAAGCCCATTAAGTTCGTGGGCATGGGCGAGAAGCTCTCGGATATTGAGCCCTTCCACCCCGACCGGATGGCCTCCCGCATTCTGGGCATGGGCGACGTGCTGTCCCTCATTGAGAAGGCCGAGAAGGCCTATGACGCCAAGAAGGCCGCGGAGCTGGAGGAAAAGCTGAAATCCAACAAGTTCACCCTGGCCGATTTTTATGACCAGCTGGTGCAGCTGAAGTCTATGGGCTCCATGCAGGACATTCTGGCCCAGTTCCCCGGCGGCGCAAACCTGAAGGGCGTCCAGGTGGACGAGAAGGCCATGGGCCGGACCGAGGCCATTATCCTCTCCATGACTCCCGCCGAGCGGGACAACCCCGGCCTTATGAACGCCAGCCGGAAGCGCCGGGTGGCCCAGGGCGCAGGCGTGCGGGTGGAGGATGTGAACAAGCTGCTCAAGCAGTTTGAGATGATGCGCTCCATGATCAAGCAGTTCTCCGGCAAGAAGATGAAGCGCTTCGGCAGGGGCAAGGGAATGCCCGGGGGGATCCCCGGCTTCGGCTTCTGAGATCGTTCGTAATCGGCATTGTTGCTTTACGATATAGAATTCCAAATTTGGAGGTGAATTTCCAATGGTTAAGATCAGACTGAGAAGAATGGGTGCGAAGAAGGCTCCCTACTACCGCGTCGTCGTTGCAGACTCCCGGTCCCCCAGAGACGGCCGCTGCATCGAGGAGCTTGGCACCTACAATCCCCTGAGCGATCCCGCCACCATCAACGTGGACGTGGAGAAGGCGAAGGAGTGGATCAAGAACGGCGCTCAGCCCACCGACACCGTGCGCGGCCTGCTGAAGAAGGCCGGCGTGCTGTAATGCCGGAAGGAGAATCGGAATGAAGGAACTTTTGCTGTATATGGCAAAAAATCTGGTCGACGATCCCGAAGGCGTTTCTGTGACGGAATCCCAAGGCGAGGACGGCAAGGTGCTGGAGCTCCATGTAGCTCCCGAGGATATGGGTAAGGTCATCGGCCGCCAGGGCCGGATCGCCCGGGATATCCGCACCATTGTTAAGACCGCGGCCCAGCGCACCGGCGAAAAGGTGACTGTGGAGATCGTGGATTGATGGCAGTATGCGTGGCGCCTCGGCGTCACGCATTTTTGCGCTGGAAGGAGCAGCCATGAAAAAGCAATTTTTAGACGCCGGCGAGATCGTTGCCGTCCATGGCGTCCGGGGTATGGTGAAGGTCCTGCCCTGGGCCGACGGGCCGGAGTTTTTATGTTTATTTGACCGGGTCTTTCTGGAGGGCCGAGCCTACGCCGTGGAGCGGTGCAGCATCCAGAAAACCTGCAACCTCCTGAAGCTCCAGGGGGTGGACACCGTGGAGGCCGCCCAGGCCCTCCGGGGCAAGACCCTCCGGGTAAACCGGGACGACGTGGAGCTGGAGGACGGGACCGTATTCATTGCGGACCTCATCGGCCTGCCGGTGTTCGCCGGGGACCGGGAGCTGGGCAAGGTGGCGGAGGTCCTGACGCTTCCCGCCAACGACGTGTACCTGGTCCGGGGGCAGGAGGAGTATATGATCCCTGCGGTGAAGGAATTCATTCAGGAGATCAATGTGGACGAGGGCTACCTCCGGGTAACGCTGATCGAGGGGATGCAGACCGATGCGGATTGATATTCTCACCCTGTTCCCCGACTCCCTCACCGATGTGCTGGCAGACAGCATCATCGGCCGGGCCCAGGAGCGGGGGATCGTGAAGATCGAGGCCCATCAGATTCGGGATTACACCGCCAACAAGCAGTGCCAGGTGGACGATTACCCCTATGGCGGCGGCCGGGGGGCCATTATGCAGGCGGATCCCCTGTACCGCTGCTGGCTCCACGCCTGCGAGGAGGCAGCCGGGCCGGTGCATACCATTTATATGTCCCCCTGCGGGCACACCTTCCGCCAGGCGGACGCCATCCGCCTGAGCAAGCTGGACAATCTCATTCTGGTCTGCGGCCATTATGAGGGGATCGACCAGCGCTTTATCGACGAGTGCGTGGACGAGGAGCTGTCCCTGGGGGACTTTGTCCTCACCGGCGGGGAAATTCCTGCCATGGCCGTGGCGGACGCGGTGTGCCGGATGGTGCCCGGGGTCCTGGCGGACGCGGAGTGCTTTGAGGACGAGAGCTATTACAACGGAATGCTGGAGTACCCCCAGTATAGCCGCCCGGCGGTGTGGCACGGGCTGGAGGTGCCGGAGATCCTCCGCTCCGGGGACCACGGCAAGGTGGCCAGGTGGCGGCGGAAGCAGTCCCTGCGCCGCACCCGGGCCCGGCGGCCGGACCTTTACGCGCAGCTGGACCTGAGCAGCAAGCAGGACAAAAAGCTCCTGGCGGAGCTGGCGGCGGAGGACGAGGCCCATGAATGAACTGGAAACGCTGAAGCGCTGGGCGGAAGAAAGCAGCCGCATTGTATTTTTCGGCGGCGCAGGCGTCAGTAC
>CAKTIN010000040.1 GCA_934565775.1 uncultured Oscillospiraceae bacterium
AGGCAACCCCGGTTGCCGCATTCGCAGAGCCTTCCATCGAAGCGAATGGAGGTGTGCCCCAGCTCTCCTGTAAAGGCCTCAGAGCTGCCCAGCAGCTTTCCGGAAGCCATAATGGCCGCGCCGATACCGATGTCGATAAACAGCAGCATAAAGTTCCGGCTCTGGCTCATTCCCAACTGGTGCAGGGCCATAGCGTTGACATCGTGCTCCAGATAGGCAGGCATTGCCAAAGCCTCGGACAGCAGCTTGCTGATTTCCACCCCATGCCAGCGCTCAAACCGGGGCGGGTTCAATATCCTTCCGTGGGCGCAATCCAGAGGGCCCGGGGAGCTGATGCCGATGCCCAGGATCTTCTCCCGGTCCACGGTTTCCGAAAGGGACGCCAGGGCCTGGGCAATGGCTGCCACCATGTTATCCTGATCCGGCAGGGCCCGGCACTGCAGAAGCTTTCCACTCATGTCGCACAGGCCCACAGTGCAGCCCTTTCTGGCCAGATCCACCGCCAGAGTATAGAAGCTGTCGGCCCGCAGCACCAGGGGAGTAGCGCTGCGGCCCCGCCCTACGGACTGGGGGGGCAGCTCCGCAACAATACCGCGGTCTAAAAGCTCCTCTACGATCAAAGATGTGCCCGCACGAGTCAGACCCGTAGCCCGGGCCAGCTCCGCCCGGCTCATGGCCTGACGGCGCAGATGGGACAGGACGGCTTTTTGGTTGTATTCTTTTGTATAATCCGCATTCCGGGCCTTTTGTGGCATCTCCTTTTACCGCTTTCCATTCATTTGGCACCATTATACGAGCTCGGGGGACATTTGTCAATCGACTTACAAAAATAAGAGACCGGCGGCTTTTGCCGCCGGTTCAATGGGCTTTTATGAGATGGCCTCCAGCACGGTATCCCTTGCCGGGATGCTGGGAATTCCGCCGGAGTGCTCCGTAGATAGACTGGCGGCAGCGACAGCGAAGGTACCGATGTAAGCAAGATCTCTTTCCGTCAGCTCGGCAATGGGCTGATTCAGCGCCAGAAGTCTGCTCATGGCACTGCCGCCGAAGATGTCTCCGGCGCCAGTGGTGTCCACGGGGTGAACCTTAGGGCACTTTGCCCGGAAGGCGGCGTCCTTCGTTTTCAGCAAACAGCCGTCCGGGCCCAGCGTCACCATAGCAAGGCCCACGTCAAACTCCTTCAGAAGCTTATCCGCCCCCTCCTCCGGTGTGCAGTTCCACAAGAACTCCACCTCGTTATCGCTGATTTTTACCACATCCGCTTGGCGGAGGCTCCAGAGCATCTGCTCCTTGGCCGCCTCTTCCGTTTTCCACAGGGGGAGCCGCAGGTTGGGGTCGCAGCTAATTAGCTTGCCTTTTTCCTTGGCATAGGCCACCGCTTTCTGCGTAGCAGTCCGAGCAGGGTCATCCGTCAGGCTTAGGGTGCCGAAATGAAAGACCTTGGCCTCATCAATCAGGCCCTTGTCCAGCTCCTCCCACCTGATCTGGGTATCTGCCCCAGGCTTCCGGGCAAATGCAAAGGATCGATCTCCCGCTTTGTCAAAGGTTACAAAGGCCAGCGTGGTGAAAACGCTGTCATCAACCAGGATTCCCTTGGTCTCGATTCCCGCTCGGTTCAGGGTGCTAAGCAGTTGCTGCCCAAAGGTGTCGCTGCCCACCTTGCCTAGAAAGGCAGTTTTCCAGCCGTAGGCGTTCAGAGCCGCCAGAAAGTTGCCGGGCGCACCGCCTGGGTTGGCAGCCATGGTAGGATATCCGGCATCGTCCACAGATTTTTCCGCAAAATCAATGAGCAGTTCACCCAGGGCCACTACGTCAATCATTGGCTTGTCCTCCTGTCAGTCCTTTGCCTCTGGGTACTCCGTGCACAGCAGGCGATAAGGCGGCTCATCCTCCTCAATGGCGGGAAACCGGCCCATGAGGGGATTGAACCGGTTATCGTTGGCATCATCGTTGCATTGGCTGACCTCGCCCAGGAGTACGGGCCCGGTGCCGGGCTCTACTTCGAAATCGTGATACAGGTACTGCGGGACGAAAATGCTCTCGCCAGGCGTCAGCCGAATCTGGGTCCCGGCGGGGACGGTGTAGGTCCAGCCGTCGGTGTGAACCGTAACGTCACTTTCATAATCGATCGACTCATCCGGCTTGGAATTGTACACCCGGATTAGCACGTTCCCGCCGCCCCGGTTGATGATGTCCTCAGTTTTATACCAGTGGAAGTGGTTGGGGGAATACTGGCCTTCCCTCAGATACAGCAGCTTCTCAGCGTAGACCTTGGGATACTTGTCCTTCATGGTCTGGCTGCCATTGCGGATGGTAATAAGGGAAAAGCCGATTTTGTCAAAATCTCCCTGGCCGTAGTCCGTAATGTCCCAGCCCAGGCAGCAATCCCGAATCTCGTCGTATTCGTGGCCCTTGGTCTGCCACTCCTCCGGGGTAAAATGGCAGAAGGGGGGCAGATAGCAGCAGTATTTCCGGCACATGGCCTCCAACTCACGGAGTGCCTTGTTGACTTCAGAACGTTTCATTGTCGTTTCTCCTTTGTGAGATCATATAAGTTGTCCAGTCAACGCTGAACGCCTCTAAATCTATATCATAATAATGGCGGTACACCTTACCGGATTTGGCAAAAGCGCTGGGCAAACCCCGGCGCTTTTATTTTCAGGCGCTTACTTGGTCAGAACGGATATGCCGGTGTCGGTGACGGCGCCGCCCAGATTTTCGCCCTTCAGAGCAGCAACGGCAGCCTTCACCCCCTCGTAGCCCATGACATCGGGATTCTGTGCCATGGTAGCAAAGATATAGCCGTCAGCAATCAGGCCCAGGATGGCGTCGGACTTATCAAAGCCCACGCAGACCACGTCCGCACCGGCAGCCTTGACAGCGTTGCCCGCACCGTTGGTGGAGCCTTCGTTGCAGCCGAAGATACCCACAACGCCCTGGGTGATGTAGTTCTCGGCAATGCTCTGGGACTTGGCGGCGTCGCCTTCGCCGTACTGGGTCTCCAGCAGCTCAAAGCCGGTGCCCTCAAAGGCGGAGCGGAAGCCGGTTTCGCGGGCAACGCAGGAGGCGGTGGCAGCGTTGACATTGACGATGCCGATCTTTCCGGAGGTGATGCCCTTCTCGGTCAGGGCATCCAGCATGGTCTCACCGGCAGTCTTACCGGCAGCTGTGTTGTCGGTGGAGAAGGTGGCCTCGGCGGGCACATTGGCAGCGGAGTCTACATAGATGATCTTCACACCGGCGGCTTCGGCTTCCTTCAGCGCCGAAGAGATGGCGTCAGGGCCGTTGGCGGCCACGGCGAAATGTTGATGCGCAAATCCTCCAAAATCCGTTTGGCTTCTGCTTCCATGGCCCTGCGGTCCACTAAGCTGCCCTTCATTTTCTCCCGGCCCAGGAACATATTCTCCGCTACGCTCAGATGGGGGCACATGTTCAGCTCCTGATGGATGATGGCAACGCCTAGCTGCTGAGCCTGTTTTGGAGTTAGGTCCTCGTAGGATTTTCCGAAAATCTCTACCGTTCCGCTGTCTCTGGTGTAAACGCCGCTGAGAATCTTCATCAGCGTGGATTTACCCGCACCGTTCTCTCCCAGAAGAGCCATGACCTCGCCGGACCGTAGTTCAAAATGAACATGGTCCAGGGCCTTCACACCCGGGAAGCTCTTGCAGATCCCCTTCATGGAAACAATGGTCTCGTTCATTTGCTCACCCCTCTGTTTGTTCTTGTTGCATTCATAAAATATTGCACAGTTTTTCCTGCCATTGCGTAGCATTACTGTAGCATTGCGCCACAATTTTGTCAAGCCACTTGACAAAAAAACACGATTTCCACCGGCTTCTCCCATTTTTCTTGCAAATTGCACAATTCTCATAACTAATTTTAGTGCATAACCACAACGCTTTTTGCTGAATTAGAACTTGATTCCGGGTAGCCCCGCAGTAGAATACTTCCAGGCGAACCAAAAAGCTTTGGAGGATGAGAGGACGAAACCATGATCTATACCATTCAGAATCAAGCCATAACCGCCCAGGTATCCACATTGGGCGCACAGCTTATGAGCCTGCAGGGAGCGGACAATACCCAGTATCTCTGGCAGGGGGACCCAAAATACTGGAAGGATCGAAGTCTTACCATTTTCCCCTATGTAGCCCGGCTCACAAAGGGAAGCTACTGCTACCGGGGCAAGCTTTACCATATGCCCATCCATGGCTTTGCCCCCACCACCGAATTTACCATTTTCGAGCATAGTGCCGGCTCCTTGACCCTGGGGCTCGACAGCAGCTCAAAAACCTACGAAATGTATCCGTTTCACTTCCGGTTCGCCCTCCGGTATTCTCTGACGGAGGCCACCCTGTCCGTGGAGGCTCGGGTAGAGAACCGGGACGAAAAGCCCATGTACTTTGGCCTGGGTGGCCACCCCGGCATCAATATACCCCTGGAAAAGGGCCTTGCCTTCGGGGACTACCGGCTGGAGTTTCCGCCCTGTAGCCCAATGCGGGTGGAATTTACCCCGGAGTGCTTCATTACCGGCAGAGAAACGCCCTTTTTCCTGGAAAATAATATGCTTCCCCTGTCCCATGATCTGTTTGACAACGACGCCATCGTCCTGAAAGGGGTGCCTGGCCGGGTGACTCTGAGAAGCGACAAAGGCAGACACGGCGTCACTCTCTCAGCCCCAGATTTTCCCATTTTGGGCTTCTGGCATATGCCGAAAACAGATGCGCCCTACATCTGCCTGGAGCCCTGGAGCAGCCTGCCCTCCCGGCAGGATGTGATAGAGGATCTGGAGAAGCAGCAGGATCTCATCTATCTGGAGCCGCAGAATGTATATAAAACAACTTGGTCGTTGGAGATGTTTTAACTACGCACATTCAATTTCATAGCAGCAAAAGAGCTGTACAGCAGAAATTGAAGCAGATCTTTTGGTTTCAAAACGTACAGTGAACCAGAAAAATTCACCGCCGCTCTTTTCGATGGCTAGCGCCTCACTCATGCGGCCCAAAACGGATGAACATAAGGAAGGCCCCGGGAAGAAGGCTCGGAAGCGCTCTGCGCCGGTGACCGGTTTGAGGCCAGCTTTTCTGCCTTGTACTAAGAAATGGCCATCAGCTGCTGTGGTGAAGTCCACAGAGCACGGTCGAAATCCCGGTTTTCTCCGGAGCGTTGCCGGCATGATGTTCGTGGCAAAGGTGAAAAAGAAGTTGCTCTTATTCATCCAATCAATGTAGCTCTGGGCACACTCCTTTGCGGCAGAAACGAACTTTTTATAGCTGCTTTTCGCCTTGCCGCAGACCATGGAGCTTGCAGCCGCAAGACGCTGCTTTTGGCAAAAGCTGATCGTTCACATCCTGCATGACCCTATCGGCAGACAGATTGACTTTCCACCTGCTTTTTGATATAACTTAGTTAGAGTCTGCTAACCGCAAATCATCATACAGAATGCCATAGGCAAATGCAACTGCTCTCGCTTTGGCTTGGCTAATCATTGGAAAGTCGAATCGTTTCAAGGCGTGGCTATGAACAGCGAAATACTCAAAAATACAATACGCTCTTAACGCAAAGCAGTTTCATTCCGAACTGTGCCCAGTTCAGCCCGGCAGGAAGCAGTTGGCCGCGGTCTCCGGAGCTCGGCGGCGGGCACTCCTGGCTGTATGCGCAAAAGGATCTGTTTCATATTAAAATCCACGATTTCTATTTTCACAGTGACTTCGTCCTGAATTTTGACATTCCGGAGGGTATCAGCATTACAAGGCGGCCATTCCAGGCAAGCTCAAGACCTGCTTTAAGCGGCACACCGGATGCACTGTCGCGGAGTATATCCAAGGACGACGCATGAGCCAGGCGGAGCATCTGCTCATCGGCACCGACTTTACCATGGGTCAAATCGCCCAAATGATCGGCTATTCCACCTCCAGCCGCTTTGCAGAGCGGTTCAAGAAGAATGCGGGCATTTTCCATTGCGTACCGAAGGATTGCCCGGAGAGACCTATGAGTAGGTGCTGTGCCAGAGCGCTTTGTGTGGTGACGGTGGAGAAGTTCATGCATCACGGGTAGACGAACGCTCCGTACACCGCCTTTGCCCGGCCGAAGATGGCGCATTGCTACTGTATGCTGCCATACTTCAGGGAGGTGCGCGAGGGTCTTGCGAAGATTACGGAGAGTTTAAAGAGATAGGGGGAAACGATATGAAAGACAGCGAACTGACATTTGACCGCAGCTGCCATGTGCTGTATTCCAAGTCCTGCAAGAAGGAAATTCTGGCGAAAATCGCTCTGCACTATCCGGAGGCGGAGCGGGCGGCGGTCTGGGAGCAGGTGCAGCGGCAGTATGTGAAATTTCTATCGGACTGGCGTACCGATTTGGGCGGCAGCAGAAACTTTCACAACGGCGCAGGCGGCACCTACGACTGCATCGCCATCATGTGCTATTACGATGTGTGCCGGGATGTGGTTACATTCCGCGAGATCGAGCAGATCGAGGAAAATCTGATCCTGCCAGCCTTTCGGAAGCTGCGCTTTGTTGACATCAACAAGCCGTTTTGGAAAAAGCTGATGTACAAAGCGTTTGTGCGAGCGAAACGCGGCTGCGACAAATGGCACGATTATGAGATGACGGTTGCACCTTATGAAAACGATAAGCCGATCTATTACGAATTCACGGCCTGTCCGGCAGCGGAATTTGCCAAACAGTTCGGATTTACAGACATTATGCCGGCACTGTGTAATGTGGACTATGCGTCCATGGAACTGCTCCATGCCAAGCTTGTGCGGACGACCACTTGTGTGGACGGCTGCCGGTGCGACTATACCATCTGCGGCGATCAAGAACTGTATGCAAGGGCGCATCCCGAATACCGGGACGAAGCGGGCTTTAGTAGGAATCGATAATGCTTCTACAAGTGATTGTGGAAGGACTTGGACTTGGGATTTTGCTTATTTTGGTTTGTGCGGTAGGTATCCGCAAGGGCGCAGTGGGCATGGTACATCTCTACAGCCCGGAGGTTCAGGATAGGTGTGTAAAGCTGGGGCTTACAACACACGAAAAAACTAAGCGGAACGCTTTGATTTTCAAAGCGGTATGCGTCCCCGGCTATATTGCCTATGTGCTGGTCTGCGTCTATGGGGTGAATGGTGCGCGGGGCTTTTCTGCGGGCTTCTGGCAGCTGCTGGTCATCCTTTCGGTCATGAACCTGATCGATCGGTTTCTGATTGACGGCTACTGGGTCGGTCACACAATTGCGTGGACCATTCCCGGCACAGAGGACCTGAAGCCATACATCACTACTAAGGACAAGGCGAAAAAGTGGCTGCTCGGCACAGCGGGGATGGCGATCATTTCGGCAGTGCTGGCAGCGATTATGCCGGTATTTATTCACGGAAGGAGATAGCTATGAAGTACAAAATTGAGAAAAACACCGTACAGGAGACGCTGATTATTCCGCTGTATGCGCGGAAGGTATGCTCGGAGCTGTATCCGAATCTCTACCGGGATGAGACGGCAATCCGCCTGATTGGCGAGATCGACTACGATTTTTCGGAAGCGGAGAAGAATTCTCACAGCCTTATGCAGCGGTTCGGCGCGCTGGAGGTCGCCGCGCGGCAGAATGATTTGGCGTGGGAGGTACGGGATTATCTGAAAAATCACCCCAAAGCGGCCGTTGTCAATTTGGGCTGCGGGCTGGACGGCACCGGCAGAAGCTGCGACAACGGCAGCTGTAAAATTTACAATCTGGATTTTCCGGATGTCATCGCCGTGCGCAATGAGCTGCTGCCTGCCGGAGAGCAGGAGGAGAACATCTCATGCGACCTGAACGATACGGCGTGGTTCCGCAAGATTGACGCCTCCGGCGGCGCGGTATTCTTTGCCTCCGGCGTGTTCTACTATTTCCTGACGGAGCAGGTCAAAGCGCTGGTACAGCGGATGGCGGACGCATTTCCCGGCGGCGTGCTGGTATTCGACGCGGCCAACCGGACGGCTGTGAAGATGATTGCAAAGACCTGGCTCAAAAGCGCAAAAATCAAGGATGTGGGGGCGTATTTTGCGGTTTCGGACGCAAAAAGTGAGCTTTCCTCCTGGGACAGCCGGCTGCGCGTGTCCAGCCGAGGGTATATGCTGGGCTACCATGATCTTCGCGACCCATCCGTCAGCGGCTTTTTCCGTTTCCTTGCAAAGGTCGGCGATAATCGAATGAAAATGCAGATCGTGAAGATCCGGTTTGGTGGCGGGCAATGATAGCAAGCAAAGAAATGAAGCCGGATGGATCCCCAAAGTGGATCCGATGGTGTGTTCTCGGCGCGATCGGGTGCATCTGTATGGCCGCCGGAGATTGGCTGCTGGGGTGCGTTCCCCTTCAGAGGGCGGACTCGGGTATGTTCAATGCCGCAACAGACGAAGCAATTCAGCCGGATCACAGCTATCAGATGAGCGGGAATCAAATCAGCGTGAAAACGCTTGATCTGAACCGGGATTTCTCTGAAATTGCGGCACAGTTAAACGCAATCGTCGATAACCATTTTGAGTAAGAACAGTTTTTAAGGATAACTCTCAGTAATTCAACGATTACGGAAGAGCAGAAAGCCGCAATCCGCATAAAAAGCATAAAACCACGCCGCAGAATTGCTCTGTGGCGGGGTTCACTTATGTGCAAAAGCCGCCGAAAAGCCTTGCTCTAAGTGGTTCTCGGCGGTTTGCGGGCATAGAAAAATGCCACCGTAATTCTATCAAAATTACGGTGGCATTCTGGTCCGGGCTACGGGATTCGAACCCACGGTCTCTTGGTCCCAAACCAAGCGCGATACCAAACTTCGCTAAGCCCGGATTCTGTCTTGCCACGCTCCCTATTATAACGATCTGCCGGGTAAAATGCAATGGGAAATTCCAAAAAAGCGGGCTTTTCGCTCAGTCAAAGTCCATGGCAAAAGCCGCAGGCGGCTCCCCTGCCCCTAGGTCCCGGTACATGGCAAAGGGCTCCGCGCCCTCCGATCGGCAGAGAATTCCCTCCTCCACGCCCAGCGCAGCCAGGATCCCCGGGGCGGCCGGGCTCTCCGGAGGCAGAAGCTCCCGAATGGTCATGGGCTCCCCCCGCTCCACCGCGCAAATGCCGCCAGGGAAGGCGTACAGCCCACCCAGCGTCTGTTGAAACGCCAGCCCATCTCGCTCCAGCACCGCCGAACCGGGCGGCAAAAGCGTTTCCTGGCGCCGGGCATAGGCCTCCGGTGTCAAGGGCTCCAGAGGCAGACTCTCCCCTGCCCGAACCGGCTCTCTGGTCAGGCCGCCAAAATCCAGGTAGCCCAGCTTCTCATACATCCGGCGCAGGCTCTCATCCCCCGGGACCAGCAGACTCCCCCCATAGCCTTCGGCACGCAGGGTCTCATGGGCGGTCTCCATCAGACTCCGGCACAGTCCCCGGCCCCGGAACGGCTCCGCCACCGCCACGGCATAGAGATAGGCCAGCCGCTCTGCTCTGCACCGGCAGTCAAACCAGTACAGCATTCCCGCCAGGGTCCCGTCCCAAAGGGCGGCCAGGCTTCGCGCCGGGGTAAAGGCCAGCTCAAAAAAGTCATCCAGAAATTCATCGCCGTCCCCGAAGGCCGCCTTCCACAGGCGGCGCAGAGCCGGGATCTCCGTCCGCTCCGCCGGTCGAAGCTCAATCACGGTCCACGTCCTCCACCATAACCGCCCAATACTGCTCCAGCAGCAGGTCCGGCACATAAGATTCCTTGGCCTTCCGCAGACCGGGCAGGCCCATATCATCCTCCCGGTCCAGATACTGGATCTCCGGGTATTTCTCCCGAATGTACCGGGCAAACTCCCGATTAATCATGGGATAGGCCCCGGGAACATCCGCGTAGGCCTTTTCAAAATGCACATCGAAGGTATTGCAGTTCAGACGGCTGCCCATGGTCATAGCCACCAGCCGGTCCCCGGCGTACAGCAGCAGGCCCTCCAGGCCCAAAGCCTCCCGGTACCGCAGAGCCCGGTCCAGGGCTACACGCTCCAGGGAGTAGTCCTCCGTGGGGTCCGAGATCGCGTGGTCCTGATACCACTGGGCAATGAGCGCCTGGCAGGCGGGCAAATGGCTGTCGTCCAGCACCTGCACCCGCCAGTCCGGATAGGCCTCCACAAAGCGGTTGATGTGGTTGCGCTTTCCCTGAAGCTTTTTGCCCTTCAAATCGGCCAGGCGCTGAATGTCATACACATAGTCCGCGCTGTCCCGATCCGGGTAAATGCGGAACTCTCCGGGGTACAAAGCCTCCAGAGCCTCGCAGTCCTCCTTCAGCAGGGAGGTCATCCGGAAGGGGATCCCCCGCTCCCGGGCGTCCGCCGCCAGAGTGTCCAGCACGGGCCCCAGCTCTCCGTCCCCAATGGGGAAGGTATACAGGCTCCGCCCGCCGAAGTGGGAGAAAAACGCCAGCCGTCCACCCACGTGGGCGACCTCCTGCCGCCCCCAGCAGAACAGGTTTACAAAGGAGTATTCACACCCCCGCAGGTCGCAGCTTTGCAGGAATTCCTGAAAGTCCGCCTTATCCTCCGGCCGCAGCCGTCGAAAATGAATCATTTGTACGTCCTCTTTTCTTAGATCTCCCGATACATGGCGGCAGCATCGTCCTTCCGGACCGTCTCCGCCACCTGAAGCACCTCCACCGCCACGGTGCGGGCGCCCAGGGCAATCTCAATTCTATCCCCGGCCTTGATCTCCTGAGAGGCCTTGGCCACCTTGCCGTTGACGCTGACCCGGCCGTTATCGCAGGCCTCATTGGCAACGGTCCGGCGCTTGATCAGCCGGGATACCTTCAGATATTTATCCAGTCTCATTTATGTCTCCTCCTGCAGCAGAGATTTCAGCTGCTTTGCCGGGCGAAATGCCGGAATTTTGGACGGCGGGATCTCCCGGGCCTCCCCGGTCTTGGGGTTGCGGCCCAGATAGCCACTGCGCTCCTGGACATCAAAGGTCCCAAAGCCCGCCAGATGGACCTTCTCCCCTGCGACCAGGGCTTGAGCCAGGGCATCCAGAGCCGCATCCAATACGGCGGCGGTTTCCTTCTGGGTCAGCCCGGCCGCCTTGGCCGCAGCCGCCGTCCATTCACTTTTGTTCATCTATTTCACCCTCAATTTCTTTGCTAGTTTCTCCCCATGAGGCAAAAGCATACAGTCCTCATAGGTGATCAGCTTCATTTTTACGGTCAGCAGCGCGTACACGCCCAGAGCAATGGCAATGGGCGCCAGCATCAGCACCGGGCGGGAGTGCGTCACCCGGCCCAGGAGCTTCCAGCTGCCGAAGGCCGCCGCACCCATGATCCCGGCGGCAAGCAGGGGCTTTCCGATGCAGCGCAGAACATCCGGCGCGCGGTCCACATACCGGCGCATGGTGTAAAGATTCAGGGCCGTAATGCTGGCGTAGCAGCACAGAGTCCCGATGGGAGCGCCCTGGATGGCAATGTTGGGGTTGCCTACCAGGATGTAATTTACCAGCACCTTGATTCCCCCGCCCACCAGCATATTGATCACCGGCAGAGACGGGTGCCCATGGGCCTGCATCATGGCGTTGGTCAGCAGCACCAGGCTGTTGAACACCGCGCACACTCCAAGCACGGACAGCAGCCGGGCGGCGATGGTCAGATTCTCCCCGGTGTACCCCCGGAGCAGGGCCAGGATAGGCTGAGACAGCACCACCAGCCCCGATGCACAGGGCAGGATCAGCAGCCCCAGGACCCGCAGGGCGGATTCCTCCGTCCGCAGGGCGCCCCGGTAGTTCTTCAGCGTCAGGAACTCCGTCACCGAGGGGATCACGCTGATGGTAATGGGGGTAATAAAGGCGCAGGGCAGGTTGAAAATAGTCTGGGTAAAGGCGTAGATGCCCTTGAGCTCATCTGCCCGGGCCTGGGTCAATCCCGCCGCACCGGTGAGCCGGGCCATGACCACCGCCGTATCGATCAGATTGATAAATTGCAGCCCAGCCGCGCCGATGGTAATGGGCACCGCCATGGACAGCAGCTGCTTCGCCGTCTCCCGGTAGCCCAGGACCTCTCCGGTCTGATTGCCGGGCAGCGCCCGGGTCCTGCGAATCTGCACATACAGAAAAATACTGGCCGCAACCGTCCCCACCGTAACGCCGGTGATTGCGCCCGCCGCCGCCAGGGAGACGCTGCCGGCCTTCCGCATCACATACCAGGCCATAAACAGCCCCACGGCCAGGCGGCAGATCGCCTCCAGAATCTGGCTGGAGGAGGTGGGCTCCATGTTGCTGTGCCCCTGAAAATACCCCCGGAAGGCCGCGATCAGACCCATAAAGATTCCTGCGGGGCCCAGGGCCCGAATGGCTGCCCAGCTGTCCGGAGAGTGCAGCAGGGCCGCCAGCTGATGGCTCATGAGCGTCATGACCAGGGTCCCGGTGGCGCCCAGAAGCAGGAAGATCACCGACGCCGTCCGGTAAATCCGCTCAATCTGCCGGCGGTTGCCCAGGGAGTTGGCCTCCGCAATCATGCGGCTCATGGCCACGGGGAGCCCCGCAGTGGAAATGGTCAGCAGGACCGCGTAAATATCATAGGCGTTATTGAAATAGCTGTACCCGGCGTCGCCGATAATGGCCGCCAGGGGTATCTTATACAGCGCCCCCAAGAATTTGACCACGGCCACCGCCGCCGCCAGAAGCGCCGCCCCGTGGAGGAAGGATTGCTTTTTTCTGGGTGCTTCCACGGATCAAACCTTCTTTCCGAAATGCCGCTCAGCCTTTCTCCTGGCCAAATACCGCCGGGAGGGCGTGCTGGGCAAGGGCAGAGACCACACCGTCCAGATCGATGGTGGGGAATTTCCCCGCCTGATAGAGAATTTTGCCCCGGACCATGGTCATAGCCACATCTCCGCCCCGGGCATACTGCACCAGCGCGGTGAGCACATTGTGGCAGGGCATCAAATGGGGCGCGGTAAAGTCCACCAGGACCAGGTCCGCGTCCATGCCTACCTTCAGCATTCCGCACTGGCCGCTGCGGCCCTGGGCCTTCGCCCCGCAGACCGTGGCCATCATCAGCGCCGCCGGCGCGGGCAGGGCCGTTGGGTCCCCGGTGCTCTGCCGGACATTCCGGGTAAGCGCCGCCATGGCGGAGAACAGGTCCGTAGAGCCAAAGGCGGCGGGGCCCGTGCCCAGGGTCACGTTCATTCCAGCCTTGGCAAGCGCCAGCACATCCGGCGTCTGCCTTCCCACGTTCCCGTCCGCCACCGGGCAAACCACGGCATTGACCTTCCGCTTGCCCAGAAGGGCGAGATCCTCCGGCTCCAGGCCGTACAGTCCGGTCAGGGTCACGCTCTTAGGCAGAAAGGTCCCGTGGCAGTCCAGCAGGGCCGCCGGGCTCAGGCCATACCGGTCCCGGCAGTCCTCCCCCTCCTGGGGATCCTGGGTCAGGCTGCACTGCAGGCCCAGGCCCTCGTTGACGGCGTAGCCCGCCATGGCCTCCCACAGATGATAGTTGGAGGTAGCGGGGCTGAGGAATCCGGCGTCCACGCGGATGCGCCCGCCGTCATAGTTCTGCCATTTCTCCCGCAGCCGGACCAGCTCGGCGCAGCCCGGGTCGTTCTCCACGTCGAACTCTTCCTCCTCCGGGTCAAACAGCGTCGCCGGCCGGGCAAGATTCGCCTTGATCCCGGACTCCGCCACCGCCTGGGCCACCTCATCGGTGAAATAGTATTGGTCAGACACGGAGGTCACGCCGAAGCGCAGGCACTCCGCGATTCCCAACAGGCTGGCCGCCCGGACGCTCTCGCCGTCCAGCTTTCCCTCCGCCTGATGCAGAAAGTGCAGGCTCTCCGGGTTCCAGCCGTCGGCATACCCCCGGAACAGGTTCCCCGCCAGCTGGGTATGGCAGTTCACCAGCCCGGGCATCAGCACCATGCCGGTGCCATCAATGATCTTCTCCGGGGGCTCCTTGGGGGCCGTCTTTCCCAGATAGGCGATCTTGCCGCCCTGAACGCCCAGGAAGGCGGCAGGGAGCATCCGCAGCTCCTCATCCATGGTGACAAGGGTCACGTTGGCAAATAAATATTCCATGGTCTACTCCTTACTCCGGCGCATCAGCTCGAAAATCTCTGCCTTCTGCCGGATGGTGTCGTCGATGCGGTCCAGGTATTGCTGGGGGAACTTGGGATTGTGGAACCGCTCCAGCCGCCCGCCGGGCAGGTTCACCTTTGTCATTCCCCCGCCCCCGACCGAGATGATGGAATGCAGCTCCTCCATCATGTAGATATTGTACAGGCACTCCTCTCCGGGTTTGCACCAGCCCACATTCTCAAAGCTGCCGGACATATATTTCTGCCGGTACAGATAATAGGGCCCGTAGCCCAGGCCCCGGAGGGTCCTGCCGGCAAAATCCACCATCTCCGCCACGGCCTCCGCCGCAGGCAGCTCCACCCGCTTGCCATACAGGTCTGCGCCCTTCTTGATCGCCAGGGTGTGCACCGTAATGTTGCTGGGCCCCAGAGCCGCCACCGCCTCCAGGGACTTGGCAAAGCCCTCCGGGGTATCTCCGGGCAGCCCGGCGATCAGATCCATATTGATCTGCCGGAAGCCCGCCTGTTCTGCCTGGGCATAGGCCCGGGTGATCTCCTGAGCCGTATGCCGCCTGCCGCACAGGGCCAGCACCCGGTCGTCCATGGACTGCGGGTTGATGCTGATCCGCCGTGCCCCGTGGGCAAAAAGGACCGCCAGCTTCTCCGGGGTGATGGTATCCGGCCTCCCGGCCTCCACGGTATACTCCAGGCAGCCCTCCAGGGGGATCCACCGGTCCACCGCAGCCATCAGCCGGTCCAGCTGCTCCGCCGAGAGGGTGGTGGGCGTGCCGCCGCCTATATAGATTGTACGGACCCGGAAGCCGGAACTTTCCAGCAATTTTCCCGTAGCCTCCAGCTCCCGCAGCAGGGCCTGCAAATAGGGCTCCAGCAGCTTCCCCGCACCGCCGATGGCGGCGCTGACAAAACTGCAATAGGCGCAGCGGGTAGGGCAGAAGGGAATGCCAATATACAAAGAAATGTCGCCGGGCTCCAGGCGCTTTGCCGCCTCCACCGTGGCCAGGGACGCGTCCACGCACAGCTTCCGCCGGGCGGGGGTCACAAAATAGACCTCCTTCAAAAGCCGGTCCGCCGAGGCGGCAGAGCCACCGGCTAGAAGATGGGCCGTGGTGAGCTTCGTGGGGCGGACTCCCGCCAGCGCGCCCCAGGCGGGGGGCTCCGGCAAAAGCTGCGCCGCAGCCAGATAGTAGCTCTGCTGCAGGGCCCGGCGGCGCAGGCGCACGGTCTCCCCCGCCGCCGGGATACGGCGGCTGGCAGAGGCGGTCCTCCCCCGCCAGGTGATCTTCGCCGTGGCGGTGAGCCAGGTTTTTCCCCGGTGCAGAGCGGAGACCGCCCCGTCCCCGTCAAAGGGAGCGGAAACCGGCTCCATGGATTCCTCCGGGAACAGGCTCAGCTGAAGCTGCTCCAGGGCATACCGGTCCTCATGGCCGGATAACAGTAATTTCATAGCGTTCTTCCTTTAATCCTGAAGATAGGGATTCTCCGCCCGCTCCCGGGCCAGCGTGGTCGCCTCCCCGTGGCCGGGATACACCGGCCCGTCATAGGGCAGGTCCCGGAGCTTCCGAAGGGACGCCAGCATCTGCTGCCGGCTTCCTCCCGGGAAATCCGTCCGGCCGCAGCTCCCCGCAAAAAGGGTATCCCCGGAAAACAGCGCGTCCTGCGTCAGCAGGCACACGGAGCCGGGAGTATGCCCGGGGGTGGGAAGGACCCGGAAGGTGAGCCCCCCGGCCGTGACCGGCACCTCCGGGTCATAGCTGTCGGTATAGAAAAGGGGCCCGGCGGTAAGCTGCTTTGGGAGAGACAGGTCCTCCTCCATGAGCCACACCGGGCAGCGGGTGGCCTCGTGGAGCGCCCGGACCGCCCCCACATGGTCAAAATGCCCATGGGTCAAAAGAATCGCCTCCGGGCGCAGACCCAGCTCATTGAACCGGCGCAAAATCAGCGGCCCCTGGTCGCCGGGGTCGATCACGGCGCAGCGCCCGCTCCCCTCGGCCCAGGCCAGGTAGCAATTGGTCTGCAAGGGCCCCAGGGTCATGGTCTCCAGCTTCATGTCCATCCTCCTACATCAGTTCGTCCGTATCCAGCAAAATCGTCACCGGGCCGTCGTTCACCGATGCCACCTGCATATCCGCGCCGAAGCGCCCATGCTGAGGCGGGAAGCCCAGCTCCCGGCACAGGGCCAAAAAGCGCTCATACATGGCGTTGCCCAGCTCCGGCCCCGCCGCGCCCACAAAGCTGGGGCGGCGGCCCTTCCGGCAATTGCCATATAGGGTAAACTGGCTGACCACCAGGACCTCGCCGCCCACCTGCTCCAGGCCCAGATTCATTTTTCCGGCCTCGTCCTCAAAGACCCGCAGGCCCAGGGCCTTTTCCGCCAGGCGGCGGCACTGGGCCTCTCCGTCCTCCGGGCCCACGCCCAGCAGGATCAAAAAGCCCCGGCCGATCTGCCCCACCGTCTGACCGTCGATGGTCACGCTGGCGGAGCGCACTCTTGTTACAACCGCTCTCATTGCCGTCTCTCCTTAATTATGCCCCCGGCGGACCTCAATCACGTCCCGAATGGACAGCAGCCGGTTGCGGATAGTATCCAGCTCCGTTACGTTTTTCACCTCAAAGGTCAGGGTGAAGGTGCTGCGCCCGGCGGGCAGATCCTTGCCGGAGAGCTCCTTGACCTTTACCTTGGAGGTAGTCATAGCCGTAGCAATGTCCAGCAGCAGCCCGTCCCGGGTGATGCAATCCAGTTCCAAAGTGGTGTCGAAGGGCTTGTCCTCCTCATAGGCCCACCGGACCCGGACCCATCGGGCGGAATCCTTGGAATCCGCTCCGTTTCTGGCGTTGGGACAGTCCGCCCGGTGAATGGACACGCCGTAGCCCTTGGTAATAAAGCCCACGATGGGGTCCCCGGGCACCGGGGTACAGCACCGGGCAAATTTTATCATGCACGAATCAATATCCTCCACGATCACGCCGCTGACCGCATGGCGGTTCAGCGGTGCGGTGGACGCCTCCGGTGTTGTGCGCAGGGGGGACTCCTTTCCCACCTGGGTAGGATTCTGCACCCCACGGGTCGCCTTCAGCAGCTCGTCCCGGATCCGGCCCACGGCCTTCACCGCGGTCAGGCCGCCGTAGCCGATGGCGGCATACATATCCTCCAGATTGGCAAAGCTCAGCTTTTGCAGCAGCACCGGCAGCAGCTCCTCATCCTGGAGCAGGTTGGGGGCAAAGCCCTGCCGCTTGAGCTCTCCTTCAAAGCTGGCCCGGCCGTGGATGATGTTCTCATCCCGCTTTTCCTTCTTGAACCACTGCTTGATCTTGGTCCGGGCCTGGTTGCTCTTACAGATATTCAGCCAGTCCCGGCTGGGGCCCTTGGCGTTTTTGGAGGTAATGACCTCCACAATGTCTCCGTTGTGCAGGGGCTTGTCAATATTGGCAATGCGGTTGTTGATTTTCGCCCCCACCATGGCATTCCCGACACCGGAGTGGATAGCAT
>CAKTIN010000041.1 GCA_934565775.1 uncultured Oscillospiraceae bacterium
AGGATGTGGAGCTGGAGGACGCCTTTGAGAACATGGGCGCGCAGCTGGTCCGCGAGGTCGCTACCAAGACCAACGATGTGGCCGGCGACGGCACCACCACCGCTACCCTGCTGGCGCAGGCCATCATTCGCGAGGGCCTGAAGAACGTGACCGCCGGGGCCAACCCCATGGTCATGCGGAAGGGCATTGAGAAGGCCGTGGATACCGCCGTGGAGTCCATCAAGGCCAATTCCGTCTCCGTCAGCGGCTCCGAGGCCATTGCCCGGGTCGGCACCGTGTCCTCCGGCGATGAGTCCGTGGGCAAGCTGATTGCCGAGGCCATGGAGAAGGTCGGCACCGACGGCGTTATCACCATCGAGGAGTCCAAGACCGCCGAAACCGGCCTGGACGTGGTGGAAGGGATGCAGTTTGACCGGGGCTATATCTCCCCCTATATGGTCACCGACACCGACAAGATGGAGGCCGTTCTGGACGATCCCTATATCCTCATTACCGATAAGAAGATCTCCTCCATCCAGGAGATTCTCCCCGTGCTGGAGAGCGTAGTCAAGACCGGCAAGAAGATGATGATCATTGCCGAGGATGTGGACGGCGACGCCCTGGCCACCCTGCTGGTCAACCGTCTGCGCGGCAACTTCAACTGCGTGTGCGTCAAGGCCCCCGGCTTCGGCGACCGCCGGAAGGAAATGCTCCAGGATATCGCCATTCTCACCGGCGGTACCGTCATTGCCTCTGAGCTGAACATGGAGCTCAGCGAGGCCACCATCGCAGATCTGGGCACCTGCCGTCAGGTCAAGGTCACCAAGGACACCACCACCATCGTGGACGGCGCCGGTGATCCCGCCGCCATCGCCGATCGGAGCAACGTCATCCGTGCCTCCATCGCCACCACCACTTCCGATTACGACCGGGAGAAGCTGCAGGAGCGTCTGGCTAAGCTGGCTGGCGGCGTAGCCGTCATCCGTGTGGGCGCGCAGACCGAGGTCGCCATGAAGGAGCAGAAGCTCCGCGTGGAGGACGCCCTGAACGCAGCCCGCGCCGCTGTGGAAGAGGGCATCGTGGCCGGCGGCGGCACCGCTTATGTCAACGCCATCCCCGCTGTGGAGAAGCTGATTGCCAAGCTGTCCGGCGACGAAAAGACCGGTGCACAGATCATCGCCAAGGCCCTGCAGGCCCCCATCCGTCAGATCGCCGAGAACGCCGGTGTGGACGGCTCCGTGGTCTTTGAGAAGATCAAGAACTCCAAGAAGAACGGCTACGGCTACAACGCCTACACCGAGACCTACTGCGACATGATTCCCAGCGGTATCGTGGATCCCACCAAGGTGACCCGCTCCGCTCTGGAGAACGCCGCTTCCATCTGCGCCTGCGTGTTGACCACCGAATCCCTGGTGGTAGATAAGCCCGATCCCGCCGGTGACGCTGCCGCTGCTGCGGCCGCTGCCCAGGGCGGCATGGGCGGTATGTACTAAGCCGCACCGCAAAGGCTTGAAATTGCCTGATCGTTTGGGCGCGTAAGAACAGGCCCGCGCCCGGAAATCAAGCGCATTGCAAAAACCAACAAGCTCCGGCATCTGCCTTAGGCAGGTGCCGGAGTTTTCTTTTTCAACAGGTCCCTGGAGCATTCCGTTTTCCCCAAAAAGGGCTTTTCCAAAATGGCCGGGCCGGGAGAACCCTACACGGTTTGCAGACCTGCCCCAAAATGCGCCGTCTCCCCTTCCTCACCCGGGCAAGCCCGCAGTGCGGGAGTGCCCCGGCCCGATCCCCACTTGATTCTGCGCCATCGCTCTGCTTCTGCAAGTGAACGGCGTATTCAAGCCATCGACAAGGCCATTGAAGGGTTGTTTGAAGCGAATATCTCCGGCAAAATCACCGATGAGCGTTTCACAAAAATGACCGCCAACTACGAAAAGGAGCAGAAGGAACTACTGAAGCTCGTAGCTGACGGCAAGAAAAAGCTGCTGGATGCAGAGCAAACCAAGGTGGATTTGAGGCTGCTGATGAAAGCGCTGCGAGACTATACGGACATCCGGCAGCTTACGCCGGAGATCGTTAATGCGCTGATTCGCCGCATTGAAGTCCACAGCAAGGATAAGGAGACCAAGAAGGTCAAGGTGGGTATTTACTTCACTGCCGTGGGACTGTTCTCACTTCCTACGGAAAAGGAAATGCAGGCGGCAATGGAGGAGATCCGCCAAAACCCACAGCAATTCAAACTTTCTGCATAAAGCAGAACACGGTGCAGCCTCTTTTCAGAGACTGCACCGTATCCTACATAAAAACTTCGTTATCCGCCCGTGGCAAAAGCGGCAGGGATTTTATGCGTGGGCGGCCCGGCCTGTTCCTACAGTCCCGGCTCCTGCATTTCCCGGCGAACCTGCTCCAGAAACGTCTCCGCCGCCCGGCTGAGGGCCGCATAGCGCTTCCAGACTAGGGCGTGATGCAGCTCCAGGGGCGGGCACAGGGGCCGGAAGCACATATCCGGGGCCAGCTGCCCGCCCAGCCGGTCCTCGCTGGTCAAAAAGCAGCCCAGGCCGCTGCGGGCAAAGGGGACCGGGCTGCCGTTGACCACATTGTAAGTCGCGGCCAGGTCCATATGCTCCGGCTCCGTCCCGGCCCAGAGGGCGATCTGCCGCTGAAGCCCCGCCCGGCGGCAGACAGTCAGCGGAACCGCCAGCAGATCCTCCCGGCTCACCGCCTCCTTCGCCGCCAGCGGATGCTCTGCCGGGAGCAGCAGCCCCCAGCGGGAGGAATCCCCCAGGGGCAGGTTGTCGTATTTCATCGCGTCCACCGGCTCCAGCAGGACGGCAAAATCCAGCGTCCCATGGTCCAGACGCTCGGTAATATCCGTAGCGTCGCTGCTGTAAAAATGGAAGCACACGCCGGGGTGCGCCTGCCGGAGGGCCGTCGCCGCCCGGAGGACCCGGTCCGTGGGTGAGCCGCCCACCGCGATCTCCCCGGAGAGCCCCGCCTCCTCCGCGCCAAGCTCCCGCCGGGTCTTTTCCAGCAGGCTCAGGATCTCCTCCGCCCGCTTGCGCAGGAGCACCCCCTCCTGAGTCAGGGTAATGTTCCGCTTTCCCCGGATCAGGAGGGTCCTTCCCAGCTCCCGCTCCAGCTCCTGAAGCTGCTTGGTCAGAGAGGGCTGAGACAGATGCAGGCTCTCCGCCGCCCGGGTGATGCTCCCCTCCCGGGCCACAGCCAGAAAGCCCCGCAGGATCCGAATTTCCATATTGTTCACCTCGTCTCTATTATAGCCGGTCTTATTATGCTTTTCAACTATGATAAGCCATTGAAAATTAGTATTTGCGATTCAACCCGTCAAGGCGTATACTGATGTGCGGAAACAATAGAGAAAGAAGCATTTTAATATGGAAATTGTTCAGAAAAAGCGGCAGATGGATATGCTCCACGGGTCGATCTGGGACAAGATTCCCCTCTTCGCCCTTCCCGTTGCCGCCACAGCCATTTTGGGGCAGCTTTTCAACGCCTCGGATGTTGCCATTGTGGGCAACTTTGCCGGGGCGGACCGCACCATAGCCGTGGCCGCTGTGGGGGCGAACAGTTCGATCATCAGCTTGATCGTCAATCTGTTCCTGGGGATCGCTCTGGGCGCCAACGTGGTGATTGCCCATGCCATCGGCCAGGACGACCTGCGCTCGGCCCAGCGTGCCGTACACACCTCCATTCTCATCTCCCTGATCGGCGGCGTGCTGGTTGCCGTCCTGGGGGAGATGATCGCAGCGCCCCTGCTGGGCCTTCTGAATGTGCCGGAGGATGTGCTGCCCGAGGCTCTGGCCTATCTGCGCATTTATTTTCTCGGAATGCCGGTCATTCTGCTGTACAACTTCGAAGCAGCCATTTTCCGCAGCGTCGGCGATACCAAGGTCCCCCTGATCGCCCTGGCCGCCTCCGGGGTGCTGAACGTCTTTCTGAATCTGTTCTTTGTGATCGTTCTGCGCATGACCGTGGACGGCGTGGCCATTGCCACCGTTCTGTCCAACGCCGTCAGCGCCATTCTGCTCTTCTTCCGTCTGTGTACGACGGACCAGGCGATCCGCGTAGACCGCAGGGAGCTCCGGATCGACTGGGCAATCTTCAAGCGCATTATCCGGATCGGCCTGCCCGCCGGGATTCAGAGCGCCGTCTTTGCCCTGTCGAATATTGTCATTCAGTCCGCGATCAACAGCCTGGGTAAGATCGTCATGGCGGCCTCCAGCGCGGCGCTGAATATTGAGATCATCACCTACGATATTGTAAACGCCTTCAGCCAGGCCTGCACCACCTTTGTCGGGCAGAACTTCGGCGCCGGGCAGATCAAGCGCTGCAAGCGGACGCTGCTGCTGTGCCTGACCGAGGGCATGGGCATTCTCGTCGTGGTCATGGTCACGGTGCTGTTCTTCGGCAAGCCCCTGCTGGCGATTTTCAACAACGACCCGGAGGTCGTGGAGACCGGCTACATCCGCCTGCTGCTCATTATGACCGCCCACAGCTTCAGCCTGGTTTATGAGGTCCTGTCCGGCTATCTCCGGGGCTTCGGGATCTCCCTGGTGCCGGCCCTTCTGACCATTCTGGGCGTGTGCGGGCTCCGGGTCGCTTGGATTCGCTGGGTCTTCCCCCTGTCCCCCACCTTCCGGACCATTATGACCGTCTATCCCATCAGCCTTTCCGCCACGGCCCTGCTGCTGCTCATCGCCACGGTGTGCTATCACCCCGCCCGGCGCTTTACCGCCCGGCAGGCCGGTCCGAAGCGCCCGGAATAAGGGGGCGCAAAGGTCCCTGCATTTCAATTGCCATACAAAAAGGGCACGCTTCTCAAGAAGCGCGCCCTTTCCTTTTATGAGGATTTCCGTTGTCCCTTACTTAAAGGGCTCCACGTGCCAGATTTCCTTCGCGTACTGCCGGATGGTCCGATCAGAGGAGAACTTGCCGCTGGAGGCAATGTTCATCAGGCACTTCTTGCCGAAGGCCAGACGGTCCGCATAGTCCCGGTTGCAGCGGAGCTTCGCCTCAAAGTAGGAGGGGAAGTCCAGCAGCAGGAAGTAATGGTCCGGGCGGTGCCAGGAGGCCCCGTCCAGCAGAGCGTGATACAGCTCCCGCTGATCGTCGTCCGTGGGGACGGTGCCGTCCACCAGAGTATCCACCACCCGGTGGATCTCCGGGTTGGAATCATACACGTTCCGGGCCCAGTAGGTATCCCGCACGGCGTTGATCTCATCCACCGTCGCGCCAAAGATATAGTTGTTCTCCAGGCCGGCCTGTCGGACAATCTCCACATTGGCGCCGTCCATGGTGCCCAAAGTCACGGCGCCGTTCATCATGAGCTTCATGTTGCCGGTGCCGGAGGCCTCTGTGCCCGCAGGAGAGATCTGCTCGGACACATCCGCCGCAGGGATGATGTGCTCTGCATAGGAGACGTTGTAGTTCTGGACGAACACGACCTTCAGCTTATCCCGCACTCTGGGGTCGTTGTCATTGTTAATGAGCTTGGCGATCCGGTTGATATACCGGATAATGGCCTTCGCCCGGACGTAACCGGGGGCGGACTTTGCGCCGAAGATATACACCGTGGGGTAGAAGTCCTGGAGCTTGCCGTCCTTCAGCTGGAAGTAAATGTTCATAATGGACAGGGCGTTCATCAGCTGCCGCTTGTACTCATGCAGCCGCTTGACCTGCACGTCAAACATGAAGTCCGGGTTGATGATCTCGTGCTCCAGCTTGTCGATCACCGCCGCCAGCTGCATCTTCTTCTCATGCTTGATGAGATTGAACTGCCGGGCCATGTCGTCGTTGATCATGGGCTTGAGCTCCGCCAGCTTATCCAGGTCCGTGAGGAAGTCCCCGCCTACCCGGTACTTGATCAGCTGGGTCAGCTCGGGATTGCACAGGCCCAGCCACCGCCGGGGGGTCACGCCGTTGGTCTTGTTCTGGAACCGGTCGGGATACACCGCGTACCAGTCCTTGAACAGGTCGTTCTCCAGGATCTTCGTGTGAATCTCCGCCACGCCGTTGACATAGCTGGAGACGTAGACCGACAGGTTCGCCATATGAGCGGTGTTGTCCTTGACGATGAAGAGGTTGGGATGCTCGCTCTTCAGCTTGGCATCGATCCGCAGGATAATGTCGCAGATCTCCGGCACCACGCTGCGCAGCAGGTCCATATTCCACTTCTCCAGCGCCTCGCCCATCACCGTGTGGTTGGTATAGGAGAAGGTCTTTTGGGCGGTCTGGAAGCTCTGCTCAAAGGTCATACCCTCCAGCATCAGCAGCCGGATGAGCTCGGGGATGGACATAGCCGGGTGGGTGTCGTTCAGCTGCACGGCGTTAAACTCCGCGAAGCGGCTGAAGTCGGCGCCGTGGGCCTCCTTATAGTTGCGGATAATATCCTGCAGGGAGGCGGAGGACAGCACATACTGCTGCTTCACCCGCAGACGCTTGCCTTCCCAGGTGGAGTCGTTGGGGTACAGGACCCGGGTAATATCCTCGGCCTTATTCTTATTGTCCAGGGCCTTCTGATAATCCTGGGCATTGAAGGCATCGAAATCCAGCTCCTCCTCGGCCTCGCACTGCCACAGGCGCAGGGTGCCGATATTGTCCGTCTCATAGCCGATCACCGGCACGTCATAGGGCACGGCCAGGATGGTCTGGTCCGCAAACTGGACCTTCACCGTGTGGTTATACCGGCGGTAGGACCAGGGGTCGCCAAACTTGCTCCAGTCATCGGCGGTCTCCTTCTGGCTTCCGTCGGCGTCAAAGCGCTGCTTGAACAGGCCAAAGCGATACCGCAGGCCATAACCGGACAGCGGCAGATCGCAGGTCGCGGCGGAGTCCAGGAAGCAGGCGGCCAGACGGCCCAGGCCGCCGTTGCCCAGGGCGGCGTCCTCGATCTCCTCCAGGCAGGTCAGGTCCACGCCCTGCTCGGCAAAGGCCTGCTTCAGATCCTCCAGAATCCCCAGATTATACAGATTGCTGTACACCAGCCGGCCGATAAGGTACTCCGCAGAGAAGTAATAGGCCTTCCGCCCCCGCATCCGGGAGTGGCGGCTGTTGCCCCAGGCGTCGCTGATGGACATCATAATGACCTGGGCCAGGGCGTCGTGCAGCTCCGTGGGGGTCGCCTCCCGGAGGTCCACATCGCTCTGATACTTCAGCTGGGCCCGGGTCCAGTTGATAATGTGATTGCAGTCAAATTTCATATCAGACGCTCCAATCGGTGCAAAAAGTTTGTACGGCGCGGCGGGCTTTTCCCCCGGGCGCCGGAGTTTTTCCAAAGCAGCGGAGAGCTCTCCGCAAGAAGTAATCTTACACTGTTTTCCTGTATTTGTCAAGAGGAATGGGAAATATCCGGAAATTCAAACAGAAATTCATGGGTTTTCCGCTTAAAAAGTCACGCCGTTGGAATCGTTTCCACTTCGTCCGGGAGAATTTCTCCCAGAACGCCCTCCCCATACCGTCCGGTGATCCGCACCGGGCGTAGGCAGTTGTGCAGGTCGTCCCCGGGGGCGTATACCCGGATATAGTTGGGCGCGTGCCCCGTATACAGCCCCTCCCCGGCGGGCTCCTCAAAGAGGACCTCATAGATCTTTCCCACCATGGCCGCCTCATATTCCGCCTGCATTTCCTCCGCCACGGCGATAGCCGCCGCGCTCCGGGCCTCCTTCACGGCGTTGCCGTGCTGGCCCTCCATGCGGTCCGCCGGCGTGCCGGGGCGGCGGGAATAGGGAAAAATGTGCATGGACGCAAAGCCGCACCGGCGAATAAAGGCCAGGGAGGTCTGGAATTCCTCCTCCGTCTCCCCGGGGAAGGCGACGATCATGTCCGTAGTCACGGCGCATCCCGGGAAAGCCGCCTTCAGCAGCTCCACGCTCTGCAAATACCGGGCGGTGTCATATTTCCGCCGCATCCGCTTCAGCACCGTGTCGCAGCCGGACTGCATGGACAGGTGAAACTGGGGGCAGAGATTGGGCAGCCTCTTCAGCCGGTCGCAGAAATCCGGGGTCACGATCCGGGGCTCCAGAGAGCCCAGGCGCACCCGGCACGCCGGGACCGCCCGGCACACCGCCTCCACCAGATCCGTCAGAGTCAGGCCGCTATTCAGGTCCATTCCCCAGGAGGCAATCTCGATCCCCGTAAATACCAGCTCCCGATAGCCGCTCCGGGCCAGGGCCTTGGCCTGGTCCACCGCCATCTCCAGCGGCGCAGAGCGCACCGGCCCCCGGGCATAGGGGATGATGCAGTAGGAGCAGAAGTTGCAGCAGCCGTCCTGGACCTTCAGCATGGCCCGGGTGCGGCCCGCAAGGCCTCCGGCGGGAAGGGGTTCAAAGGTCCGGCGCTTCAGCGCGTCGTCCAGGGCCTCCAGATGGCCGCGGCCCTCCGCCGCCTGGAGCATCAGCTGCAAAAAGGCCTCTCTGCCCCCGCTGCCGGAGATCACGTCCACCCCCAGGGCCCGCACGGCCTCCGGGGCCACCTGCGCGTAGCAGCCGCACACGCCGATGACCGCCTGGGGATTGTCCCGGCGGCACCGGCGGATGATCGCGCGGTTTTTCTTATCCGCCACCGCCGTCACCGTGCAGGTATTGACAATATACACGTCGCAGGGCTCCGAAAAGTCCCCCAGGGTGTGCCCCAGGGCCAGAAGCGTCTGCTCCATGGCCTGGGTCTCATATTGATTCACTTTGCAGCCCAGTGTGTAAAATGCAAATTTCATGGTGTACCCCCATTCCGCCGCAAACAGCCGTACATTTTATTATACTGCGCCGGTAGGAAAATGTACAGAAAAAAATCAGCTTCCGCCGGAACCCTCGCGAATCGCATTGCAATCTTGCCATGCCTGGTGTAAAATAAGAAAAAAGCGGCCTTCCGGCCGCATTCCGATTCCCGAGGTGTCTCCCATGATCGATCATATGCTCATTCGCGGTGCAAAGGTGCACAATCTGAAAAATATTGACGTCGCCGTGCCCCTCGGCAAAATTGTGGGCATCGCCGGGGTATCCGGCTCCGGCAAATCCTCCCTGGCCCTGGGGGTCCTGTATGCGGAGGGCTCCCGCCGCTATCTGGAGGCCCTGTCTACCTACACCCGCCGCCGCATGACTCAGGCGGCCAGGGCCAGCGTAGACGAGGCGCTGTATGTGCCCGCCGCCCTGGCCCTGCATCAGCGCCCCGGCGTGCCGGGTATCCGCAGCACCTTCGGCACAGGGACGGAGCTGCTGAACAGTCTGCGGCTCATGTACTCCCGTCTGGCCAGCCACCGCTGCCCCAACGGTCACTACCTGGCACCCTCGCTGCTGGTAGCCGCAGGGAAGGAGCTGGTCTGCCCGGTCTGCGGCGCCTCCTTCTACGCTCCCTCCGCCGAGGAGCTGGCCTTCAACTCCCAGGGCGCCTGCCAGACCTGCGGCGGCACCGGCAGCATCCGCACCGTGGACCTGGCCTCTCTGGTGCCGGACGACTCCCTTACCATTGACCAGGGCGCCGTGGCCCCGTGGAACAGTCTCATGTGGTCGCTGATGACCGACGTCTGCCGGGCCATGGGCGTGCGCACGGACGTGCCCTTCCGCGATCTGACGGAGCGGGAAAAGGAGATCGTCTACCACGGCCCCGCAGAGAAAAAGCACATCCTTTACCGGGCGAAGAAGGCCGATTCCAACGACTTTGCGGAGCTGGACTTTACCTATTACAACGCCGTCTACACCGTGGAAAACGCGTTGGCCAAGGTCAAGGACGAGAAGGGCATGAAGCGGGTGGAGAAGTTCCTAAAGGAGGACCTCTGCCCGGCTTGCCACGGCACGCGGCTCTCCGGCGCCGCCCGCGCCCCGAAGCTCCGGGGCATCTCCCTGGATGAGGCCTGCACCATGACCCTCTCCCGGCTGGTGGACTGGGTGCAGGAGGTCCCCGGCAGTCTGCCGGAGGAGATGCGGCCCATGGCCGCCAGCATCTGCGAGGCCTTTGGCAGCACCGCCAAGCGGCTGATCGACCTGGGTCTGGGCTACCTGACCCTGGACCGCTCGGCCTCCACCCTCTCCACCGGAGAGCGCCAGCGGATGCAGCTGGCCCGGGCGGTCCGCAACCGCACTACCGGGGTCCTGTATGTGCTGGACGAGCCGTCCATCGGCCTGCATCCGTCCAATATTGTAGGCCTGACCGGCGTCATGCACGATCTGGTCGCCGACGGCAACTCCGTCATTCTGGTGGATCATGACACCCAGATTCTGAAGGAGGCGGACTGGATCATTGAAATGGGCCCGGAGGCCGGGGCCAAGGGCGGCCATATCATTGCCCAGGGGACCATCCCCGCCATAGAAGCCTCCCCCGCCTCTCAGATCGGGCCCTTCCTCTCCGGCCGGGCCGAAACAAGGCTGCGCCCCCGGGCGGCAAAGGAAGCGCTGTTTGCAGGCGGCATTCTTCATCTCTCCACCGGCCCGATCCACACGGTGAAGCCTCTGGAGGTGGACCTTCCCAAGGGGCATCTGACCGTCGTCACCGGGGTATCCGGGTCCGGCAAGACCACCCTGGTGCTGGAGAGCCTGGTGCCCGCCCTGGCGGCGCAGATTGAGGGCCGCCCCCTGCCGGGGCACATTCACGCCGTCTCCGCCCCGGGTATCCGCCATGTGAAGCTCATCGACGCCACCCCCATCGGCATCAACGTCCGCTCCACCGTCGCCACCTACGCAGGGGTACACGATGAGCTGCGGAAGCTCTATGCCAAATCCCCCGATGCCCGGGAAAGGGGCTACAAGGCCAGCGACTTCTCTTATAACACCGGCTCTCTGCGCTGCCCCGGCTGCGACGGCACCGGCGTAGTCAGCCTGGATGTGCAATTTTTGCCGGATGTGGACATTCCCTGCCCGGACTGCCGGGGCTCCCGCTACGCGAAGGCAGCCGGCGCGGTTCGTCTGACAAATCCCGCCGGGGAGAGCGCCTCTCTGCCGGAGCTCATGGACATGGACGTAAATTCCGCCCTTGCCTTCTGCCGGAGCCAGAAGGTCGTCAGCCAGAAGCTGGAAATTCTGAAGCAGCTGGGTCTGGGCTACCTCACTCTGGGCGAGGAGACTCCCAGCCTCTCCGGCGGGGAGGCCCAGCGGCTGAAGCTGGCCAGCGAGATCGGCAAGGCCCAGGAGGATTCCGTTTTTGTATTCGATGAGCCCTCCATCGGCCTGCATCCCCTGGATGTACGGGTGCTTCTCGGGGTCTTTCAGGCCCTGCTGGACAACGGCGCAACGGTGGTCGTGATCGAGCACGACCTGGATGTCATCCGCAATGCAGACTATGTCATCGACATGGGTCCGGGCGGCGGGGAGGCAGGCGGCCGGATCGTCGCCACCGGCACGCCGGAGGAGGTGCGGGATAATCCCGCCAGCCTAACCGGAAACTATTTATAAGGCAAGCGGCCGGTCCATAGGACCGGCCGCTTTGGCTCAAGAGGTCTGCTTCAGCATCTCCCGGCGCAGGCGAAGCATGATCCGCTTTTCCAGCCGGGAGATATAGGACTGGGAAATGCCCATCAGGTCCGCCACCTCCTTCTGGGTCCGCTCCTTGCAGCCCCCCAGGCCGAAGCGCAGGGTGACGATCTTCTTCTCCCGCTCCGGCAGGGTCCCCAGGGCCTGGCGCAGAACCTGCCGGTCCACCTCGTCCTCCAGGGGACGGGTGATAGCCTCCGGGTCCGTGCCCAGAATATCCGACAGCAGCAGCTCGTTGCCGTCGTAATCCGTGTTGATGGGCTCATCCAGAGAGACCTCCGTTTTCTGCCCGGCGATCTTCCGGATGTGCATGAGGATTTCATTTTCAATGCACCGGGAGGCATAGGTTGCCAGCTTGATATTTTTCTCCCGGCGATAGGTCCCCACCGCCTTGATCAGGCCGATGGTTCCAATGGAGATCAGGTCCTCGATCCCCACCCCGGTGCTCTCGAAACGCCGGGCAATGAACACCACCAGGCGCAGATTCCGCTCAATGAGCCGCTGCTTGGCCTCCTGGCTGCCCTGCTCCAGCTCCCCCAGGAGCCGCTGCTCCTCCTCCCCCCGCAGGGGGCTGGGCAGCACGTCGCTGCCCCCGATGTAATAGACCGTCCCGGCGTCCAGCAGCCCCAGCTTCTCCAACCATTTCCTTCCCAGCATTCTAATTCCCTCCCGCAAGCGCTTGAAACCGTCCGTTTTCCGACAACACCGTATCCGTAAAGGCGATCAGGGTCCCCGCCGGGCGGCCGCCGATGGTCACCCGGTCGCACCGTACCGCCAGGAGCAGCCCCTCTCCGCCCACGGCCCGGTACGGCAGCAGCCGGGGCTTGGTCTGAGGGGCGCAGCGGCGCAGGCGGGCCACGGCCTCCGCAGGCGCTGCGGTGGAGAATTCCTCCGGCAGGAGGGCCTGCGCCGCCTGCCGCTCCACCAGGAGCACCCGCTCCCCGGTGAGGGGGTCCGTCAGGGTGTTTCCCGTGTCCCGCAGCGCCGTCAGGCGCACCCGCCGGTCTCCGCTGGTGAGCTGCACCGGCACCAGACTCTGCCCCTGTCCCCGGAGGAGCACGGCGGCGGACCACAGCACGCCCGCCGCTGCCGCCGCCATCCAGGGCCGGTCCGGGAGCCGGGCCAGCGCCCCGTTCAGGGCCAGCCGCAGGCCCAGGTACACCCCGACAGGCCCCAGCCCCGCCGCCCCGGGCCCATAGGCCGCCAGCGCCCCGGCCAGCGCCGCCCCCAGCTGCCACAGTGCCCCGGCAGGGAGGGCCTGCTGCCCCAGTGCCGCTGCCGCCGCCCCCAGGAGCAGCCCCGGCCGGAGCCGGTCCTCCCCCGCCGCCGCCAGAAGCAAAAGCTGGGCAAGAGCCCCCCAAACCAGAATCCCGATCTGCTTTCCCATCGCGCGCCCCCTTTCGTTTTCCGCTGGACAAAGTATAGCCCCGGGGTGCAAAAAAACAGGTCGCATTCCCAACCCAGGAAGCGGCCTGTTTCAGTGTGTATTCTCTTGCATCTCCCCCTGCTCTCCAGCCAGGGGGAAAAGCCCGCAAAATCAGCGGCAGAATCTCCCCGCAGGGAGCACAACAGTGTCTAACGATTCTTTGCCCCGGCGCTCAGGCGCTCCGGGAGCTTGGGGTCCGGGGTGACATACACCGTCCGATACTGGTAGTACACCACCATCCCGGGCTTCGATCCGGCGGGCTTCTTGACGAATTTCACCGGCGTAAGGTCCACCGCCACATTTTGACCCTGCCCGCCCTGGGAATACAGGGCAGCCAGCTGGGCCGCCTGGGTAATGGTGTCGTCCGGCGGCGTGACCCCGGCGCAGGGGATGACCACATGGCAGCCGTGGAGCTTCTGGACGTGGAGCCAGAGGTCGTCCTTTCGGGCCAGCTTCGTCGTGAGCTCATCGTTCTGCCGGTTGTTCCTGCCCACATAAATGGGATAGCCGTCCGTGGATTCAAAGCGCATGGGTTTGGCCTGGGGCTGCTTCATCCGCTTCTTCCCGGCCTCCTGGCGCAGGTAGCCGCCGGAGATCAGCTCCTGACGAATCTCCTCCAGCTCCGCCTCGGTGCCCGCCCGGTCCAGCTCCTCCAGCACGCTCTCCAGATAGCTCTGCTCTCCCCGGCCCAGCTCCAGCTGCTTGGTCAGCTCCCGCTGGGCATTTTTCGCCTTGGTGTAGTCCTTGTAAAACTTTGCGGCGTTCTGCTGGGGGCTGAGGGTGGGAGACAGGGGAATGTCGATCTCCTTCATCTCCGGATCGTAAAAGTCGCAGGCCGTCAGCCGCAGCTGCCCCCGGGTGATGGCGTGGAGATTGGCCGTTACAATATCCCCCAGCTGGCGCAGGCGCTCCCGGTCATAGGTAGCCTCCAGCTCCTTTTCCTGGGCGGCCAGCTTCCGCTTCACCCGGTCCAGAAGGTTACTCACGGTTTTCCGGACCCCCTGGCTCTTTTGGCGAATCAGGTCCTTTTTGTCCTTTTCTCCGTAATAGGCATCTAAAAGCTGAGAAAATTGGGGAAATTCCGTGCATTCGCTCCCGGGGCCATACTGCCGCACCGGGCAGAAGGCGTAGGCCTTGGGCCGGTCCCCCACCCGGACCAGATAGGGCCGGGGATGGGCAGCGTAGGCCCCGAAAAACGCCGCAAGCTTCCCTGCCAGGGCCTCCGGGTCCCGGCCCTCCAGCCGCGCGTCCGCCTCTCCGGCGGCCTCCAGCGCCGCCTCCCGGCAGACCAGCGGCGAGAGCCCGCCCAGGCCGTCCATCAGCCGGTCGCTGATCCGGTCCGCTCCGGGCTCCCGCAGCAGGGCCTCCAGGGCCTGGGCCGAGGCCTCCCGGGGCGGCAGCTTCTCCACCGGCTCCGGCAGCTGGTAATACAGCCCCGGCAGCGCCTGGCGGTGAGCGCTTTCATCCAGCCCCACCCTGCGCAGACAGTCGAGGATCCGCCCCTCCGGGCTGAGCAGATACACGTTGGTGGTCCGGCCCATGAGCTCCGCCACCAGCTTCTTCTCCACCTGGTCCCCCATTTCGTCGGTGCACAGGAAGGTAAAGATCGCCGCCCGCTCCATAGGCAGCTGCTCGATGGCCGTCAGCCGTCCGCCCAGCAGATGCTTCCGCAGAAGCATACAGAACATGGGCGGCTGGTCCGGATTTTCCGGGTTGGTCCCCGTCAGGTGGAGCCGGGGGGCGGCAGGATTGGCCACGATCAGCAGGCGGACCCGCCCCGCCTCTCCCCGAAGCAGAAGCACCACCGTATCCCGGGCCGGCTGATAGAGCTTTTCCACCCGGCCGCCCAGGGCGGCGGCGCGGATCTCCTCCAGCACGCCGGACAGAAAGGTCGCATCAAAGGCCATGGCGCGCCTCCATTCCCAGGGCGAAGAGCTCGTTGCACCGCTGGACCTTCCCGGCTAAGAAGAGCCCGCCGAACAGGGCCTCCAGCCCGGTGGCCCGGGCATACTCCCCGGGGCTGGCGCTTTTCGGCACCCCGTGGGGATGGCTGTTCCGCCCCCGGCGGTACAGGGCCATTTCCTCCTCGGTCAAGTGGGGCAGCAGAGCCTCCACGAAGGCCGCCTGGGCCGGTGCGGATACCAGGGCCACGCTGTCCTTATGGAGCTGCTGCACCGTCACGTCCCCCCGGCAGCACAGGTAGCTGCGGACCAGGAGCTCATAGACGGCGTCGCCCATATGGGCCAGGCCCAGCGCCGAAATGGCCCCCAGCTTTTCAGGCTCCAGCGCCACGTCAAAATAATTATCCATTTTAATCACCTAATTCTCACATCCCCGGAGGGCGCGGGCGGCAGGCTCATCCTTCCTCCGGCAGTTCCCGCACCGTCCGGGCATTGTCCAGGATTGCCTGGCGCAGAGTCTCCAGGGAGGGAAACTTCTGCTCCGGCCGCAGGAACCGGCAGAGCTCCAGCCGCAGGGGCTGGCCGTACAGGTCCCCCTCGTAGTCCAGCAGCCAGCTCTCCACCGTGGGGGTCCGGCCATTGACCGTGGGGCGCACGCCAATATTCGTCACCGCCCGGTACGCCCCCGCCGGGACCATCGCCCGGCAGGCATAGACCCCGTAGGGCAGCCGGACCAGCCCCTCGGGAAGGGTCAGGTTCGCAGTGGGGATTCCGATGGTCCGGCCCAGATGCCGCCCGGAAACCACCGTTCCGGACAGGCGGTGCCGGTGGCCCAGAAAGCGGGCGGCCTGCTCCAGATCTCCCCGCTCCAGAAGGGTGCGGATATAGGTGGAGGATACCACCACCCCGTCCAGCTTTACCGGAGGGATCACGTCGCAGCCCAGGCCCAGGGCCCGGCACCGGTCCGCCAGGCGCTGCGGGTTGCCCTCCCCCCGGCGGCCGAAGTGGAAATCGTGGCCGCAGACCACATGGCTGGCGCCGTAGCGCTCCACCAGCACCCGGGAAATAAAATCCTCCCAGGGCAGGTCCATCATGGCCCGGTCAAAGTGCAGCGTCAGCACCCGGTCAATCCCGTACAGCTCCCGCATCAGCGCCGCCCGGTCCTCGGGGGTATTGATCAGGGGGACCGGCGTTCCGAATACCAGCCGGTCCGGGTGGGTGTCAAAGGTCACGGCGCAGGCCTCGCCTCCCAGGCGGTCCGCAGCCTGGCGGGTCCGGGAGAGCAGCGCCCCATGGCCCAGATGCACCCCGTCAAAGAACCCCAAGGCGATCACCCGGGGTGTTTTTTTCTCGTTCAATTTGGTCTCCTTATGCCTCCTCCGGGAGGGCAAAAAAGCTTTTTACGGTTTTCATAACGCCATTTTCACAGGCGCCCAAAGCCAGGAACTCGCCGCTTCCGGCATACAGCCGGTATCGCCCCGGCTCTCCGCTCCAGGGGAAGCTGCCGCCGTTCCGGCACAGGCGCTCCTGCCGGGCGCTGAGCCGGGCCTCCGGCTCTTCGGAGAACATAGAGTCCACAGGAAGGAGCAGTTTCTCCACATTTTCCCCGTTTTCCGAACGGTTCAGCAGGTCCTCCAGGGGAATCGCCGCCTCCAGGCCGTAGGCTCCGGCCCGGGTCCGGCGCAGGGCCGCCATGGTTCCCCCGCAGCCCAGGGCCTGGCCGATATCCTTGCACAGGGTGCGGATATAGGTGCCCTTGGAGCAGGTCACGCGGATGACATAATCAGTCTCCTCGTGCGCTAGCAGCTCCAGCTCCCGAATCTCGATCTCCCGGCTGGGGCGCTGGA
>CAKTIN010000042.1 GCA_934565775.1 uncultured Oscillospiraceae bacterium
ACCAAGGACTGGGAGTGCCACTGCGGCAAGTATAAGAAGATCCGCTACAAGGGCAAGATCTGCGACCGCTGCGGCGTAGAGGTCACCAAGGCGAAGGTGCGCCGGGAGCGCATGGGCCACATTGAGCTGGCCGCTCCCTGCTCCCACATCTGGTATTTTAAGGGCATCCCCTCCCGCATGGGCCTGATTCTGGACATCAGCCCCAAGGTGCTGGAGAAGGTCCTGTATTTCGCGGCTTATATCGTCACCGATCCCGGGGACTGCCCCCTGAGCAAAAACCAGGTGCTCACGGAAAAAGAGTACCGGGATATGCGGGAAAAGTATGAGGACGACTTCAAGGCCGCCATGGGCGCCGAGGCCATCCAGGAGCTGCTGGAGCAGATCGACCTGGATCAGCTCTCCGAGCAGCTCCGCAGCGAGCTCCAGGACGCCTCCGCCCAGAAGAAGCTGCGGATCTCCAAGCGGCTGGAGGTTGTGGAGGCCTTCCGCCAGTCCGGGAACAAGCCCAGCTGGATGATTATGAACGTCCTACCGGTGATTCCCCCGGATCTGCGGCCCCTGATCCAGCTGGATGGCGGCCGGTTCGCCACCTCCGACCTGAACGACCTGTATCGCCGGGTCATCAACCGGAACAACCGCCTGAAGCGGCTGCTGGATCTGCACGCCCCTGACATCATCATCCGCAACGAGAAGCGGATGCTCCAGGAGGCGGTGGACGCCCTGATCGACAACGGCCGCCGGGGCCGCGCCGTGACTGGCGCGAACAACCGGGCGCTGAAGTCCCTGTCCGATATGCTCAAGGGCAAGCAGGGCCGGTTCCGTCAGAACCTGCTGGGCAAGCGCGTGGACTACTCCGGCCGTTCCGTTATCGTGGTCGGCCCCGAGCTGAAGCTGTATCAGTGCGGCCTGCCCAAGGAAATGGCCATCGAGCTGTTCCGGCCCTTCGTTATGAAGAAGCTGGTGGCAGACGGCCTGGCCAACAATATCAAATCCGCGAAGAAGATGATCGACAAGGGCAAGACCGAGGTCTGGGACGCCCTGGACGACATCATTAAGGACCGTCCGGTGATGCTGAACCGTGCGCCTACCCTGCACCGTCTGGGCATTCAGGCCTTTGAGCCGGTGCTGGTAGAGGGCCGCGCCATCAAGCTGCATCCCCTGTGCTGCACTGCTTTCAACGCCGACTTTGACGGCGACCAGATGGCCGTCCATGTGCCCCTGTCCGCAGAGGCCCAGGCGGAAGCCAGAATGCTCATGCTGTCCGCGAATAACCTGCTGCGTCCCCAGGACGGCAAGCCGGTTACCGTCCCCACCCAGGATATGATCCTCGGCGCGTACTATCTGACCTATGTCCGGCTGGGCAAGGCTGAGAAGGGCGCGGAGCGGGTCTTTGTCACCGACGCAGGGGGTACCGGTCTGCCGGTGGAGACCATCGTGGACGCAGACGAGTTCCTGGCTGCCAACGAAAAGGCCAAGGCCGAGGGCAAGGCGGAGGCGAAGTTCCGCCCCATTCACAACTACTCCAGCCCCGACGAGGCTATTGCCGCCTACGCCGACGGGGATATTGGCCTGCACGCCCCCATCCGTGTGCGCTACGGCAAGGAGATCGACGGAGAAATGCGGTACGCCATGATTGACGCCACCGTGGGCCGCCTGATCTTCAACGAGCCCATTCCTCAGGATCTGGGCTTCGTAGACCGCTCCATCCCCGGCAATGAGTTCCAGCTGGAGGTGGACTTCCTGGTGGGCAAGGGCCCCCTGGGCAAGATCATTGACAAGTGCATCCGCCGCCATGGCTTTACCATCGCTACGGAGATGCTGGACCGGGTGAAGGCTCTGGGCTACAAGTACTCCACCAAGGGTGCAATTTCCGTGTCCATTGCGGACATGGTGGTGCCCGAGAAGAAGTACAGCCTGATTCAGGACGCGCAGAAAACCGTGGTGAAGATCGAGCAGTATTATAAGCGCGGCCTGATTACCAATGAGGAGCGGTACAACCTGGTCACCAAGCAGTGGGAGCAGACCACCAAGGAGGTCACGGACGCGCTGCAGGCCAACCTGGACCGGTTCAACACCATCTACATGATGGCGGACTCCGGCGCCCGTGGTTCCATGGCTCAGATTCGTCAGCTGGCCGGTATGCGTGGCCTGATGGCCGATACCGCCGGCCGTACCATTGAGATTCCCGTTAAGGCGAACTTCCGTGAGGGCCTGTCCGTTCTGGAGTACTTCATCTCCTCCAGAGGCGCGCGGAAGGGCCTGACCGATACCGCTCTGCGTACCGCAGACTCCGGTTATCTGACCCGCCGTCTGGTGGACGTGTCCCAGGATGTGATCATCCGGGAGCATGACTGCCATACCACCCATGGTATTTGGGTGGGTGAGGTCCGGGAGAAGGGCAAGGTCGTGGATACCTTCGGCCGCCGCATCCGGGGCCGCTATCCCGTGAATGACATTGTGGATCCCGTGACCGGCGAGCTGCTTCACCCCAAGACCAAGCTTTTGCAGCAGGAGGACGCGGACCTGTTTGAGGTCCACGGCATCCATCAGATCTATATCCGCACCGTCCTGGGCTGCCGGGCCAGAAGCGGCGTCTGCGCCGTGTGCTACGGCATGAACATGGCCACCTCCGAGGAGGTCAACCTGGGCGAAGCGGTCGGCATTATCGCAGCCCAGTCCATCGGTGAGCCCGGTACGCAGCTGACCATGCGTACCTTCCACTCCGGCGGCGTTGCGGGCGACGACATCACCCAGGGCCTGCCCCGTGTTGAGGAGCTGTTCGAATCCCGCCGTCCCAAGAAGATGGCTCAGATCTCCGAGATCACCGGCACGGTGAACATCGACGAGACCCACCGCAGCGCTCTGCGAAATATTACCGTTACCGCAGAGGACGGTGAGGTGAAGATTTATCAGGTGCCCTATTCCATGGGCCTGAAGGTGGACACCGGCGACGTAATCAAGAAGGGCGAGCCCATCACCGACGGCGCGCTGTATCCTCAGGATGTCCTGCGGATCTCCGGTGTGGAGGCCGTGCAGAACTACCTGGTGCAGAACGTTCAGGCGGTGTACCGTCAGCAGGGCGTTGACATCAACGATAAGCATATCGAGGTCATTGTCCGGCAGATGATGCGGAAGGTGCGGGTGGAAGAGCCCGGCGACACCGATCTGCTCACCGGCAGCGTCATTGACAACTTTGAGTTTGAGGACGCCAACGCAAAGCTCCAGGCCCGGATCGATGCCGGGGAGACAGAGCTGAAGCTGGCGACCTGCTCCATCGTGCTGCTGGGTATCACCAAGGCCTCCCTGGCCACGGATTCCTTCCTGTCCGCCGCCTCCTTCCAGGAGACCACGAAGGTCCTGACCGACGCGGCGATCAAGGGCAAGGTGGACCATCTGGTCGGCCTGAAGGAGAACGTCATCATCGGCAAGCTGATTCCTGCGGGCTCCGGCCTGATGTGCTACCGGGACTACGAGCCCGGCATCACCCCGCCGTCCAGAGTCACGGAGGATATGCTCAACAATCGCTACGAGGGCTGAGAAGCAGCCTTACCCGGCGAACTCCGCCGGGTAAGGACTGAAAACCCGTAAAAAATCCCCGGAAACCGTTCTTTTGATTGGTTTCCGGGGATTTTGCATTTTTGATTCTTTCCCTTAAGCGGCGTCTGTGCGGTTCCGGGACCGGATGCGGAGCATAAAGCCCGCGCTCAGCAGGGCCACCGCCAGCTCCGTGACCGGCATGGCCCCCCAGAGGGCCTCCGGCCCGCAAAGCAGCGGCAGCAGCACGATCAGGCCGCCGCTGACCAGCGCCCCCCGCAGGACGGAAACCGTGAAGGACAGACCGGGGTGCAGGGTGGCCTGGAAATAATAGGTCGCGTAGACGTTCAGAGGCAGCAGCAGAAAGCCCAGGGCATAAACCCGGATGATGGCCGGGGCGATGGCCAGCACGGCCTGGGTGGGGCTCATAAAAATCCGGACCAGGACCCCGGGCCCGGCCATGCAGCCCAGGGTGGACAGGATCCCTGCCGCAGCGCAGGTCAGCAGGGCGTAGCGCTGCACCTGGGCGATCCGGTCCTGCCGCCCGGCGCCGAAATTCTGGGAGAGGATAGGCTGGGCCGCCTGGCCGATGCCATAGCAGCAGCACTGCAAAAAGGTACTCACGCTGACGATCACGCTGTACACGGCCAGGGCGTCGTTGCCCAGATAGCGTTTGATCTGCCGGTTGAAGAGCATGGTCACAATGCCCATGGCAATATCCACGAAAAAGGAGGAAAAGCCGGTGACCACAATTTTGCCCCACTGCCCCGCAAAATGCCGGGACAGCTGCCAGGGCAGGGTGCTTTTCTTGGTAAAGAAGTGGGTGAGCATGACAAGGGTGGAAATGATGGCGCCCATGGCCGTGGCGATGCCCGCGCCCAGAATGCCCAAATCCAGGACAAAAACAAAAAAATAGTCCCCGAATACGTTGAAGATTCCGCCGAACACCACGGACCTTGTGGCCAGGCCCGGCGCGCCGTCGTTGCGCAGAAAGGCGGAGAGCAGCTGGGTAAAGGGATAGACCGGCACGGTGAGCCGGACGGCGGTTAAATACTGCCGGCACAGGGGGAGAAGGTCCGCGTCCGCGCCCATGAGCCGGAGAATCGGCTCCTCATATACCCAGAGCGCCGCCCAGGCCAGAGCGGAGAGCACGGCGCACAGCAGCACCGCGCTGGTAAAATAGCCGCTTTTCCGCCCCCGTCCCTGCTCAATGGCGTACAGCACCGAGCCGCCGATCCCGGCCAGCAGACCGAGACTGTAAACGATGTTCCAAATGGGCGCGATGACCGCAATGGCTGCGGCTCCGTTGGGGCCGTGGTACTGCCCCACCATGGCAGTGTCCACCATGCCGTAGATCGAGCCGATGAGGGCGCTGCCGAAGGAGGCCAGAAGAAACCGAAAATACAGCTTTTTCACGGGATCCTTGATCAAGTCCATAATATCCTCCAAAACGATTATACTAAAATAGGCCCCGGCCCAACAAAAAACCGGATAAAACAACAGGCGTCTCAGCCTGTCATCTTATCCGGCATACCGCTTCCTGCGAGCGGGGGACCTCCGATGAGCGGCTTCATTATAGCCAATTGCTCCGGGTTTGTCAAGCCCTCAAAGGTTTTGATTGCATCTTGGGGGGAAATATGATATGATAAATTGAAATGTGGAAATCCGGCCGCGATCCGGCTAATATAGAAAGATGGAGCGCTTTTTATGTACGAATTTATTACCCAGGATACTCTGGCGGAGTATGAAAGCTTTATTGCCTCCCATCCCAAGGGGCACTTTGCCCAGTCCTCCCTGTGGGGCAAGCAGAAGCCGGCCTGGACCTGGCGGGCGGTGGCCGTCCGGGGACAGGACGGGAAAATCAAGGGGACCATGGCTTTCCTGATTCGGAAGATGCCCGTGTTTGGGGCCAGTATGCTGTATGCCTGCCGGGGGCCTGTGTGCGGCCTGGAGGACAAGGAGACCTTCGGGCAGCTGCTGGAGGGGGCCAAGGCCCTGGCCAAGGAGTACCGGGGCTACATTATTAAGGTGGACCCGGATGTGCCCTGTGAAAATGTGGCCTTCGGGCAGCTGCTGGAGTCCTACGGCTTTGTGCGGAAGCAGACCGGCAAGAACTTTGAGGGCATCCAGCCCAAGTTTGTATTCCGGCTGAATGTGGAGGGGAAAACCGAGGAAGAGCTTATGGCCTCCTTTACCCAAAAGACCCGGTATAACATTCGCCTGGCCACCCGGAAGGGGGTGGAGGTGCGGCTCTGCGGGAAGGAAATGGTACCGGCCTTCACGAAGATCATGGTAGAGACCGGCGTGCGGGACAATTTTGTCACCCGGAACGAGCAGTATTTCACCAATATGCTGGACAATCTGGGGGAGCACGCCCGGCTGTACATGGCCTTCTATGAGGGGCAGCCCATTGCCGGGACCCTGGCCATCTGGTTCGGGGACAAGGTCTGGTATCTGTACGGCGCGTCGTCCAACGAGCACCGGAACCTGATGCCCAATTATCTGCTTCAGTGGAATATGATCCAGTGGGCGGTGGAGAAGAAGTGCCGGATCTATGACTTCCGGGGCGTGTCCGGGGATCTGTCGGAGGACAACCCGCTCTACGGCCTGTACAAGTTCAAAAAGGGCTTTAACGGGGACTTTACGGAGTTCCTGGGGGAATACGACCTGGTTCTGAACAAGGGCATGAACTGGGCGATCAACAAGGCGACCAAGGCCTATAAGGGCTGGAATATGTTCGTCTATATGCATAAGAATAAGAAAAAGGAACAGCCTGCCGGGGAAGAAAAGGCCTAGGGGGCAAAAAGAGGGAGCGGCGCATGAAGGCCTACATCATAGAGAAAAAGAAGCTGGAGCGCAATATTGAGCTGCTGAAAAAGCGCATGGGCGACACGGTAATCTGGGGCGTGCTCAAGGGAGACGGCTACGGCGTGGGCGCAGTGGAACTGGCGGAGTATCTGGCCGCAGGGGGCATTGACCATTTCGCCGTCTGCGACCTCCGGGAGGCCCAGGCCCTCAGGGACGCCGGATTTACGGAGAACCCCATTCTGATGATGCGGGGAACCTGTGAGGAGGGGGAGCTGGAGGAGCTGCTGGATCTGAATGTGACGCTGACCATCAGCTCTCTGGCGGACGCGGCGGCCATAGAGGCCGTGGCGGCCCGGCGGTCCACCCTGGCGGAGGGACATCTGAAGATCGATACCGGCATGGGCCGGTTCGGCTTTGAGCCGGAGGAGCTGGACCAGATCCTCCGGGTGTATACCGGCTTTGAGCACGTGGCCGTGACAGGGATCTATACCCATTTCCATTCCGCCTTTGACCGAAAGCCTACGCAGGCGCAGTTTACCCGCTTCCAGGGGACGCTGGAGGCCATTCGCGCCGCCGGATTTGAGACGGGAATGGTGCACTGCTGCAACTCCACCGCCGCCTGGCGGTATGGGGAGATGCGGTGCGACGCCGTGCGCATCGGTTCCGCCCTTCTGGGGCGGGTGGGCTGGGCGGCCCGGGCGGGGCTGTCTACCCTGGGCTATTGCCAGGCGCCGCTGGAGGAGGTCCGGACCCTGCCCGCCGGGCATACGGTGGGCTATGCCCAGGGCTGGAAGGCCAAGCGGGACACGCCCATCGGCGTGGTCGGCGTGGGCTGGGGCAACGGCTTCGGCGTGGACCGGGGCTTCGATCTCTGGCGGGGCCGGGACTGTCTGCGGGGCATGGGCCGGTATCTGAAGGCCTGGATGCAGAAAAAATCCCTCTATGTGACGATTCAAGGGAAAAAGTGCCGGGTCCTCGGCCATGTGGGCATGGTGAATCTGGTGGTAGACCTGACCGGCCTGGACTGCGAGCCCGGGGAGCCGGTCATCGTGCCGATCAATCCCGTCCTGGCCAAGGGGCTGGACGTGGTCTTTCAGTGAGGCCGGGCATGGATAAAAAGGAACTGCGCGCCCGGATCCGGGCGAAAAAGCGGGCGCTGACTCCGGAGCAGATCCGGCGGTACAGCAAAAGGCTCACCGGGATGCTCCTGGCCCAGCCGGCGTACCGGCAGGCCCGGTCTATTTACGGCTATCTGCCCTATAACCAGGAGGTCCTGACCTGGGAGCTCCTGGGCCGTGCCCTGGCGGAGGGCAAGCGGGTGGCGGTGCCCAAGGTCCTGGGGGATACCATGGCCTTTCTTTGGCTGGAGGACCTGACCCAGGTGGCCCCGGGGTACTGCGGGATCCCCGAGCCGCTGGCGGACGGACCCGTGGCGGAGGACCCGGAGGCCCTGGTCCTGATGCCCGGCCTGGCCTTTGACCGGCAGGGCGGGCGCATGGGCTACGGCGGCGGATTTTATGACCGCTTTCTGGAGCGGGAGCCGGGGCACCCCACGGTGGCCCTGTGCTACGGCTTCCAGCTGGTGGACCGGGTGCCCATGGAGCCCTTTGACCGCCCGGTGGACCTGGTTTTGGCCTGGGGCGGCGTGGAAGGAGAAGAATAATGGAAATCATTGCGTTTTTGCTGGTATGCGCTCTGGCCTTTGGGCTGTGCTTCCTGGTGGACAAGGGCTTTACCCGGGTGTTCCGGAACCGGAGGCAGCAGAAGTCCGGTCTCAGCGTGCATCTGGCTAAGGGCTATGCCCTGGCGGGGCTGCTCATTACGGTGCTGGGCATTGCCCTGTTCGCGGCGCTGTTTGACGGGAAGGACCCCCAAAATTGGAGAATTATCCTGCTCAGCGCCGTAATGGTCCTCTTTGGGGCGGGGCTGCTGACGGTTTATTTGTCCTATGGCATTTATTATGATGCGGATACCTTCCTCCTGTGCACCTTTGGCAAGAAGCCGGCGGAGTACCGCTATGACAAGATCCGCTACCAGAGAATTTACAACATCCGGGGGATGATCTGCGTGGCGCTGACCATGCAGGACGGCCGGGAGGTGGCCCTGTATGCCAATATGCAGGGACTGAATCCCTTCCTGGATACGGCCTTTCTGGGGTACTGCCGCCAGCGGGGGCTGGATCCGGAGCAGGCGGATTTTTACGACCCCAATGAATCCAAGTGGTTTCCTATGGAACAGGAGGAAGGCTGATGCACATTCCCAAGGGCGGCACGGATACTTTGGAGATTTTGCCCTTTCGGGAGGCGCTGGCCCAGGCGCTGGAGCCCAACGAGCGGTATGACGTGAACAAATGGCTGTATGTGCCCCCTGTATATCAGGAATACCGGTATATTTTGGGGACCCGGGGGCAGCGCCCCTTGATCTGCATCGGGATCAACCCCTCGACCGCCGCGCCGGATGATCTGGACAACACCCTGAAGTCCGTGGAGCGCATTGCCCTGGGCAACGGCTTTGACAGCTTTGTGATGTTTAATGTCTACCCCCAGCGGGCCACGGACCCGGACGCCATGGAGCGCCGGTGTAATTTGGCCCTGCACCGGGAGAATCTGGAGGCCTTTCGCTATGTGCTGTCCCTGTCCCGGGACCCGGCCGTATGGGCGGCCTGGGGGACGATCATCGAAAAGCGGACGTATCTGGCCCAGTGCCTGGAGGACATGATCGCCGTAGGCCAGGAGTACGGAGCCAGGTGGTTTACAGCCGGGGCCATCTCCAAAAAGGGCCACCCCCATCACCCCCTGTATCTGCGGAAGGACGCGGGGCTGGACCCCTTTGACGCCCGGGACTATGTGGAGCGGGTGCTCCATACATAATCGGGGCTTTTTGCCGCATACTAATTCTGCCGCCGCCAGCGGGCTTGCTCGCCGGGCGGCGGTAATTTTTAATAGAGAGGCGGCAGCGTATGAAGGAGGACCAGGAGCGGACCCCCCAGCCTTGGGAGGCGGTGGACCCCAAGCCCCCGGTGATCCACAGCACGGTCCCCGGCACCCGGGGCGAGAATCACAGGCAGACAAAGTAACAGCGGCCTCCCGGCAAGCCGGGAGGCCCTCAGACTGTCAAGAAACCCCCGGACCGTTAAAATGCAAAGCAATCCACAAGAAGGCTTTCTCCTTTCCTTAGCACTCTGCGCAATTGAGAATTTGAAGAAAAAGTTCTGAATCTACAGAAAAATAAGCATTTTAACTTACTGCACAAATCGCATCCTACCGTATCTATATACGCCGACGGATGCGAGTTGTAGGAGCCCACGGCAAGCTTTCAAGAGCTGGGGGCGAGAGATTTTGGCTCAAATGAAGTTTTCCAGGCCGAAGGAATACTTGCTGTCTTTCTAGGCCTGGAAAGCGCGCAGTTGGGGCAAAAGATCCGACCCCGGCCGCAGAACGCTTGCCGTGGGTTTCCCAGTCTCCGGCGCCTTCTTGACGTCTGCCAGCGTGTCAAAAACAAGTCTTTTAACACGCTGCGCCTCCCGGCTTGCCGGGAGGCCCTTTTTTATTGCAAATCCCGGAGGATTGTGTTATCCTTTTTATATCGATTCCATTAAAAGGAGGGGGCGCTATGCTGAAGCTGCGTCAGGGGGCGAAGGTCCCGTTTCCGGAGCAACTGAAAGAGGGCTATGAGCAGATGGAGGGACGGCTCATTGGAAATCTATCCGAGGAGAAGGTCCTGCCCCTTATGCGGGACTTTCTCTCTCTGCATGAGGGAGAGCACCTGTTTTTTATTTTGGAGATCCCCTGCACCCTGGACCAGCAGCGGGCAATTGCAGAGAAAGCGGGAGAAACGGCTGGACTTTACAAAAATGTCTACTATCTGGACGGCTGCACGCCGGAGCAGGCAAGGGACATCCTGGAGGAGGTCGGGCAGCTGGCGCTGAACGATGGAATGTGCAGCTTTGGATTCGGTGGGCATGAGGCCGGGGACGAGGTCGTGTTCGGCGCGTATAATGTTCTGTCCGTGTACGGAAAGCAGCTGGACCGGCTGCGGAAGCTGCTGGAGCAATACGGCCTGTCCCGGGTCCGGAATCTAGTTACGGCGTGGAACACCTTCTCCCGGGAGCACCCCGGGGAGTGCAGCACGGTGGAGACCGGCGGGAAGCGGGTCTACGACATTCCGGAGCTGCTGGCGGACCGTGGGATCTATCTGGCCGAACAGAGGGAATCCTAATGGAATGAGATCCGGGCCGCCGGGGAGTATTTTCCCCGGCGGCATTTTCTTTGATTTCTTGGGAAATCTGTGCTATACTGGAAAAAATGACCCCGGTGCGGCCGGGGCCGGACAGCGAGGTGCATAGGATGGAACAAGCGGCATCCGGACTCAGCCTGGAGCTGGAAATGACATCGGCGGTAAACTATGCGTTGCAGCAAAACCGCCTGCCGGTGGTGCGGCGGCTGGTGATCCAGAACGACTCGGACCGGAACTGGGAGGAGCTGGACCTGCATTTTTACAGCCAGCCGGAGGTGTTTGCGCCGCTGACGCGGCACATTCAGGCGGTGCCCGCAGGGACCGGCCTGGAGCTTAAGGATCTGGAGCTGCATCCGGACCCCGGGTATCTTGCCGGGCTTACGGAGCGGACCGCCGGGACGGTCTATCTCTCCCTGGACCGGGAGGCGGAGACCCTGGCTTACTGCCAGGCGGATTTTACGGCGCTGGCCTTTGACGAGTGGCATGGGACGGCCTGCTATCCGGAGCTGCTGGCGGCTTTTGTGACGCCCAATCATCCGGCGGTGGGGCGGCTCATCGCCCAGGGGGCGAAGCTCCTGGAGGAGTGGACCGGGGACCCGTCCCTGGACGGCTATCAGCGGAAGGACCCTAACCGGGTGCGGCTTCAGGCTGCGGCGGCCTACGGGGCCCTGCAGCGGGAGAATCTGGTGTACGCCGTGCCCCCGGCCAGCTTTGAGGCTCTGGGGCAGCGGGTCCGGCTGCTGGATTCCCTCCTGGAGCAGAAGCTGGGGACCTGCCTGGACCTGACTTTGGCCTATGCCGCCTGCCTGGAGGCCATGGGGCTCAATCCGCTGCTGATTTTGCAGCCCGGGCATATTTTTGCCGGGGTATGGCTGGAGGACCGGACCTTCCCGGAGGCGGTCCAGGACGACCCGGCGCTGCTGACCAAGCGCCTGGCCGATGGGGTCGGGGAGCTGACCGTGGTGGAGTGCACCGCTCTGACGGCGGGGCGGCAGCTGGACTTTGAGGCGGCGGAGGCCGCAGCCCGGCAGGAGCTGTCGGAGCAGGGCGTGAGCTGTATCCTCGATGTGGCCCGGACCCGGCGTAGCGGCATCCGGCCTCTGCCCCAGCGGGTGCGGGGGGGCCAGGGCTATGAGGTCCGGCGGGAGGCCCTGGAGCCTGAGGCGCTGACCGCCGCCCCCCGGGCCATGGACCCGGCGGTGGCCGTTGCGGAGGGGAAGGGCGCCCCCGGCGACCGGCTGACCCTGTGGGAGAGGAAGCTTTTGGACCTGGGCCTGCGGAACAGCCTGATCCATCTCCGGCTGACCAAGACGGTCCTGCCCCTGCTGACCCCCTCCCTGGGGGAGCTGGAGGACGCCCTGTCTCAGGGCGGCGAATATGGCATCGGGCCGAAGCCCGGGGAATGGGAGAGCGCCGGAGGCGTTTCCTTTGAGGCCCTGTCGGAGCCCGGGCGGTTCCGGGAGCTGCTGCAATCGGAATTTCAGAATCACCGCCTGCGGGCCGCCGTGGGAGAGGGGGAGCTGAATCGGGCCATTGTGGACCTGTACCGGGCGGCAAAGACCTCTCTGGAGGAAAACGGCGCCAATACCCTGTATCTGGCTCTGGGAATGCTCAAGTGGTTTGAGACCAAGTCCAGCCAGAAGCCCCGGTATGCGCCCATTGTGCTTCTGCCGGTGGAGATCCTGCGGAAGTCCGCTCTGAAGGGCTATGTGGTGCGTCTGCGGGATGAGGAGCCGCAGATGAATATTACCCTGCTGGAGATGCTCCGGCAGGACTTCGGCATTACCATCAGCGGCCTGGACCCCCTGCCCGGAGATGAGAGTGGCGTGGATATGCGGGGGGTCTTGGCCACCCTACGCCGGGCGGTTATGGGGCAGCGGGGCTGGGACGTGCTGGAGACGGCGGTGCTGGGGATCTTTTCCTTCTCCCAGTTCGTCATGTGGAACGATCTGCGCAACCGAACCGAGGATCTGAAAAAGAACAAGGTGGTGCGCAGTCTTTTGGACGGGCACCTGGCCTGGGAGGCCGAGCCCATGGAGCTGGGCGGCACCGTGGAGGAGGACGGGGTGCTTCTGCCCCTTCCGGCGGACGCCTCTCAGCTGTTTGCCATCCGGGCTGCCGCCCAGGGGGAGAGCTTCGTGCTCCATGGGCCCCCGGGGACGGGCAAGTCCCAGACCATCACCGCTCTGATCGCCAACTCCATGGCCCAGGGAAAAACGGTGCTGTTTGTGGCGGAGAAAATGGCGGCCCTTGCGGTGGTGCAGCGGCGGCTGGAGAAAATCGGGATCGGTCCCTTCTGCCTGGAGCTGCACTCCAATAAGTCCCGGAAGCGGGACGTGCTGGAGCAGCTGCGCCAGGCCTCGGAGGTGACGAAGGAGCAGCCCGGGGAGGCCTATGCCCGGGAAGCGGAGCAGGCTGCCACCCTGCGCAGGGAGCTGGACGCTTACGCCAGAGCGCTCCACGCCGTACGGCCCTCCGGCCTGAGCCTGTATGAGATGGTGGGCCGGTATGAGAGCTGCCGGGAGGCAAAGGAAGCGGTGGCCTTCTCCTCCGCCTTTGCCCAGAGCCTGAGGGCAGAGGATCTGCGCGCCCTGGAGGGGCTGGTCGGACGGCTGACCGCCGCCGGGCAGGCCGTGGGGCATCCCCAGAGGCACCCCCTGGAGGCGGTGGGGCTGACGGTTTACCGGCACAGCCTGCGCAGTGAGCTTGTGCCCTTGGCGGAGGCCTATGACCAGGCGCTGACCGGCCTGGACCGGGCGGGGCAGGCCCTTGCCGGGGCCCTGGAGCTGGAAAAGCCGGTATCAAAGGGCCAATGGACCCGCCTGGGGGAGATCGCCCGGGAGCTGACGGCCTGGGCGGACTATCCCGCCGCCTGGGCGCAGAGCCCGGACTCCGCCGGGCAGACGGCGCTGGCCGCGGAGGCGGCGGCCCATATGGAGGCCTGCACGGCTCTGGCCGAGACTCTGGGGGAGGATTGGAAGGAAACCTTCCTCACCCTGGACGGGGCGAGCCTTCTGGCGCAGTGGCAGGAGAGCCAGGGCAAGTGGGTGCTGGCCCGGTCCCTGGAGCAGGGAAAGCTGCTGAAGCAGCTCCGCCCCTGCGCCAAAGCCGGGGTGCAGAAGGAAGCCGTGGAGCAGGCCCTTGCCCTCCTGACCCGATACCGCAGAGAGAGGGAGGCGGGGGAGCAGCTTCTGACCCGGTGCCCGGAGCTTTCGGGCCTCACCGGCGGGCAGACCGATTGGGCGGCCCTGGAGGCCATGGCCCGGTCCGCCGGGGAGAGCGCCGGGCGGCTGGACGCCCTGGCCGGGGGCGACGGCCTGCGCCGCAGGGCGGCGGGCCGGAAGGACCTTGCGCCGCTGCTTGCGGCTTATTTGAAGGAAAGCGACCGGGTCGAAGCGGCCCGGAAGGCGCTGTTTACCCTCCTGGAGATCGATGAGACCCGGCTGAAGGACGAGACCTTCCTGCCCGCCCGGCAGCGGCTCTGCCGGGATCTGCTGGCCTATCGGGATTCTCTGCGGGAGTGGACCCTGTGGAAGCAGACCTGCCGGGAGGCGGAGGACCGGGGCCTGGGGCCGGTGGTCCGGGCCTATGAGGGCGGCCTGGCCCATGAGGAGGTCCGGGGCGCCTATGAGCGAGGGCTGTACCGCAGCCTGGTGGAGAGCACCATGGATTCGGATCCCGCCCTGTCCTCCTTCTCCGGGGCGCTGTTCGACGAGAAGATCCGGCAGTTCCGGCAGGTGGATGGAGAGCTGGAGCGGCTGGCCAGGCGGGAGATCTACTGCCGCCTGGCCGCCCGGGTGCCCAGCTTTGCCCGGGAGGCGGCGCACAGCTCCGAGGTGGGAATCCTGCAGCGGGCCATCCGCTCCGGCGGCCGGGGGATCAGCATCCGGCGGCTGTTTGAGCAGATCCCCAATCTGCTGCCCAAGCTGTGCCCCTGTATGCTCATGAGCCCCCTGTCTGCGGCGCAGTATCTGGACGCGGCCCGGAAGCCCTTTGACCTTGTGGTATTTGACGAGGCCTCCCAGCTGCCCACCTGCAAGGCGGTGGGGGCGCTGGCCCGGGGAGAGAATGCGGTGATCGTGGGTGACCCCAAGCAGATGCCCCCCACCAGCTTCTTCAGCGGCAGCACGGTGGACGAGGAGAATCTGGACCAGGAGGACCTGGAGAGTATTCTGGAGGACTGCCTGGCGCTGCACCTGCCCCAGACCTATCTGCTGTGGCACTACCGCAGCCGCCATGAGAGCCTGATCGCTTTCAGCAACCGGGAGTTTTACGAGAATAAGCTCTATACCTTCCCCTCGGCGAATGATCTGACATCCAAGGTGACGATGACCCATGTGGACGGCGTTTTTGACCGGGGCGGCACCCGGCAGAACCGGGCGGAGGCGGAGGCCATTGTCCGGGAGCTCCAGCGCCGGTGCCATGACCCGGCGGCCGCCGGGCAGAGCGTGGGCGTTGTGACCTTTAATATTCAGCAGCAAAATCTCATCGACGATCTGCTTTCGGAGCGGTGCCGGGAGGACGGGGCCCTGGAGGCCTGGGCCTACGGCGGGGATGAGCCCCTGTTTATTAAGAATCTGGAGAATGTGCAGGGCGACGAGCGGGATGTGATTCTCTTCTCCGTGGGCTTCGGGCCGGACCAGAACGGAAAGGTGACCATGAATTTTGGCCCTCTGAACCGGGAGGGCGGCTGGCGGCGGCTGAATGTGGCCGTCTCCCGGGCGCGGCAGGAGATGCAGGTGTTCGCCACGCTCCAGCCGGAGCAGATCGATCTGAGCCGGAGTGCCAGCCTGGGGGTGTCCGCCCTGCGGGCCTTCCTGGAGTATGCCCGGAGCGGACGTCTGCCCCAGATCGAGGGGGAGGCAGCTCCGGCGGCGGAGGCCGTGGGCGTGGCCCGGAGCATCCAGACGGCCCTCAGAGCCCGGGGCTATGAGGCCAGGACCATGGTGGGTCACTCGGGCTACCGGGTGGATGTGGCCGTGGTGGACCCGGAGAGGCCGGAGCGGTACCTGCTGGGCGTTTTGCTGGACGGTCCGGCTTACGGCGGTGCAAAGACCACCCGGGACCGGGAGCTTGCCCAGTGCAGCGTTCTGGAGGGCCTGGGCTGGCGGCTCCACCGCATTTGGACGGCAGATTGGTGGGATAACCGGGACAAGGAGCTGAAGAATCTGCTGGACTGCATCCGCGCGGCCCGGTCGGAGGAGGAAAAGACGGCGGAAGAGCCGCCGAAGCAGGAGCCGCCGGTCCCAGAGAAGCCGGAGCGCATCGCTTCGGCCCCCGTTCCCGCCGCCCCGGCGGCGGAGGAGCCGGAGGCTGCGCCCTATCAGGCGGCGCGGCCGGTCTGCCAGCCGCTGAGCCCGGAGGATTTCCTGGCCCCGGCCCATACAAAGCAGGTGTGCCAGGCACTGGAGGAAATCCTTGCGGCGGAGGCGCCCATCAGCCAGGCTCTGCTGCTGCGACGGCTGCTCCAGGCTTTTGGAATCTCCCGGTCCGGCGCCCGGATTCAGGAGCGGGTGGAGCTGCTTTTGAAGGGCATGGGCCTGCGGGAGACCCTTCAGGGAGACAGCCGGTTCTATTGGCTGCCCACTCAGGACCCGGAGACCTATGCCTGCTATCGCCCCGCCGGCAGTGAAGAGGACCGGCGGGAGGCCCGGGAGATTCCGGCCCAGGAGGCCGCCAGCGCCCTGCGCCGGATCCTGGCCCAGCAGGTGGGGCTCCCGAAGGAGGACCTGCTGCGCCTGACGGCAAAGGCTATGGGGTATCCCCGAATGGGGACCCAGGTGGCGGCCATGGCGGAGAGCGGCCTGCGCTGGGCCATGAGTCGGGGGCAGACCTATCTGGACGACCGGGGCTATGTGCAGCTTCGGGAGACGGAATAAAAACGGCATGAAAAAACCGGGGCGGTCATTTGACCGCCCCGGTCAGACTGTCAAAGAACCCCGGCTTTCCGTGCGCGAAAGCTGGGGCTTTGCTGCAATTTGGACGGTAACGAACAAAT
>CAKTIN010000043.1 GCA_934565775.1 uncultured Oscillospiraceae bacterium
ATACACATAGCCGATCACGGAGCCCAGGCCGCCCAGAACCATGTTGTCGCTGTAGAAGTCGTTGGCGTCAATGGTGTTGTCCAGAACGGGAGAGTTCTTCTTGTTGGTCAGCAGGACGATGACCAGATCGTTCTCGGGATCGATCACGGTCAGGGTGCCGGTCCAGCCCTGATGGCCGATGGTGCTGCCGGAGGCATGGGTGGTGAAGTAGCCATACCGGCCGATCTCGGCCTGCCGCCACCAGCCCAGGCCCCAGGTGGGGTAAGCCAGGCTCTTGGCCTTGGTGAATTCGTCGATGGTGTTCTTGGAGAAGAAGCGGTGCTCGCCATAGCCGCCGGTGAGCATCACGCTGGCCAGCTTGGCCAGATCCTCGGCGTTGGAGAACATACCGGCGTGGCCGGAGATACCGCCCATGGCATAATAGGCCTTCTCATCGTGGACCTCGCCCTGCACGGTCGCGGTACGCACGTTCTTGAAGGAGATGATGCCGTCCCGGGTGTTGCCCTGGAGCTCGGTGGCCGCACAGTCGTTCTTCGTGAAGCCGTTCTCCAGAGGATTGTAGGTCACGTGGGTCAAGCCCATGGGATCCCAGAAGGTCTCCTTCAGGAAAGCGTCCAGGCGCTGGCCGGTGATCTGCTCGATGATGAAGCACAGCAGCATGTAGTCCACATCGGAGTACACGGTCTTGGTGCCGGGCTCATAGGTCAGGGGAGAGGCCAGAACCATGGTCCGGGTGGTGTCCCGGTCCTGGGAGAACAGGGGGTTCGCAACACCCTGCGCCGGCTTCTGGGTCACCTGGTTAAACTGATCGTTGTGATACTGGGGATCGGGATCAAAGCCGGCCTGGTGCATGAGAATATCCCGCACAGTGAGCTCGGCCTTCCAGGCCAGAATCTGAGCCTTCTGCTCCTCCGTGGTGTTGGCCTTGAAGATCGTCTTGCCTTCCTGGGCAAATTCCGGGAAGAAGGAGGTGATCTTCGCGTCCAGGTCAACCTTGCCCTGATCGTACAGGTACTGCAGAGCGTAGTTCACGGAGTACATCTTGGTGTTGGAGGCCAGGTCGTACAGGGTGTCCGTGGTCACGGGGACGTAGTCCTCGCTGCCGGGGAGGATCCGGGTGCCGTCGGCGTGATAGCCGTTGGCAGCGCCCCAGGCCTCATTGACCACCAGGCGGCCTTCCTTGATGACGGCCAGCTGCGCGCCGCTGAAGCCGTACTTAGTTTCGGCGCTGATGTAGTCCCCGACCAGATCCATGATGTCCTGGTCCATACCCACATCCGCCAGGCTGCCGCTGATGACGGTGGGATAGGGGATGGAGACGGTCACGGCCTCAGCCAGAGCGGCGGGGGCGATGTTGGTCACCTGAATGGTGTTGGTGCCGTCCAGCGTGATGTCGGAGATGTCCACGCGGTAAGTGCCGCCGGCGGGCATGGCGCCGGTGTCCATTTCCACGTTGTTCACGAACATCCGGAAGGACTCCACGCCGGAGGCGACGGTGACGTACAGCTCTCCCTGACCGGAGAAGGTCGTGAAGCTGTACAGACTGTTCATGGCCAGGGTGTCATCCACATAGCCGTCCCAGTCGGGGAAGGAGACGACATCCTGCCAACCCTGCTCGGGCAGGCTGGCCGGGGTAATGCCGCCGTGAAGATAGGCGCTTGCCGCGCCGGTGGTCTGACCGACCGCTGCCGCAGGGCCGATTGCAGCAAATAGCATTACTGCGGCCAGGGCAAAGCCGATCACTCTGCGAAGTTTCGTTTTTAACATCGAAAAGCTCCCTTCTTGTGTTGTTTTCGCGGTGGCCCGCGGACTTCTACTTGGAAGTATATCAAGATGCACATTTTTCTGCAAGAGGCTGGGGAAACCTTGGTACAATATTACCACAACTTGAAATTTAATGACCTGAAGATGAGAATTCTTTGAAACTTTTTTCCAAACGGTTTGGAGCAGTACAGAAAAAGAGCAGGGCGGCAGATTTCCAATATCTGGAAATCTGCCGCCCTGCTCCGGTGCTTGCCGGTTAAGGCGTAGGCTTCTTGATGTGGGTCTTGGAGAGCTGCTCCAGGCAGCGCTCATATTCGCTGTTGGCAAAGGCTGTGTACAGAATGTCGATGATATTCAGCTGAGAGATCCGGGAGGACATGGCGCCGCTGCGGAAGATGGATTCGTTGGCGGTGGTATAGAGCTTGTAGTTCGCCAGCTCCGCCACCGGGGAGTTCACGCAACGGGTAATGGCAATAATGGGGGTGTGGTTCTCCTGCATGGCCTTCATGCACTCGATGACCTCCACGGTGTTGCCGGAGTAGGAGATGACAATCCCCAGATCCTGGGCGCAGGTGTTCCGGGCCTGAAGAAGCTGGGAGTGCCAGTCCTCGTTGATGACGCAGGGCTTGTTCAGCCGGAGAAATTTCAGATAGGCGTCCTTCGCCGCACACAGCGACGCGCCCATGCCGAACAGCAGCACCATGCGGCAGTTGCGGATCAGCTCCACGCACTTGCCCAGAGTCTCGGTGTCCAGCAGGTTTTTCGTGTCCTCCAGGGACATGATATTCTTGTAGGTGATTTTTTCGACAATATCCTCCAGACTGTCGGAGCGGGTGATCTCCTTCTGGGCGCTCTCCTCGTTCTGCCGCCGGATGGCCATTTCGTAGGTGACGGCCTTTCGGAACTCCTTGAAGCCCTCAAAGCCCACCCGGTGGCACATCCGGATGATGGTGGAGGGAGAGGAGAAGGTCCGCTTGGCGAGCTCATGAATGCTCAGGTCGATCACGTCCTCCGGATGCTGAAGGAGGTAGTCCGCAATTTCCCGCTCGGTGGGGCTGATCGTGCTCCGGGACTCCCGGATTCGCAGCAGCGCGCTTTTCATGGCTCCACCTGCCTTACGGGACCTGCCGCTCCAGCAGACGGCGCTTGACCGGCAGAATTTTGCCGGGGACCATGGACAGCTCGTCTACACCCAGCTCCGCGAAGAAGCCGGAGAGGGTCTCGTCCGCCGCAAGCTCGCCGCAGATGCCGACCCAGATTCCGGCCCGGTGCCCCTCCTCCACGGTCCGGCGGATCAGCCGGAGGACGGCGGGGTGATGGGGATCGCAGAACGGACCGATGGCGGGATTCTGCCGGTCCGCCGCCAGGGTGTACTGGGTCAGGTCGTTGGTGCCGATGCTGAAGAAATCCACCTCCGGGGCAAACTGATCCGCAAGGACCGCCGCCGCAGGGGTTTCGATCATCATGCCCAGGGGAACCTCTCGGAAGGCCACGCCCTCGGCGGCCAGCTCCTGGCGGACCTGGGCGCAGAGCGCCTTGATCTGCTGAATCTCCCCCAGAGAGGCAATCATGGGGAACATGACGGACAGATTGCCGAAGGCGGAGGCCCGGTACAGAGCCCGGAGCTGGGTGCGGAATACCTCCGGCCGGGTCAGGCAAATGCGGATGGCCCGCAGGCCCATGGCGGGGTTCTCCTCCTTGGGCAGGTCGAAGTAAGACGCCTGCTTGTCCGCCCCGATATCCAAGGTGCGCACCACCACGGGGCGCTGGCCCATGGCTTCAAGAACCTGCCGGTAGGCCTGGAACTGCTCTTCCTCCGAGGGGAAGTCCTCCCGGCCCAGATAGAGGAACTCGCTGCGGAACAGGCCAATGCCGTCGGCGTCCGCCTGGCTCACCGCCTCCAAATCCTTGGGAGAGCCGATGTTGGCGCACAGAAGGATCCTGCGGCCGTCGGCGCCGGTGGCGGGAACGCCCCGGTACTGCTCCGCCAGACGGCGGTTCTCTTCCCACTGGGCCCGGCGCTGCTGCAATTGCGCCAGCGTCTGACCGGCAGGGTCCAGATAGACCTCGCCCGTGCCGCCGTCTACCCAGGCGGTCCTGCCCGCCTGGTCCGGCCGAAGCTGGCTGCCCAGAGCCACAACGGCGGGGATGCCCATGGTCCGGGCAAAGATTGCCGTGTGGGAATTTCCCGTGCCCTGGGCCGTGATAAAGGCGCGGACCCGGCTCCGGTCCAGCCGTGCAGTCTCGCTGGGGGCCAGGTCATCCGCAGCCAGGATCACCGGCTCGCCCTCTGCGGGCAGCGCGTCCTCCCCCCGGCCCAGCAGCAGCCGGACCACCCGGCGGGAGATGTCCCGGACGTCCGCCGCCCGGGCCTGCCTATCCGCGTCGTCCATGGCGGCAAACATCAGGGCCAGATCCTCCCCGGTCTGCCAGACGGCATAAGCCGCGTTCCAGTGCTCCTCGGTGATGTGCTGGGTCACGCCGTCCACATAGTCCGGATCGTCCAGCATCATCTGGTGGATCTGGAAGAGCAGCGCCTGCTCCTGGCCCAGGGTGGCGGCGGCCTCCGCCTCCAGCCGACCCAGGGCCTCAACGGCCTGGGACTTGGCCTGCTGGAACCGCGTCAGCTCCGCAGCCGGATCGGTGACCTTGTTATGGGGAATCTCATCCTCCCGGCGGAGGAAGAAGAGGGGGCCGGAGGTCACACCGCCGGAAACACCGTTCCCCCGGAGAAGCTCCATTGTCTCCATTGCCGCCTCACAGATTCTCCCGGAAGAAGGCCTCCAGGGCGGATACGGCCTGGGCCTCATCGGGACCCTCGGCGGTCAGGGTAACGGTGTCGCCCTGCTTCACGTTCAGACCCATCAGGGCGAACAGGCGCTTCAGATCGGCGGCCTTCTCTCCCTTGGTCAAGCGAATGCTGCTGGAAAAGCCCTGAGCGGCTTTCACGAGCAGCCCGGCGGGGCGGGCATGGATTCCGTTGGGGTCCTGGATGGTGTAGGTAAACTGGGTCATTTTTATTGGCTCCTTTCTCAGCCTTCTTTTTTCTGAAGGGTCAGCAGCGCCTCGCCCGGGGCGATCTCTCCGGGGGCGGCGGTTTCCATGGTGAATTCGTCTCCGTTGCAGACGATGACCGGGGTGGTCAGGTCAAAGCCCAGGGCCAGAAGGGCCTCCCGGTCAAACTCCAGCAGGAGTTGGCCTTTCTTGACCAGATCCCCTTCCTTGCAATGCAGGGTAAAATGCTTGCCGCCCAGGGAGACGGTGTCCCGGCCCACGTGGATCAGAATTTCCACACCCAGGTTCTTGGTGGTCAGGCCCAGGGCGTGCCCGGTGTCCATGAGGTTTTCAATCTTGCCGTCCGCCGGGGCGTAAAGCTGGCCCTCAGACGGGATGACGGCCATCCCGTCGCCCAGGACCTTGCCGGAAAATGTGGGGTCCGCAACCTCTTCCAGGGGAATGGACCGGCCGGACAGAGGGCTGCCGATCACCTCGGACGCGTCTTGCTGATGAAACAGGCGGGAAAGCCAACTCTCTTTTTTCATTGCTGCGTTCACTCCTTTTATTCGTGGGAGCCGGGGGGCTCCGGCGGCGGCTGCCGCTGTACTAATAAATTCAGTATAGCAACCGAAGTTTCGCCTGTCAAGACAATTAGGGAAACAAAATTTGAAATTTTTGGGCAATTGGCACAGGGAAATGAAACGAACGGAATTCGGTTTCATCATTTTGCACGAATAAGGGGAATATCTTCCAATATACGAAACTTTGTGCCGCAATCGGTGCTGGGATATTGACATAAAGTGCAAGATTGGTTAGGATGAATATGCAAGGCAGCACTTGCTCCGTAGGCTGCGGTGGTCGGACGGTCCTGCCAACCCTGTAAGGAGGCTGTCTATGAAACTGAACCTGGACAAAATGACAACGGAAACCAGAAACCCTGCCACCATGAACCTGGACCAGATGACGCCCCTGGAGATCGTTACGGCGATGAACCGGGAGGACGCCAAGGTGCCCGAGGCGATCCGGCCTCAGCTGCCGAAGATCGCGGAGGCGGTCCAATGGGCGATCGATGCGCTGAATGACGGCGGCAGAGTCTTTTATATGGGCGCCGGCACCAGCGGCCGCCTGGGTGTACTGGACGCGGCGGAGTGCCCGCCTACCTTCGGTGTTTCGCCGGACCTGATTGTCGGCCTGATCGCCGGAGGCGAGACCGCTTTTCTGAAGGCGGTGGAGGGCGCGGAGGACAGCCGGGAGCTGGGCGCCGCGGACTTGAAGGACCATGGGCTGAAGGCCTGTGACCTGGTGATCGGCATTGCCGCCAGCGGGCGGACGCCCTATGTGCTGGGTGGCCTGGATTATGCCAAGCAGACCGGCTGCCGGACGGTTGCCATCTCCTGCAACGCGGGGGCGGCCATCAGCGCGGCGGCAGACCTGGCCATTGAAGTGGTGCCCGGGCCCGAGGTCCTCACCGGCTCGACCCGTCTGAAGGCGGGCACGGCCCAGAAGCTGATTTTGAACATGATCTCCACGGCGACCATGGTGGGTGTTGGCAAGGCCTATCAGAACCTGATGGTGGACGTCATGCAGACCAATGAGAAGCTCCATGTGCGGGGCGAAAACATCGTCATGGAGGCCACCGGCGTGGACCGGCAAACCGCCCGGGCCACCATTGACGCCGCAGGCGGCAGCGTTAAGACCGCCATTACCATGATTCTGGCAGACTGCGACTGCCAGGAGGCGACCCGCCGCCTGGAAAAGGCGAAGGGCCACGTCCGTCAGGCTATCGTCTGACGCATGGGCAGGCCGGTGGATCCGGTGGGGCTGCACCGGAATTGGTTGCCCCGGCTTGTCTCCCATTGTACAAAGGCGGCTCACGGCTGCTTTTGCTGCTCCGCCCTGCGGAGCGCTTCCGTTTCCACATTAAATAAAGGAGAGGTGCAAAGAATGACAAATCAGGAACTGTCCAGAAAGATTCTGGAGCTGGTCGGCGGCAAAGAGAACGTCACCAGCGCAACCAGCTGCATGACGCGGCTGCGTATCACCCTTAAGGACGCCACCAAGGTCAATATGACCGCCCTTAAGAACACCGAAGGCGTGCTTGGCGTAGTGGAGGATGTCACCCTGCAGGTCGTCCTCGGCCCCGGCAAGGCCCGTAAGGTTTGCGATCTGTTCGTTGTGGACGCCGGTGTGAAGGGTATGAACACCGAGGCCACCTGGCAGGAGAATAAGGCCGCCATGAAGGCCGGTCAGAAGGATAACGCGCTGAAGCGCGGCCTGCGGACCATCGCCAGCATCTTCATCCCCATGATCCCCGCCATCATCGCTGCGGGCCTGTTTAACGGCATTGCCAGCCTGCTGGGCCAGATCTTCGCCAATGACGCAAGCTATGCGGCAAAGACCGGCTTCTGGTTCGTATTCTCCCAGCTGTGCTCCCTGTTCGGCGCTTCCTTCCTGAGCTACTTCGCCATCTACACCGGCGTGAACGCGGCCAAGGTCTTTGGCGCGACTCCCGCTCTGGGCGGCATGATCGGCGGCATTTCCATCGGCTCTCAGATCGTTACCATTTCTACGGTCCTGGGTCTGTACAACGCGGAAGTTCCCCTGAACTCCATCCTCACCACCGGCAAGGGCGGCATCATCGGTGTCATCCTGGGCGTGTGGATCCTGGCTCAGGTGGAGCGCTTCATCCGGAAGCACATCCCCGATGTTCTGGACCTGATTGTGACGCCTCTGGTTTCCATCCTGCTGGTCGGCGCTCTGTACGTGTTCGTGCTGATGCCCATCACCGGCTATGTCTCCGACGGCCTGGTTTATGTCCTGAACCTGCTGGTCAGCTCCGCGAACCCCGTGGTCAGCGTGATCTCCGGCTATGTCCTGGCGGCTCTGTTCCTGCCCATGGTCTTGCTAGGCTTGCACCATGGCCTGATCCCCATCTACAGCGTGCAGCTTGAGGCCACCGGCGGCGTGTCCCTGTTCCCCGTGCTGGCTATGGCTGGCGCCGGCCAGGTTGGCGCTGCTCTGGCGATCCTCATCAAGGCGAAGAAGACCAAGAACACCCGCATGGAGAAGACCATCATCGGCGCTCTGCCCGCTGGCTTCCTGGGTGTTGGCGAGCCCCTGATTTACGGCGTTACCCTTCCCATGGGCAAGCCCTTCATCACTGCCGGCCTGGGCGCTGGCTTCGGCGGCGCGTTCGTGATGCTCATGGGCGTGCAGTCCATCGCTTGGGGCCCCTCCGGCCTGGTCGCAACTCCTCTGATGCGGACTCCCGCCATGATGGCCTGCTATGTGGGCGGCCTGGTGATCTCCTACATCATGGGCTTCATCATCACTTGGTTCGGCATCAAGGAAAAGGACGTTGCCAATGCCTAATCGGCTAGGCTACTCTGTATACCTATCCACCTTCGGGGGCCAGCAGGATCTGCTGGCCCCTCTGGCGGGTAGTGGGGCTATGGTGTTTCTCTCCCTGCATATCAGCGAGGAGTTCGGCCCCGACTATTGTAGGCAGGCGGAGGAGGCCTGCCGTTGGCTCACCCAGCGGGACTTCCGGATCGTGGCGGACGTATCCGTCAAGACCCGGCAGATGTTCGGGGAGCCGGATCTGCTGAAGCTGGCCCGGCGGCTGGGGGTCTGGGCGCTGCGGATCGACTATGGCCTGGACCGGGAGGAGATCGAGACCCTGGCCCGGGAAATTCCCATTGTGCTTAACGCCTCTACCACGGACCCGGAGCAGGCGGCGGTCATTGCCGGAAGGGGGAAGCTGGTGATGGCCATGCACAACTTCTACCCCCGGCCGGAGACCGGCCTGGATGAGGCCTTCCTCCGGGAATCCACCCTGCGGCTGCAGGCGGCGGGGCTGAAGGTCCTGGGCTTCCTGCCCGGGGACCGGACGCTGCGGGGCCCCATCGGGGAGGGCCTGCCCACCCTGGAGGCCCATCGGGGGCTGCTGCCCTCGGCCTGCTTTGCGGACCTGGTCCTGCGTTTCGGCCTGGACGGCGTGTTCCTGGGGGACCCGGACCTCAGCGAGAAGGAACAGGCGCGGATCGATGGGTTCTGCGAGGACGGGATCCTGCGGGTCCCCGCCGTTCTGGAGCCGGAGTTTGAGGCTCTGTATGGCCGGGTCTTTACCAACCGGCCGGATGCCCCGGCGGGGCTGGCGCGCTTTGAGGAATCCCGGACCTACTCCTGCATCGGCGGTCCGGTCGAGCCGGCGCATTGCGTCAACCGGAGCCGCGGGAGCATTACTATGGATAACAAGACCTATGGCCGCTATTCCGGGGAGATTCAGCTGACCCGGGCGGATTACCCGGCGGACCCCAGGGTCAATGTAATTGGGGCCGTACCCCGCAATGCGCTGCTACTGGCGGACTGCATCGGCCGGGGCAAGCGCTTCATGCTGGTCCGGCCCTAGGGAGAAACAAAGCAATGGAAATTCGTATGATCTGCATGGATCTGGACGGCACCGCCCTTCAGGCGGACGTCCGGTCCTTTTCCCCCCGGCTGAGCCGGGTCCTGCTGGAGGCACACCGGCGGGGCGTTGCCGTGACCCCGGTCACCGGGCGGCAATTTGTGCTCCTGCCGGAGCCGGTGCGCTGCCATCCCGCTTGGGAGGGATTGGCGGTGCTGTGCAACGGCACGGAGGTCCGCCGCCTGGCGACGGGGGAGGTCCTGGCGGAAAAATATATGCAGCCGGAGAGCCTGTTGGCGGTTCTGGATGTGGCGGAGAAGTTTTCCCTGTCCATGGAGCTGTCCAGCGGCGGGACGCTGCACCTGACCCGGGAGGCCCTGGAGCGGGAACAGCGCTTTGGTTATGCCTTCCACCAGACGGTGCTGGACACCAACGGGAAATGCGTGCCGGATCTGCGGGCATTCTGCCTGGAGAGCCGGAAGCCGGTGGAAAAGGTGAACCTACTGTGTGTGCTGCCGGAGCGCAAGGCGGAGGTGGAGCGGGCCCTGGGGGCGCTGCCCTTTACCTGGTCCTGGTCCTCGGACAGCAGCATAGAGCTCACCCGGCGGGACGCCGATAAGGCCAGCGGAATGCTTCAGGTCTGTGCCATGCTGGGCATCGCCCCGGAGCAGGTCCTGGCGCTGGGGGACAGCGGAAACGACATTTCCATGCTCCGCAGCGCGGGGCTGGGGGTCGCCATGGGCAATGCGCCGGAGGAGGTCCGGGCGGCGGCCAGAGCGGTCACCGGCACCAATGTAGACGACGGCGCTGCCGCCGCCATAGAGCGCTATGTGCTGCAAAAAATGGGGTAAATAGGAGAAGGCCGGCAAGCAGGATTCTGCTTGCCGGCCTTTTCGGGAAGATGGCGTTCTTACGCCTCTTTGCCCAGCAGGGTAAACTGCCGGGAACGCAGGAGCCGGGCCAGTCCCATGGAATCCGTGGGGAGCTTCTCCGCGCCGATGCCGCCTAGGGCCAGGTCCTGGGTGCGGTGGCAGTCTGAGCCGCAGAGCCCGATCAGACCAAACTGCCGGGCGTAAGCCGCCGCCCAGGAATTGTGGCTCTCATGCCGGGGGTGAAGATTCCGGACCTCCACGCCGTCCAAATACCGGGCAATGGCGGGGGTGCATTTCTCCCGGTAAGGGTGCGCCTGAATGAGCAGCGCCCCCTGTCCCCGGGCAATGGGGGAAAAAGCGGCGATCCCCATGGCAAAAATTTCATCCGGGTCCTCCAGCAGGGACTCCCGGAAGCCGTACAGCAGATAGTCGTTGTCGCACTCGTCAAAGCGCAGCTCCGCCCCCAGATAGACCCGCAGATTGTACTTCTTTGCCTCTTCCGCGACCCTGCGGTACCCCTCCAGGAAGGGACCGACCTTATCGCCCCCGGCCCGGAGGTCGATCTTCAAATAGTCAAAGGTGATGCGGTTGAAGTGATCGGTGACCACCAGGCCGCTGTATCCCGCTTCGGCATAGGCCTCGGCTATGGTTTTGGCGTCCAGATGGCCGCAGGCGCTGGCGTAAACGGTGTGCAGATGGGTTTCAATTTTGTACATGGGGCGCCTCCTGTTGCAGAATAGGGAAATTTCTGTGAAGTTATTGTAATATATTTTGCAGATTTTGTCAATTGGTGGGAGAATGTAATTGACATTTGAACAAAAGAATGCTATGATACCGGTGTAACTGCTGCGCAAAGCGCGAAAGGAGTATTCATATGGATTACGCAAAGGAATCCCTGCGTCTGCACAAGGAGTGGGGCGGTAAGATCGAAGTTGTGGCAAAGGTTCCCGTGGAGACCAAGGACGACCTGTCCCTGGCCTATACCCCCGGCGTTGCCCAGCCCTGCCTGGAGATTCAGAAGGATATTGATCAGTCTTATGTGCTGACCCGGCGGCATAATCTGTGCGCCGTGATTACCGACGGCTCCGCGGTCCTGGGCCTGGGGGATATTGGGCCTGAGGCCGGTATGCCGGTCATGGAGGGCAAATGCGTCCTGTTCAAGGCCTTCGGCGGCGTGGATGCCTTTCCCCTTTGCGTAAAGACGAAGGATGTGGATGAGTTCGTCAACACCGTATATCTGATCTCCGGATCCTTCGGCGGGATCAACCTGGAGGACATTGCCGCCCCCCGGTGCTTTGAGATTGAGCGGAAGCTGAAGGAAAAGTGCGACATCCCCGTATTTCACGACGATCAGCACGGCACCGCCGTCATTACCCTGGCAGGGCTGACCAATGCGCTGAAGGTCGTGGGGAAGAAGAAGGAAGAGGTGAAGATCGTGACCTCCGGCGCAGGCGCTGCGGCGATCTCCATCGTAAAGCTGCTGCTGTCCGCCGGATTCCGGAATGTGGTCATGACCGACCGGAAGGGCGCTATCTACCAGGGCCGGGAGGGCCTGAACTGGATCAAGGAGGAGATGGCCCAGGTGACCAACCGCGCCATGGAGAAGGGCTCCTTGGCGGAGGTCATTCGCGGGGCGGATGTGTTCATCGGCGTGTCTGCGCCGGGGACCTTGACCACGGACATGGTCAAGACCATGAACCGGGACGCCATCGTCTTTGCCTGCGCCAACCCCACCCCGGAGATCTTCCCGGATGAGGCCAAGGCGGGGGGCGCGGCAGTGGTCTCCACCGGCCGCAGCGATTATCCCAACCAGATCAACAATGTGCTGGCCTTCCCCGGCATTTTCCGGGGGGCGTTCGATGTGCGGGCCAGCGACATCAACGAGGAGATGAAGATGGCGGCAGCCCATGCACTGGCGGAGCTGATCTCCGATGAGGAGCTGAGCCCGGAGTATATCATCCCCAAGGCCTTTGACAAGCGGGTGGGGCCCGCTGTGGCGAAGGCGGTGGCGGAGGCGGCCCGGCGCACCGGCGTTGCCCGCATCTAAAATGGATTTTGAAAAGGCCCTCCGGCGGGATTCCCCGCCGGAGGACGTTTTTAGTGGTGGAAGCTGGTGATGAGATGGGGTTCCTTTTCCGGGAGGCCCAGGGCTTCTTTCCCAAGCTGAATGCTCTTCATCAAAAACGCCATATTTCGGCCCAACGTCCGCATGGTTTGCAGACCTTCCCGGTCCGCAAGGACCTCCTGGGGGGTGTTGCCGTAGACCATGTTCCAATACTGGCTGCTGGCAATGGGCATAGAGTTGATGGAAAAGTATTTGTTCAGCACGTCAAAGGAGGAGGTGTTGCCGCCCCGGCGGCAGGAGACCACGGCCGCGCCGACCTTCATGGTCTTGTCTACGCCTGCGGTGCTGTAAAACAGCCGGTCCAGAAAGGCAATCGCGCCGCCGGCGGGGGAGGCGTAATACACCGGCGCACCGATGACGAACCCGTCCGCCTCGGCCAGCTTCGGGGCGACCCGGTTGACGGCGTCGTCAAAGACGCACCGGCCCAGCTCCCGGCATTTGCCGCAGGCGATGCAGCCGTGGATGTCCTGATGGCCCACATGGATGAGCTCGGTTTCGATGCCCTCCGCCTCCAGCGTGCCCTGGAGCTCGGCCAGGGCGGTATAGGTGCAGCCCGTGGCATGGGGACTTCCGTTGATAAGCAGCGCTTTCATTCATACGACTCCTTTTCTCATAAGGTGCCATTATTATACCAGATAAGACCCCGTTTGAAAAGCCCTGCCGCATGGGATGCGGCAGGGCTCCTGTCACGTTTCAGAGAGCAGGACGGCAAGGATCCCGGCCTGCACGGAGAGCTCCGCCGTCGATTCCCACTCGTTGCTGACCCCGATGGGGAAGCGGTTGGTCAGCTCGGCATTTACCAGGGGGTATTTTACGCCTTGAATGGTCACCCCCGTGCAGCGGTCGCTGAGGCTGAGCAGGGAGAGAGACCGGCCCGGCTGCGGAGGCAGGGTCAGGCTGCCGCTGCCCAAGAGATAGAGAGTGTCCCGCGCCCCAAGGATCGTTACCCGGGCCCCGCGCTCCACGGCGAAGGCCCCGGCCTGTAAATTCCCCAAAAGATGATCCAGCCGCCCGCCCAGGGCACAGTAGAGATAGATTTCCCCATAGCCGTGGGCCAGGGCCCAGCGCATGGCGGCCATGGTGTCCGTGTCGTCCTTCTCTCGGGGCAGGTCCAGAACGGGAATTTCCCCGGGGAGCGGCCCGGGAAAAGAGTCAAAATCTCCCACAAACAGCCCCGGCCGGATACCGGCCTGCTGCAAATAGAGGCAGCCCTTGTCGCAGGCAATTACCATGGACGCACGGTCGATCCCGGTCAGCGGCCCGGGCTCTCCCCCGGAGACAATTGCACAAAGCTGTTCCATAAAACCTCCTAAACGCCGATTCGGGCGTTTTTTCTGTTGTTTTTCCCAAAATACTATGGTATAATGAAGTTTAGCAAAAAACCCTGTTATTTGTAGCGGAGGGAAGAAAAAATGACGAATTTGCAGAGCTTCCGCACGGCCTTCCACGGGTTTAACCGGGATGACGTGGTGCGGTATATCGAAACGGCCAACGCCCAGCATGACAACGCCATGGCCGCCCAGCGCGATGAGGTCCAGCACCTGCGCCGGGAGCTGGAGGAAGAGCGGGCTTCCGCGCAGACGGCCCGGGAGAACGCCGAGCGCCTGGAGGCCGAGAAGGCTGAGGCTCAGGCCCAGCGGGCGGAGCTGGCCCGGCAGCTGGAGGAGACCTCCGCGCAGGATGAGACGGTGCAGGCTCTGCGAGAGGAGAATCGCGCCCTGCGTGAGGAGCGGGAGACCCTCAGGGGCGAGCTGGAGGCATTGAAGGCCCAGCCGGCGCAGCCCGTCTGCGAGGATTGGACCTCCCAGGAGCTGGAGGCTTACCGCCGGGCGGAGCAGGCGGAGCGCCTGGCGAAGGCCCGGGCCGCCCGGGCCTTTGACCAGATGAACGGCCTGATCGCGGACCTCACTGCCCGGCTGGACGAGAGCATGGAGGAGACCTCCCAGGCCCAGGCGCAGGTGTGCGCCGATCTGGAGCAGCTGCGCACTGCCGCCTCCGGCAGCAAGCGCCTTTTGGCGGATACCGCCACGACCCTGCGCTCCCTGCGCTTAAGCGATGATGCGGAATAAGAGCCGGGGCTCCCGGGTCCTGGTGGGAGCGGTCCTGGGGCTGCTGCTGGCGGCGGTTCTGGGCTTTATGGTCCTGGATCTGATCCGGGGAGGAGAGCCCCAGGAACGGGGCGTGATCCGCATGGTGCTGCTGTGTATTGTGACGGCGTTTCTGCTGGGCCGCCTGACCTCCGGCCGCCGGTCTCACCAGGAAAATGGCGAGGCGCTGTACGGCGACCTGATCCGGGGCGCTTTCGCGGCGGATCTGTCCAGCCGGGCGGCGCTGCTGTCCACCATTCACCGCTTCCAGACCCGGGCCTATGCCCAGGCGGAGGCCCAGCTGATGGGGCTGCTGCCCAAATGCACCGGGCCGGAGGAGCAGAACGCAGTGGAATTTTTCCTGGGCGCGGTGTATACTGCGGAGAAGCGGGATGAGATGGCCCTGCCGCTGTACCGGCGAATCCTGCAGCGGGACCCGGCTCACGCCATGGCCCGGACCAACCTGGGCCGTATTCTCCTGCGCCAGGGCAAGCAGAACGAGGCGGAGGAGGCATTCCTCCGGGCAGACCGGGACGATGAGGCCCTGCCGTATCCGGCGATTTGTCTGGCAGACCTGCGCCTGCGCCAGGGGCGGACGGAAGAGGCCTTGCGCTATGCCCAGCAGGCGCTGGAGCGGGATCCCACTCAGCTTCATGCCATGCGCCTGGCGGTTCTGGCGGCCCGGGGCCTGGGGAAGAAGGAGCTGGCCGCAGCTTACCGGGAGATGTTCCTGGATGCCGGCGGGGACGCCCGGCAGCTGAAGGACCAGACCTGATAGGAAGAGTATAGCACATTCTCGGAGAAAATGCCAGGGATTCTCCCGCCAGGGGGCAAAAGGGCGGATGCGAATTCGTGAAATTTTGCTTGCATATTTCCGAATTTTGTGCTATTCTCTTAGTAAGAGCGATTGCTTTCTCCACCAAGGCCTAGTAGCCGTAGGTCTGAGAAAGCAAATCGCTCTTTCTCTTTGTCCTTTTGAAGGAACTGCAGCCTGGCTCTGTGGAGATTGTGCTGCAAAAGCCCCCCGGAGGACAGCAGAATCCTTTTGGGGAGGCAGACATTTCGGAGAAAAAACTGAGCACATTTCTCATGGGAACCGGCTTGCTTTTTCACGGGTGGCGCAAAACCGTAATTATGATAAAAACTTGCTAAGGAGGTGTAATCCTTGGTTTAGGGGGCGGCTTTCACCGATTGCGCCCCAATTGGAGAAAAGCATATGGTTACGCTACGCCCGACAGGCTTAAATCTATCAATCTCATAGATCCTTTTCCGCATATGGTTTATTCCAGGAACCAATCTCAATGATGTTTCCTTCTGGGTCGGCAATAAAGCAGGTTCTTTGCCCCCAAGGCTCGGTAGTAGGCGCTAATAAAGAAGTGGCACCGTGGGCAATTGCTTTTTCGTATTGTAGGTCAACGTCCTCATAGGTGTCAACATACAATGCCATTTCAGAGTGTGCATTTATTCCCGTAAGGTATTCATATTTTTTGCCGGTGAGCTTTTCAAAATCCTTTCTCCCGTAAAGCAAAAAGAGAGTGCCATCTTTCAATAAGTAAACATTGTCTGTGTTCTCGTCTTCTTTGATTTCAAATTCCAAAACATCTCGATAAAAACGAATCATTTTTGCCATGTCTTTAACAAACAAGCCATATCCATCTAGCCGCATTGTAGCTCCCCCTATTCATGATTGCTGCTGCCAAATTTCGATTTTGCGAAATCATTGTACCATAATGCAGCTTGTAAAACAAGAAAAAGCCCACCATAATTCGATCAAAATTACGGTGGACTTATGGTGGAGCAGGGGTGCTCAAGGATGAACACCCCTCCGAAGCTCCGGTTTCGCCTTCAAAGGCCATTTCAATAGTATAGGTGCTTGCTTGCCAGAGGCGATGCAATGGTGCGCAGAATGTCTGCCGGCTTACAACGTTTTTCCTTCATCACAGACACTTTCTAAAAATCTTGGGTCAGCCCATATCGGCGGACAGTGCCTTGTCGATTTGAGCT
>CAKTIN010000044.1 GCA_934565775.1 uncultured Oscillospiraceae bacterium
GATGAAGTCCTTCAGGGCCTTGTTCAGGGCATGACCCATGTGGATGTTCCCGTTGGAGAAGGGAGGGCCGTCATGCAGCACGAAGGGAGGCAGGTCCTTGTTCTTTTCCAGCATGGAGGCGTAAAGCCCCTCCTCATTCCACCGGGCCAGCATATCCGGCTCCCGCCGGGGCAGACCGGCCTTCATGGGGAAGTCCGTCTTGGGGGTGATGATGGTATTTTTGTATTCCATGGTCTTTTCCTCCGAAAAAGTATTAAAAAGAGGACCCCCTGTCTTAAGAGACAAAGGGGATCCTCTGCGGTACCACTCTTATTCCGGGCAAGGCCCGGCACTTGGGGGCGGGCTATCGGCCGCCGGCCGGCTCTGCCTACTGCCCGAGGCTTCGGGGTTCGGAGAGCTGCTCCGAGGGGATACGGAAGGTCTGCGCCGCTGCCTCGCACCGGCCGGCAGCTCTCTGAAGGCGGGGAAGGCCTCCGCTTGTCCTCATCTCAGCATGGGAATATGAAGAAAGCTTTATTTCGTGGGATCGTAATTCTTACCGAATTGCAGATTGGCGAATTTCGCCGTGGTGCTCTCGGAGATCGTGGGGCGGACGGCGGGACGGGGGGCCACATCAGGCTCGCTGCCCACCAGACGCTCCATGCTCTGAGAAATGGCGTCCGCCAGATCGTCGGGGCTGTCTCCCTTGCCAATCTCGGGCATGGACCCGGTGGCGGTGGAGACGGGGGCGGCAGGGGCGGCGGCTCCGGCAGCCTCTGCGGCGGTCTGGAGGGCGTGCAGCTTCTCCAGGCAGGCGGAGAGCTCCTGCTCTACGGCGGCGATCCCCTTGGCGGTCTCGGCCAGCTTCCCGTGATCCACCACCACAACGGGGGCCGGAGCGGGGGCAGGGGCGGGAGCGGCAGCCTGTGCGGCGGCAGCCTTCGCGTTGGCGTTGGCCTCTGCGGCGTTGAGCATTTGCAGGCACTTGGCCTCGGCGTCCCGGACCATGGCCTCGCTGGTCCGCTGGGCGGACAGGAGCGTGTCGCGCACGCTGCCCTCGTTTTTGCGGTACTCCTCCAGCTTATCCACCAGAACGCGCATCTTGCTCTTCAGCGTTGCGTTCTCTTTATAAAGGGTCTCATAGTCCTGAATCAGAGGCTCCAGAAATTCATCCACGGATTCCATGTCATAGCCGCCAAAGACGGCCTTATCAAAGGAAATCTGATCCAATTGCTGCGGTGTAAACATAACGGTTCCCTCTCTATCTGTATTGGCGTTTAGTTGTAGATTCCGCTGTTCTCCAGCTTATCTGCCAGATCCCCCACGATCTCTACATTGTACGGGGTGATCAGATAGGCGGCGCTGGCGACCTTCTTGATCTTGCCATCCAGAGCGTAGGCGCTGCCGGAGAGGAAATCCACTACGCGGCGGGCGGTGCTCTTATCGGTCTGCTCCAGATTCAGCAGCAGAGCCTGGCGGTCCCGCAGCTTCATGCACAGATCGGACACACAGTCAAAGCTCTCCGGCCGCACCAGAACGACCTGAAGTTGGGTGCCCGCATTGCTGAGGTTCACGACCCGGCTGGTGGACCGGGGCTGCTCGGCGGAATAGGAGCTCACAGGCTCAGAGGACCGGCGAGAGGACCGGCGGGAGGGGGCGGGGGAAGGAGCGGGCTCATCGTCCTGGAACAGGTCGTCGCCGCCGTCGGCGGGAGCTTCCTCTTCTTCGTAATCGTCATCGTAATATTCGTCCTCCTCCTCGTCGGAGTAAGGCTTTGCCCATTTCTTAATATCATCCCACAGTTTCATTCTAGTGTATCCTCCTACTATCTATTTCAATCGGGATGGTCGTTCCGTGGCCCGAAAAATTGCGGCACCGATGCGGATCATTCTGCCGCCCCGCTTCGCCCGCAAAAAGACAAGCGCCGGCCGGGTGGCTGCACCATAGATACATTATCCTCTTTTTTTCGCCTTATGTCAACAAAAAGGTTGCACAAATCTTGAAAAAATCTGCATAATTCTTTGATGATTTCGAAAAAATGGGAATCCGTGGGGGAACAGAGCCCAATTAAGGCCCTCAGGAGACCAGAGTGCCGTCCGTTAGGCCGTTGGTATCCAGCAGGATCTCATCCTCCGGCCAGAGATTCAGCGTGCTGCTTTTGTCCAGCTGGACGACGTAGTATTCCCCGCCGTCATACAGGAGCGTCACGTTTTTCCACCGGACCTTTGCGCCCTCCAGCACATAGACCCCGGCGCTGCCCTCCTCCTCGCTGAAGCAGATGGCCTCCTTGGGTACCCGCAGGCCGGAGTAGGAGCGGAACACGATCTGTGCGCTCTGGCGGCGCAGTGCGGAGACCTCCGAGAGAAAGTTCGGACTGGACAGGACCAGGAGGGTCTTGCCCTCCCGGTTCCGGTTCATGGTAGTGATCTCCATATCCAGCTCCCGGTGAAAGGCTCCCTGGAAGGACACGGTTACCGTGCTGCCCGGATGCAGGCCGGACAGCGCTTCCGTATCCGCCACGGCGGTAAAGTACCAGGTATCCGAGGTGATCAGCCGCCCAACGCTCTGGGCACCGCTTTCGTCATCCCGGCCGAGCAGCTCCGTGAGCGCCTCCGGCGTCATTGCCGCCAGGGCCTCCGGGGTGAGAATGCTCTCCAGGCCGTCTGCGGCGGCGGAGTAATAGCCCGAGGCCGGGGCGGGAATGGCGGCGGTCCCGGCGGCGATCTGCTCCTGTAGGCTGGCAATGGTCTCTGTCAGCTCATTGAGCTGCCGCCGCATGGCCGCCGGGTCGGACTGCCCGGCGGTTTGCCGAAGGATCAGGGCCTTCAGGCCGGCTCCGGTCTCCTCAGCCGCAGCCAGCTCGCCCTGGGCGCTCCGGGTCAGAAAGGCGGCGATGGCCTGGCCGGTCCGCGCCTCCGCAGACTGCCGGTCACCGTATTCGGTCTGGTCCTCCAGAGCCAGCTGGAGCTGGCTCTGCTCCTGCTCCAGCTGCTCAAGACGGGTCAGCGTCTCTGCCAGAGCGGCGTTTTGCAGGCGCAGCGCCACGGAAGCGCCGTTGGCCACCTTCTCGCCCTCGGTGCGCAGGGGATAGACAATCCCCCCTGCGCCGGGAATCCGCTGCTCCCGGCGGACGATAAAGCCGGAGACCTCCTCTGCCTCCGAGGTGGTAAAGATCGCCGCCCGAACCGTAGCACGGCCCCGGTCCATAGAGGAAAAAATGCTGAATAGGAGATAGCTTGTGATCATCAGCGCCAAAACCAGCAGGATGATCTTCAAATACGGTCTGCCCTGTTTCATGGGTTCTCCTTTGCGGGCAGACGGCGGCCGTCAGCCCATGGTTCCGGCCTTCACCGGCCGGGTGGGGGTAATGGTGGAGATCGCGTGCTTGTAAATGAACTGCTGTTTGCCGTCGGTGACCAGAACCACCATAAAGCTGTCAAAGCCCGAGATGACGCCCCGCAGCTGGAAGCCGTTCATGAGGAACACGGTGACGGGGAGCTTTCCCGCCCGGACCTCCGAGAGAAATGTGTCTTGCAGGTTGATAATGTCTGACATATGTACTCCTTCTTTCTTTGGGATACATACATCTTAGCACGGCTCACCTGTCGAAAAAGGGAATAACCCCGACAGCCCGGGAGTAAATGCTGGAGAAATTTTCCTCATCGCCCCGAGGCAGCCAGTTCATGCCGGGATTCCGGCGAAACCAGGTGAGCTGCCGCTTGGCGTACCGCCGGGAGGACTGCTTGATCTGGGCAACGGCCTGCTCCATGGTGCATTGGCCCCGCAGAGCAGCCAGGGGCTCCTTATAGCCGATGGCCTGAAGGGCCGTGGCGCTGTCCGGGACGCCCCGGGCCAGCAGCCCCTGGATCTCCCGGAGCAGCCCCGCCTCCAGCATCCGGTCCACCCGGAGATCGATGCGGGCATATAGTGTGGAGCGGTTGACATAATCCAGGCCGATCCAGACGGCCTCATGCCGGGGCGGCAGGGCCTGCGTCTCCCGGTTGTGCTGCGTGATGGTTTTTCCTGTTTCCAGATAGACCTCCAGGGCGCGGAGGATCCGCTTTTCGTCGGAGGGATGGAGCCGTGCGGCGCTTTCCGGGTCCACGGCCCGGAGCCGCTCCAGCAGCGGCGCAATGCCCTGCTGCCGGGCCTGGGCCTCCAAAGCCTCCCGCACGCCGGTAGAGGGGCAGGGGGCGAAGGCGTTGCCCCGGATCAGGGCGTCCATATACAGCCCCGTGCCCCCGGCCACCAGGGCGGTCTTTCCCCGCCGGAGAATGGACTGCAAAATCGGCTCGGCCTGGGCCACATACTGCCCCACGGAGTAGCTCTCCCAGGGCTCCGCTACGTCCAGCATATGGTGGACGATGCCCCGGCGCTCCTCCGGCGTGGGCTTTGCCGTGCCGATGTCCATGGAGCGGTAGACCTGCATGGAATCGCAGGACAGAACCTCTCCGTTCAGAGCCTCGGCCAGGGCCACTGCCAGCTCCGTCTTGCCGGAGGCAGTGGGTCCGGCGATACAAATAATCCGCTCCATGGGCTTACCGCTTGAACTGCCGGTCCAGCTGGCCTTGGGAGAGCTGGATGCAGATGGGCCTGCCGTGGGGGCAGTATTTCAGCTCCTCCCGGCTCATGACCTGCTGCACCAGGGCCTCCAGCTCCCGGGGATCCGTGCGCCAGCCGCCCTTTATGGCGGCCTTGCAGGCGATGGTATGGAGCAGATTGTCCCGCAGGGTGTCCCGGTCCTCCCGGCGGCCCTCCAGCAGGTCGTTAGCCAGCTGGGCCAGGGTCTCGGAGGCCTGCTCTGCGGCCAGGTCCATGGGGATCCGGCGGATGGCCAGGGTGCCCTCCCCGAATTCCTCCGCCTCATAGCCCAGCTCGTCCAGCAGGGGACGGTTGGCCAGGAGGATGGCTGCGGCCTCCTCCCCCAGAGTGCAGGTCACGGGGATCAGCAGGCTTTGCGAGGCGATCTGCCGGGGACCGGACCGGAGCTTATCAAAAAGGATCCGCTCGTGGGCGGCGTGCTTGTCGATCAAATAGGCGGTCTGCCCCTGCTCCACCAGGATATAGCAGCGGAACAGCTCCCCCACGATCCGATAGGCCGGGACCTGGGGCAGCTCCAGAGCGGCCTGCTCGGGCTCCGCTTCGGGGGCGGGGGACGGTACCGGCGCGGGCTTTGGCGCGGATACCGGCTTCGGCATTGCGGGAGCAGCCGCCGCAGGGGCGGGTGCGGGCGGAATTACTGCGGGGACGGGCGCCTGCCGGGCGGAGACGGGGACCATGGGCCGCTGGGCCAGGACCGGCTGCTGCTCCCGCTCCAGGACGGCGGCAGTCTGCCGGGCGGCAACGGGCTCAGGCTTCGGAGCCTCCGCCAGGGCGGCGGCAAAGCTTTTGTATTCCTGGGCGGTCATGGTACGGAAGAAATTCTCCTGCCGGGGAGCGGCGGGAGAGGCCTGCACAGGGGCGGGCTCGGGCTTGCTCCCGGGGAAATGGACCGCAGGCCGGTCTGCCGTTTTTTTCAGGGCGGCCAGAACGCCGTAGTGTACGCAGTCAAAGACGCTCCGCTCCGCCAGGAATTTGACTTCTGTTTTCGCGGGGTGGACGTTCACGTCCACGGCGTTAGGCGGCAGGGTGATGTGCAGCACGCAGGAGGGGAACCGGCCCACCATGATCTGATTGCGGTAGGCCTCCTCCAGAGCGGCCTGAAGCAGCTTGGACTTCACCGGCCGCCCGTTGACAAAGAAAAGCTGAAAGGCCCGGTTGGCCCGGGCGTCCGTGGGCTTGGAGACATAGCCGGTGACGGCGGTTTTCTCCCAGTGGCTGTCCACGGGGATCATGGACGCCGCCTCCCGCCCCAGAACGGCGTAAATGGCGGACAGGAGCTTCCCGTCTCCCGGGGTGTTCAGAATCTCCTTTCCGTCCCGGAGCAGGCGGAAGGCCACCTGGGGGTGGGCCATGGCCTGTTTTTGCACGACCCCCGTGGCAAAGGAGCCCTCTACGGAGTCGGACTTCATGAATTTCATCCGGGCGGGGGTGTTGTAGAACAGATTTCGCACAATGATGGTGGTGCCCTCCGGGCAGCCGGCCTCGGATTCCTCCGTGATCTGACCGGCGTCCAGATGGAGGCTGGTCCCGGCGAGGCTCCCGGCGGTTTTGGTCAGGAGGTCGATGCGGGAGACGGAGGCAATGGCGGCCAAGGCCTCGCCCCGGAAGCCCATGGTGCCAATGGCGGCCAGGTCCTCCTCCGTGCGGAGCTTGGAGGTGGCGTGGCGCAGGAAGGCGATCCGGGCGTCCTCCGGGGTCATGCCGCAGCCGTTGTCCGTCACCCGCAGGAAGGTCATGCCCCCATCCTGAAGCTCGACGGCCACCTGGGAGGCACCGGCGTCTACGGCGTTTTCCAAAAGCTCCTTCACCACGGAGCCGGGACGCTCCACCACCTCCCCTGCGGCGATCAGGTTTGCCACATGGGCGGAGAGCTGCTGAATTTTCGGCATGAAGATCACCTCTTAAAAGAGCGCCAGATAACTGCGCAGATTGAAAACCGCATGGATCACCATGGGGGTAAAGATGGAGCCGCCCCGCTCATAGCTCCAGGCCAGCGCGGCCCCGGCGGGGAGATATTGCACGGCGGTGAGCAGCAGACTGGCCAGGTCCAGTTTCCCAATGCTCCCCAGCACATGGACGGCGGAAAAGGCCAGAATGGACAGGGCATAGGCCAGGAAGCGGCTCTTGCTGTGCAGGGCCCGGAAAATGAGCCCCCGGTAAATGCACTCCTCGGCTACCGGCGCAAAGACGGCCGTCCCCAGCAGCATGAGCGCCTTCCGGGCGTAGACCATAGAGGCCACGGTCTGGTCGTTCAGATTGCCCAGCCCGGGCTTCAGCCAGCCCACCAGGTATTGCAGCAGGAAGGTCCCGGCGAAGGCAAAAACCAGGCCGAGAATGACGCTTTCCACGAAATCCCAGAAGCGTTTGCCAACAACCGACAGATTATTTGCCAGGAACCGGTGGAACAGGAAGAGCGTCACAAGAAAATTCAGGGTAAAGTAGCAAAAATTCAGCCGGGCGGCGCCAATGTCTCCCGCTGTGGAGATGTGCAGCAGGGCCATCCCGTCCCGAAGCAGGGGGGGCAGAGCCAGCATGGAAAAGATCGTGTAGACCCAGCCCCACAGCAGCTCTTTCTTGTCTAAATTCGGAGAAATGTCCTTCTTTTTTGCCATATGAGAACTCCTTACAGCATTTGCTTCAGCTGATACAGCAGGTTCATCGCCTCAATGGGCGTAAGGGTCTCCACGGTGGTCTGCTCCAGCTTGGCGCAGACGGCCTGGGCCCGCATATCCAGCAGGGACACCTGGTCCTCCTGGGGAGCGGGGGCGGCGGCAGGATGCCTCCAGCTCCTTCAGCAGCTGCCGGGCCCGGGCAATGACCGAGGCGGGGAGACCGGCCAGCTTGGCCACCTCTACGCCATAGGAATCGTCTGCGGCGCCGGGGACGATCTTCCGCAGGAAGATCATGTCGCCGCCCCGCTTTTTTACGGCGATGTTGTAATTTTTCACATTGGGCAGCTCCGCCTCAATGTCCGTCAGCTCATGATAATGGGTGGCAAACAGAGTTTTGGCCCCCAGCTTTTTGGGATTGGCTGCGTGCTCCAGCACCGCCCGGGCAATGGCCATGCCGTCAAAGGTGCTGGTGCCCCGGCCGATCTCGTCGAGAATGAGCAGACTTTTCGCGGTGGCGTGCTCCAGAATCTGGGCCACCTCGGACATCTCCACCATAAATGTGGACTGGCCGGAGGCCAGGTCGTCGCTGGCGCCGATCCGGGTAAACACCCGGTCCACAATGCCCATGCGGGCAGAGCGGGCGGGGACAAAGGAGCCCATCTGGGCCAGAATGACCATCAGGGCGACCTGTCGCATATAGGTGGATTTACCGGCCATATTGGGGCCGGTGATAATGGCGACCTGGGTGCCGGAGACGCCCAGCTCCGTATCGTTGGGGACGAAGAGGGAGCCCTTGAGCATCTGCTCCACCACGGGGTGGCGGCCCTCCCGGATGACGATCTCCTGCCCGGCGGTGATCTCCGGGCGGCAATAGCCCCGCTGCGCGGCCACGGTGGCCAGGGAGCACAGCACGTCCGCCGCCGCAACGGCGGCAGCGGTGGCCTGCACCCGGAGGGCCTGCTGGGCGATATGCTCCCGCAGCCGGGTGAAGATCTGGTACTCCAGGGCCACGATCCGGTCCTTGGCCGTGAGAATGGTGGATTCCAGCTCCTTGAGCTCCGGGGTGATGTAGCGCTCGCAGTTTACAAGGGTCTGCTTGCGGATATAGGTATCCGGCACCTGACCGGCAAAGGATTTGGAAACTTCAATATAATAGCCGAAAACCCGGTTATAGCCTACCTTCAGAGTGCGGATTCCGGTCTTTTCCCGCTCCTCTGCCTCAATGCCTGCAATGGTGCCCGTGCCGCCGTTCATAATATCCCGGAGGCGGTCGCATTCTTCGTCTGCGCCGGGGCGGATCAGGTTGCCCTCCCGGACGGTAAAGGGGGGCTCGTCCACGATGGTCCGGTCAATGAGGGCGGTGCAATCCTCCAGCGTGTCGATCTGCTCCCAGAGCTTTCGGAGCATGGGGGCCTCCAGCCGGCCCAGCTCGTCCTTCAGCCCGGGCAGCGCCCGGCAGCCCTGGGACAGGCTCACCAGGTCCCGCCCGTTGGCGGAGCCGGTGACGATGCGTGTCATGACCCGCTCCAGGTCGGAAATTTCCTTTAGCTGGTCCGTAAGGGTCCCACGGGCTACGGGCTGCTGCACCAGCTCCTCCACGGCGGCCTGCCGCTTGCCGATCTCAAGGGGGTCCAGCAGGGGCTTTTCCATCCAGCTCCGCAGGAGCCGCCCGCCCATGGCGGTCTTGGTCTTGTCCAGCACCCACAGCAGGCTCCCGCGCTTGTCCTTGCCCCGGAGGGTCTCCGTCAGCTCCAGATTCCGCCGGGTGTTCAGGTCCAGCTCCAGGAAACGGCCGGTGGTGTAGAATTGCAACTGCCGGATATGGCTCAGGTCGTTCTTTTGCAGATCCAGGAGGGTTTGCAGCAGCGCGCCGCAGGCGCAGACCGCCGCGTCCACCCCGGCGATGCCCAGCTGGCTGAGGCTCTGCCCAAAGTGCCGCTCCAGCAGAGAGGCGGCGCAGTCCGGGTCAAATTGCTCCGGCTTGCCCTCGTCCACGCAGCAGCTCAGCCGCTGAAACAGGGCCTCGTTCAGCAGGGGATCGTCCACCCTCTCGCCGCCCCGGAGGACCTCCGCAGGGGAAAAGCGCCCCAGCTCCGCCGCAGCCCGGGCCACGGCCTCAGGCCCCTGGCATACGGTGGCATAAAACGCGCCGGTGGAGACGTCGCAGAAGGCAAGGCCGTACTGCCCCTTCCGGCCGAACAGGCAGGCCATGTAATTGTTCCGGCTCTCGTCCAGCATGGAGCTCTCCGTGACTGTGCCGGGGGTAACGATCCGCACAATATCCCGGTCCACCAGCCCCTTCGCCGTGGCGGGGTCCTCGGTCTGCTCGCAAATGGCGACCTTATAGCCCTTGGCCACCAGGCGGGCAATGTAGGCCTCCGCCGAGTGATAGGGCACGCCGCACATGGGCACCTGATCCTCCTTCGCCTTGCTCCGGTCCCGGGTGGTGAGGGTCAGGTCCAGCTCCTTGGAGGCCAGCTTGGCGTCCTCGGCGAACATTTCATAGAAATCCCCCAGGCGGAAGAAAAGAATGCAGTCCTTGTTGCGCTCCTTGACCTCCAGGTATTGGCGCATCATGGGGGTAATCTCAGCCATGGCGATCCTTCCTTTCCCTTATTCGGCGGCCTCGCCGGTGAGGCTCCAGGTGGTGGAGCCGGTAATGGTGACGTTTTTGAATGCTCCGATCCATGCCGGGTCCCCGGGCAGGCGCACCAGACGTCCGCCCTCGGTCCGGGCGGTGAGCAGATTGTCCTCCTGTCCGTCGATCAAAACCCGGAGCGTCCTGCCCACATAGGCCCGGTGCCGGGCCTCGGAGATCTCGTTTTGCAGGGCGCAGAGCCGGTCGAACCGGTCGTTCTTTTCTGCTTTCGGGGTCAGATCCTCGATTTTGGCCGCCGGGGTTCCGGGGCGGGGCGAATAGATAAAGGTGAACAGCGCGTCGTAGCCCACCTCCCGGATGAGGCTGAGGGTGTCCTGGAACTCCTCCTCCGTTTCGTTGGGGAAGCCGACGATCACGTCCGAGGTGAGCACCAGCTCCGGCATGGCCGCCCGGGCCTGATGCACCAGATCCAGATAGTGCGCCCGGTCATAGTGCCGGTTCATGGCCTTCAGGACCCGGTCGCTGCCGGATTGGAAGGGGAGATGAAGCTGCTTTGCGATTTTGGGATAGGCGGCCATGGTGGCAAAGAGCTTTTCCCCTGCGTCCCGGGGATGGCTGGTCATGAACCGCAGAAGGAATTCCCCCGGGAGCTGAGCAATCTGGGCTAGCAGGTCGGAGAAATCCACCCCCCGGTCCAGGTCCTTGCCATAGGAATTGACATTCTGCCCCAGAAGGGTGATGTCCTTATAGCCCTGCTCGATCAGGCAGCGGCACTCCGCCACCACGTCCTCCGGCTGGCGGCTCCGCTCCCGGCCCCGGACATAGGGCACAATGCAGTAGGAGCAGAAATTGTTGCAGCCGTACATAATGGAGACCCAGGCCTTCAGCCGGTTGCCCCGGACCACGGGAATGCCCTCCGCAATGGACCCGGCCTCATCGGCAACGGAGAACACCCGCTTGCCGGTCAGCAGCACCCGGTGCAGGTGCTGGGGAAACTCCCACAGATGGTGGGTGGAAAAAACGCCGTCCACATGGGGGTAGCTTTTTCTGATACGCTCAGTCACGGTGGGCTCGCCCATCATGCACCCGCAGACAAAAATCTTCTGCCCGGGGTGGCGGCGCTTGGTATGGGTCAGGGTGCCCAGGTTGCCGAACACCCGCTGCTCGGCGTGCTCCCGGATGGCGCAGGTGTTGAGGATCACCACATCTGCCCCCTCGGCCTGCTCCGCGATCTGATAGCCGCACTCCACCAGCATCCCCCGCAGACGCTCGGAGTCCGCCTCGTTTTGCTGGCAGCCGTAGGTTTCCACATAGGCCAGGGGCGTCTGGCCCCGGCTGAGCCAATACTGGCGAATCTCTGCGCAAAGGGCGCTCTGGGCGTCCAGCTGCGCTCTGGTGATGACAGTGGTTTTCTGGTTCAAGGCAATCCCTCCATGGGCCTCTGAAGAGGCTACTTCTCTAAGTATATTATTTTAGCAAATTCCCCCGGGTTTTGCAAGAAAAAAGAGAGGAGGCAGGGGAGCCGCCGGGGAGAGAAGAGAAAAATCGGTTCCATTTTCAACTGAATTCTCCGAGAGGATTGAAAATGATAAAATTTAAGTTGAAAATGATACAGAAATACGCTATAATGAAACTACCCGGCGGAACAGCCGGGGGATAAACGAACCGCCGCGGCAGGAGCCGGGGCAGATTGGAGCGAAAACCATGTGCGGAATTGTTGGATATGCGGGCAAGCGCCAGGCGGCGCCTATTTTGCTGGAGGGGCTTGCCAAGCTGGAATACCGGGGCTATGACTCTGCGGGGCTGTGCATCCTGGGAGAAAAGGGGTTCGAGGTGGAGAAGGTGAAGGGCCGCCTGGCGGCCCTGGCGGCGCTGACGAAGCAGGGGCAGACCCTGCCCGGGACCGTGGGTATCGGCCACACCCGCTGGGCCACCCACGGAGAGCCGTCGGAGACCAATTCCCACCCTCATGTGTCCACCAACGGACATATCAGCGTGGTGCATAACGGGATCATTGAAAACTATCTGTTCCTCCGGGACTATCTGACGGCCCGGGGCAAGACCTTCCAGTCGGAGACGGACACGGAGGTCGCGGCGAATCTCATCGAATTCTATTACGAGCAGACCGGGGAGCTCCAGGAGGCCGTGCGCCTGGCCGAGGCCAGAATGACCGGCAGCTACGCCATGGGGGTGCTGTGCGATGAGGACCCGGAGCGGATTCTGGCGGTGAAAAAGGACAGCCCCCTGATCTTCGGCTTTGGCCAGGGGGAGAACTTCATTGCCTCGGATGTTCCCGCGATTCTCAAGTATACCCGGAGGGTGGTTTACCTGGACGACGGGGACATGGTGGTGTTCCGGGCAGGGGATGCGCGGTTTTACAATGCCATGGGCTGGGAGATCGAGAAAAAGCCGGAGGAGATCACCTGGGAAATGGCGGACGCGGAAAAGGGCGGCTACGCCCACTTCATGCGCAAGGAAATCCAGGAGCAGCCCAAGGCCCTGCGGGATACTCTCAGCCCCCGGATCCGCGAGGGGCGGGTGGTCCTGGAGGAGCTGCCGCCGGAGCTGCTCCGGGGGGTGCAGCGTATTTATATTACAGCCTGCGGCTCTGCGTACTACGCCGGGTGCGTGGGGAAATATCTTCTGGAGAAAACGGCCCGGATCCCCACGGAGGCGGTGCTGGCCTCGGAATTCCGGTATGCAGACCCGGTGCTGGGGCCGGAGGTCCTGGTGATCGCCATCAGCCAGTCCGGAGAGACGGCGGATACCCTGGCCGCGCTGCGGGAGGCAGGAGCCCGGGGGGCGCGGACCCTGGCGATCGTCAATGTGGTAGGCAGCGCCATTTCCAAGGCGGCGCAGGCCGTGCTGTATACCTGGGCGGGGCCGGAGATCGCCGTTGCGACCACGAAGGCCTATTCCACCCAGCTGGGGGTCCTGTATCTGCTGTCCCTGTACCTGGGCGAGCAGCGGGCGACGCTGCCGCCGGAGGAGTACCGGGCGGTGCTTCAGGGGCTTCAGGCCCTGCCGGAGCAGATGGAGCAGCTGCTGACGGCCCAATGGATCGAGCGGCTCCAGGCCCTGGCCGGAGAGTCCTGCAAAAAGGAGGACGTGCTTTTCCTGGGGCGGAATCTGGATAGCGCCTCCTGCCTGGAGGGAAGTCTCAAGCTCAAGGAAATTGCGTATATCCATTCGGAGGCCTACGCGGCCGGGGAGCTCAAGCACGGCCCGATCTCTCTGGTGGAAAAGGGCACGCTGGTGATCGCTCTGGCTACGGTGGGGGCGCTGTTTGACAAGACCGCCTCGAATATGAAGGAAGTGAAGGCCAGAGGCGGTACGGTGCTTGCCATTACCACGCAGGACCGGGAAGAGGAGATCCGCCAGCTGGCGGACCGCTATCTTCTGATCCCCAGGACCCATCCGCTCCTTCAGCCCAGCCTAACGGTGATCCCCATGCAGCTGTTTGCCTATTTTGTCGCTTTGGCCCGGGGCTGCGATGTGGATAAGCCCAGGAATTTGGCGAAGTCCGTTACGGTGGAATAATCGCAAAAAGAAACGCTTCCGGCCGGGGAGATTCCGGCCGGAAGCGTATTTTACTCCGGATCTTCTAAAAGCCGGTCCAGAATGGCCCGGGTCTGCTCCCACTCCCGGACCTGCCGGGCATGGGCTTCCCGGCCCTGAGGGGTGAGGGTATAATACCGCCGCCGGGTCCCGGAGGCGGAGCTTGACCAGTAGGAGGCGATGAGCCCCGCCGCCTCCAGACGGCGGAAGGCGGTGTAGAGGGTGGCCTCCTTCAGCTCCAGCGTCCCGCCGGTGAGCTGCGCGATGTGCTTGATGATCTCATAGCCGTAGCTGTCCTGCTTTAGAAGCTGGGCGAGAAGAATGGCCTCTGTATGGCCCCGGAGCAGGTCTCCTGTCATGGACATGGCGTCGCCTCCTTTTCCCCATGGTATCATGACAAGCGCCGCCCGTCAAGGCGGCGGGGGGCGGAAAAGCAGATTTTGTGCTTTTGCCCTCTTTACCCCGGAGGAAAAATGTAATAAAATAGAGGCATACTATAGAGAGAACAGGTGGACCTATGACCCAGGAATGGATGGACCGATTTTGCGCGGCCCGGCGGCGCTACATTGCCGGGCAGTTTTCCCAATTGAATGAAAAGCAGCAGGAGGCGGTGCTGACGACCCAGGGCCCCCTGCTTTTGCTGGCGGGTGCGGGCAGCGGTAAGACCACCGTGCTGATTAACCGGATCCGCAACGTGCTGTGCTACGGCAGCGCCAGCGACAGCACAGACTGCCCCGACGCGGTGACCCAGGAGGATGTGACCTACCTGGAGGGCCTGGCTCCCGGGGCCCGGGAGGACCGGGCGGAGGCGCTGTGCAGCCTGGACCCGCCTGCCCCCTGGAATATCATTGCCATTACCTTTACCAACAAGGCGGCCAACGAGCTGAAGGAGCGCCTGGGGCGCAGCGTGGGGGAACAGGCCCAGGACGTCTGGGCCATGACCTTCCACTCCGCCTGCTGCCGCATCCTGCGCCGGGAGATCGACCGGCTGGGCTATGACCGGCAGTTTACCATTTACGACACGGCGGACTCCGAGCGGATTATGAAGGACATCATCAAGGGCATGGGCCTGGACGATAAGACCTTCCCGGCGAAGAGCGTGCTGTCCATGATCGGCAAGGCCAAGGATAAGCAGCAGGATCCTGCAAAATTCGCCGTTACGGCTGCGGCCAGCGGAGACTTCCGCCTGGAGAAGATCGCCCGGGCCTATGACGAGTATCAGAAGCGGCTGAAGGCCAACAACGCCGTGGATTTTGACGACATTATCGTCCTGACCGTCCGGCTCTTGCAGGAGCACGAGGAGGTCCGGCAGTATTATCAGAAGAAGTTCCGCTATGTGGTGGTGGACGAGTATCAGGATACCAACCATCTGCAATATCTGCTGGTCTCCCTTCTGGCGGGGCGGTATGAGAACATCTGCGTGGTGGGCGATGACGACCAGAGCATTTACCGCTTCCGGGGCGCGACCATCGAGAACATCCTCAGCTTTGAAAAGCAGTACAAGGG